>NZ_JBFAHP010000009.1:0-223736 GCF_040654255.1 Streptomyces sp. NPDC050732
GCATCCGCTGGGAACGACGCGACGACATCCACGAAGCCTTCCTCGGCCTCGCCGCCTGCCTCATCACCCACCGCCACGTCCAACGCCTTTGTTAGCACCTCTAAGCTGGCGCCCACTTGGCAGTCTGCGGATACCTCGATGGATGCCACCCACGTCAGGAGCCCGTCCGTCTGTCGTGCGGGGCTCAGACACAGCTTCTCAGCATGTCCTGCGGTAGGGGACATCCGGCAGGTAGGTCTGCCAGTCCGCCCGTGACAGTCCGGATCCGGCGCGCGCGCAGACCCGGCGCAGAAGACGCTCGGGGTCCAAGTCGATGCGCTCGGCGGGGTTTCGCGCGCCGGATGCGTACAGGGCGGTGCCGTCGTCGGAGAAGGCGACGCTGGAGATGTACTGGCCGGAAGTGGGCAAGGGAGAGCCCAGGGAGCGTCCGGAGGCGACGTCCCACAGCTGGACGGACCCAGTGCCCGAAACGGCGAGGGTGCGGCCGTCGGGGGAGAAGGCCAACGCGCCGACGGAGTCCCGCTCGCTTTCGTGATCACCTGTGTAGGTGCCGTTGAACACGCTGAGCCGACGACGCAGTTCGCCGTCCCATATGGTGACTCGCCCGCTGGCATCGCCGACGGCGAAGCGGGTGCCGTCCTTGCTGAACGTTCCGGCGAAGGGGAGGCCACTGTCGCTGAGCACGAGTGAACGGACCCGTCTCGCGCGCAGGTCGATGACTTCGTCGTCGCTGGAAACCACGAGAGCGTCGTCCGGGCGTACGGCCAGGAGCCTGCCCGAGCCACCCGCCTGAATGCTGCTGCCCAGACGGGAGCCGGCGGAGCGCATGTCCGCCCGTCTGCCGGTGCTCAGGTCCCAGCGCTCCAGCGTCCAGCCAGTGGAGCCGCGCGCCATCAGCAGGCTGCGCCCCTCGGCGTCGAAGGCCAGGCCAGTGATCTCGTTCACCACCGCCGGGCCGGCGTCCAGGGCGGCCACCTTGCGGTGCCTGGCCGTGTCCCACACGGTGATCCGCTGCCGTCGCGGGCTGTTGCTCCAGACCCTGACGTAGGCGAAACGACGGCCGTCGGGGCTGAACGCCATCAGCTCCGAACAAAAGGCAGGTTCCTCCTCGATATCGGAGACGGAAGAGTCGGTGTCCGGCGGGCAGGGCGGCTCGGACAAGGTGGTGAGGGTCCGGCCGCTGCGGGTGTCGATCAGCCGGACGCCGGCCTGGCCCGGCCCACGCGAGAGGACGGCCGCGATACGACCGCCGTCGGCGAGCTGGGCCCATGCGAAGGGACGTTTCTGCCAGTCGGCGCGGACGACCGGCTGCAGGTCGAGTGAGGCGACGGAGGTGCCGGTCTGCCGGAGGTACCGCACTGCAGAGGCGTCGGGGGCAAGGGAGAAGTCGGTGATCATCTCGCCGATGAGCTGGTGGCGGAAGACGGGCTGGTCCGGCTCGCTGTGCCGCCACAGCACAATGTCTGTTCCCGTGGTGGCGGCGAGAAAGGTACCGTCCGCGCTGTAGCGCACTGCGGTTGCATCCTTGAGGTCCAGCCGGGGCAGTTCGCGGCCCGTGCGCACGACCCAGCGCCGGATCGTGTTGTCGTCCACGGCCGCCAGCACGTCACCGCCCGGCCGCAGAGCGAACACCCCCGGGGCGTAGCGGTCCTGGTCGGGGCAAGCGATCCGGGCAGCGCTCGCGGCCCGCGAGAGGTGACGCTCCCGCCCCGTGCGGAGGTCACGTATCTCCAGGCGGTGGGGGCCCCGGCACAGTGCGAGGGTGCGGCCGTCGGCGCTCACACTGGTCGGGTACTCCTGCACCACAGGAGCGCGCACACCCGACAGGCGCCGTCGGCTGCGCAGATCCCACACCTGTGTCTGCTGGAATTCCTCACCGTCCTGGTCGACCACCGTCAAATGGCGCCCGTCCACGCCGAACTTCGCTGACACCGCCGCGCCCACGGGCAGGGTGGCGACCACCCGGCCGGCGCGGACGTCCCACAGCCGCACGTCTCCCTTCGCAGGCAGGGCAAGCAGCCGGCCGTCGGGACTGATGCCCCAGTTCGGCTCCAGGTCCGGCTCCAGGTCCACGTCCGACAGTGCTCCGCCCGGCCCTCGGTAGGAGCCGATACGCCGCTGGGTGCGCACGTCCCAGACCACCACGCGCCGCGCGGAGACGGACAGCACAGTGCGCCCGTCCGCCGTGAGCCGGTTCAACGACGGGCCGAAGGCCAGGCCGGGGACCGGGAAGACATCCTGCTCCGGCTGGGCCACGGCGCTCAGCAGCGCCGAGCGGCTCTCCAGCGTGGGCGCGAGCCGCCAGGCGGCGACGGAAAGCCGCATGGCTGTCGCGGGGTCGGCGAACCGCATGGCGTCCGCGACCGCTGCGATGCGTCTGGCTTCGGCCTCCACGCGGCGGCGGTCACTGGTGCGGTTTTGCTGCCAGGCCGTGACGCCGGCGACCAGAGCGAGGACGACCAGGACGGCGAGCGTGGCGAACAGGCCGCGTCGGCGCCGCAGTTCGGTGGTGCGCGCGGCGCGGCCCGCGGCAAGGAAGTCGCGCTCCAACGCGGTGAGTTCGCTCTCCGCCAGCTGCTCGCTCGCCGCGTCCAGCCGTGTCCCGCGATACAGCGCGCCCGGTTCCCGGCCGAGGTCGTGCCAGGCGTGGGCGGCGTCGGTCAGCCGCCGGTGGACCAGCAGGCTTTCACGGGCCTCGTCGATCCATCCGCGCAGCCGCGGCCAGGCGGTGATCAGGGCCTCGTGGGCCACATCCACCGTGCCGTCGTCCACGGTCAGCAGCCGGGCGCCGACCAACTCGCCCACCACGGCCCCAACTTCTTCCTCGGGGGCGAAGTCCAGCTCGGCGCGGCTCACCGGGCGGCGGGTGTCCTGGGCGCCCTCGCCCGGGGTGATCAGGCGCAGCAGGATCAGCCGCGCCAGTTCGGCGCGCTCGGGGGAGAAGGACCCGTACACCTTCTCGGCGGTCTGGGCGATGGCGCCGCGCACACCGCCGGCCGCCTCGTACGCCCGTAACGTCAACACTCTTCCCGAGCGGCGGCGCCAGGTTTCCAGCAGGGCGTGGGAGAGCAGCGGCAGGCCGCCCGGTTCGTCGGCGAGTTCGTCCACCAGGCGTGCGGTGAGGGCACGTTCCACGATCATGTTGCGTGCGGCGGCGGGCTTGGTGATCGCCTGTCTCAGCTCCGCCGGGCCCATCGGCCCCACCGGGACGGCGGCGTTCTTCAGTACGTTCACCAACTGCGGGTGGCGCAGGCAGTGGCCGTAGAAGTCGGCGCGCACGCCCAGCACCACGCGAAGCCGGCTGCCGGGCTCCGCGGCGGCCAGCAACCGGCGGATGAACCCTTCCCGCTCCGCGGGGTCGGCGCAGAGGGTGAAGAGCTCCTCGAACTGGTCCACCAGCACATAGGTGTCCCCCTCGCCGGCGGCGGGCTCCAGCTTGTCGGCGTGCGTGCGCGCCGGATGCTCCCCCGGGGTCAGGATGCGCAGGGCCGCCGGACGCGGCTCGGACGGCTCGGAGCTGCGCAGGCGGGGGACGAGACCGGCACGCAGCAAGGAGGACTTGCCGCTGCCGGACGGTCCGAGCACGGCCGTGCACCGGTGGGTGCGGAGCAGTTCGACCAGGTCGTCCACCAACTGCTCACGCCCGAAGAACACGTCACTGTCCCCGGGCTCGAAACGAGCCAGCCCCCGGTAGGGCGGCTCCTCACCATCGGCGACGCGAGGAGCGGCAGCCACCTCCGCCGCCACGTCGTTCCACCGCTTCTCCCACTCGCAGGCATCCCCACCGCAGGCCGCCACATAGGCCAGCGTCACTGCGAGGCTGGGCAACTGCTCCCCGGCTGCGGCCTGTGAGAGCGCGGTCATCGAGTAGGGGGTTCTACGGGCCATCTCCCGGTAGGTGGGCCCGCCCGCGTCCAGCCGCAGTTTCCGCAACTCGTACGCGAACCGCTGCACCGGACCCTGGTTGGGATCCACCGACTTCTCAGGACGCCCCACGCCTTGCCCCTCCCGCTCCCCGACACCACCACTGGTCCCACCCGACTGCCCAGTGTGACCCAAACGGGCTGCTGACAACCCTGACCAGGCTGAGCATGACCCACGAAGGAAAGATGAAGTGACCTGACAGGTGGGTGCCACAGCGGCACCGGACTTGAACTGACCCACCAACCGACAACACCCCGAGAAGGGTCAGTAGGCCTCGCTCCGCGCCCGCCGGCGCCGGCCTGGCGGCCGTCCAGACCGGCGGACGGGACGAACCGGGCGGGACGATCCGGACGGGACGACGTCACGCAGGGCCGCCGAGCGGCGGGTGTTCGAGCACGCGGGGCTTGTACTCGACCAGTTGGATGCGGCCGTCGAAGGTGCGGTGCTCGGTCATCTCAAGGGCGACATCCGGATAGCCGTCGTAGATGCGTTCTTCGCCCGTGGCCCCGGTGATCACCGGGAACATCACGACCCGGAAGCGGTCGACGAGGCCGGCTCGTAGCAGGGACCGGCACAGGCTGAGGCTGCCGATCGTGCTGAGGAGCCCCGAGCCGCTCGACTTCATGACGCGGACCGCCTCGACGGCGTCGTCGCGGACGAGCGTGGAGTTGGCCCACGTCAGTGGCTCCTCAAGCGAGGAGGAGAACACCACCTTGGGCGCTTGCGTGAGCTCGTCGACGGACGCCTCTTCTTCGGGCCTGAACTCGTCCTGGCCATTCGGGACCTCGCCCGCGGCGAAGCCCGACATCAGGCGGTAGGTGTTCGCTCCCATCAGGTAGGTGGCCTCGGGCTGCTCGCCGAGCCATGCGAGGTACTCCGGGCCCTCAAGGCCCCAGAACCCGGGCCATCCCTCTCCCGACGCGTGGCCGTCGAGGGAGGTGATGAAGTCGACGAGAAGCTCCGACATGGTGGTGTCCTTTCCTGAGGTGTCATGAGCTTGGACCGTCCGGGAGCCGCAAATTCATCGGCCGCGCTGTGGAGCAACGAGAAAACCCAGGACGCTGCAGCCGACAGGTCGGCGGAGCGGCACTGCCTGGGTGGGCCGGAGGCCGACCTGATCGCGCTTTGCACGCAGTCGGGTACTGATCTCCACGCGCTTGGGAACGGTCGTTTGAGTCCTGTCAAAGCCCCAGCTCAGCTCCACCTGTACGACGCCGGCTCGTCCTTCCAAGGACGACCCGCTCCCCGCCCTCACCGTCAAGAAGGTCTACGACTGCTCATCCGCCTCCATCGGGTCCACGAGGCCAACCTGGACCTCAGGTGACTTCTCCACAGGGCAAAGAGAAAGGACAGCCAATCGGTGTCCGGTACGCGGAGCCCGATGATCGCGCCGGCGGTGGCCATGCGGTGATCCCCGTGGAGTCTGCTCAAAAGTCGTCACGTGTGACTTGTCCTTTCGATTCCTCGAACCCTTTTCTCGTTCCTGCCGCCAGGCACCCGCAACGCTCTCCAGGCCAGTGCGCTCAGCAGCGTCAAAGCAACAGCGGCGCTTCCGGTCGCCACCGCGAAGCGGGCGCGCCCGGCGAT
Source organism: Streptomyces sp. NPDC050732 (assembly GCF_040654255.1). NCBI lineage: Bacteria > Bacillati > Actinomycetota > Actinomycetes > Kitasatosporales > Streptomycetaceae > Streptomyces > Streptomyces sp. NPDC050732. The sequence goes on from NZ_JBFAHP010000009.1 coordinate 5,512, forward strand.
GCGGTGCAGGTGTGGGGCGAGTTCGGCGGGACTGATGAGGGTGTAGTCGAGGTCGAGGCCGAGGCCGAGGACGGCGATGCGGGCGGCGAGGTGTTCAGGGCTGCCCGGGGACGTCTGCAGTCGGCAGGTGCAGTCGGCAGGTGTGCTCATCGACGTGCTCCGGCACACCGAATGAGGCCGATACCTGGCTGTGGCCTGGTCGAGGAGGGGCGTGGAGGAGGAGGTGGGCGCGGAGCATGCCGGGGGCGTTGGCCCAGGCGGCGGCCCGGTAGGTGGCCGGGTCCTGGCCGTCGGCAGGTCGCGGGGCGGAACGCGGGTGCCGGTGGGGTGCAGTTCGCTGATCCGGTCCAGGCGGTGGGTGCGCCGGTCGGCGCCCGCGTCCCCCCACGCCTTGGTCCCGCGGGGGTGGGCGGCGATGCGGGTCAGCAGAGTCTCCACCACCGCACGAGCCCGCCGCTCCACCTGTTCATCGCGCAGCGCCTGCAGAGCAGCGCAGGTCATCCGCCCAGTAGGCGGCCGTGAGTTCGGGGCCGCGCACGGTCGCCAAGATCCTGCACCCCGAATGGGACGCCACCGACGTAGGGCCGAGGCAACGGCCATCCCCGCCGAGACCGGCGCAGCCGCGCCGGACCCTGTCGGGAGCTTCCCCACGTAAGGAGGGCACGGAGCCCCCTAGGCGGCTCCGTGCCCTGCTCCTTCCCTTCTGCCTATGCGACGGCAACAGGACGCGGACTCGACGGGTTCCCGTCGGGGCCTTTACGGCGGGAGGCCCACGCGATCGCCGCATCGCGGGCGAGGGCAGCCACTGCGATGAACGCCACGCCGGCGATCCTCGGACCATCATCGACAACACCCGTGGCAATAAGGCCAATCGCGCCGGACGCATTGATCGTTCCCAGGCTCACACCCATGCGACGGATCTTCACTGTGAAGTACTCGGCCATGGCTCCCGCTTTCCCGTAGTCGGTACTTCGAACGCTAGAGCGCCTCCGTCCCGGCGTCGTCGCCCGTTCACTCAACCGGATGGCATATTTCGGTGGGGGCTACCCATGTGGAGACGGAACGGTGTAAGTTCCCTCGCGTTTTGGCAAACCGCGGGTCACTCATAAGGGTGAACGCTCCCCGTTCTGGCGCGCGGCCTGAGCGCTGCCTGTAGATGCGACGAGTGGTGCCTCTGTGGCCACCACCCTCAGGGCGCCGTCACTCGCCGGTACGCGACGCGGCATCCGAATCGGGGTCGCCGAGAGTGCCAGGGGTGGGGTGCCGTAGTGCTTCATCCCGGCCGAAATCTCGTCGGGCGGGTCGGGGACACCCCGAATGACCGGCCTGGGCGCCACCGCGCATTCGCAGCCCGTCCAGGGCTGTGGGCGCATCCGGAGGGACGGGGCCGCTGCGTGACCCGCTGGTCCGGGTGAGTGGTTCATCGGCGAGCTGCCGCACGGCGGAGTGGACGTACGCCGGCTCTCAGGCGTGTCAGGCTCAGCACCCATTTGCAGGCCGCCACTGCTGCTCACCCCACGCCTACAGTGAAGGCCCCGTACGCACAGGCCCGCGGCGGCCGACGGCAACACGACGAGGAAGACGGGCACCGTCGCGTCCGTCAGCCGGGTCGGCGCCGGGCGCTACTGCGTCGTCCTCGATCCGGAGGCCGATGTGGAACGCTCTGTGCCGGTTGCCACCTTGCAGGGCGCCGCGGGCTGGAAGAGCGAGATCTGCGTGACGCCCGTTCCGGGCTGGCCGGTGACAAGCAGCGGGCGCCGCAGGTGCGGAGCCGCGCTCGTCGCCGCCGAGAGCCGGGAGGGCTGCGTCCGTACGGCCTTCAAGCACTGGGCGGACGCCGACCAGAACCAGTGCACGAGGCGGGCCGAGTTACTCACCAGCGAGTACCCGCACTGAGTCAGTGATCGAAACGCCCAAGGGAGGTGGTGAATCTGCGATCAGCGTTGCCACCACGAGACGCGCTCAGCACGGGCTCGTCGGTCAGCAGGGATCGATGAACCCCAATTTGCTCCAGTTGCCGAAGCTTCCCTTGGACGGCGCTCCGATGGTGTAGATGAGCTGACCGGCCTTGTTGTAGAGCTTCGCCGTGGTACGTGGAGACTGATTGTTGAACCAGCTGCCGCTGTTGAGCCCCTCAGGGAGTTCCTGCTTGTAGCAGTCCTTGAATATGAATACCCGGTCCATCGTGTAGATACAGAAAGAGCCCGGCGGACAAGATACGGGGGCCGCTGTGGCGCTGTTTTTAGTGGTCGGCTGTGCTGGCGCCGAGTTGGGCGTGGTCAGGACTGCGCCGGCGGCCAGCGCGGTGGCTGACAGCGCTATGACGGTGCTGCGGCCGAACTTCGTGCTTCGCATGGGGGGACTCCTGGTATGGGGTCAGCGGTCGGTCAGCGGATGCCCGTGCCAGTCGGTCGTGCCGCGCGTGGCCCCGTCTCGGAGACCGCCGGGCGGCCCGCGTGATGTGGGCTCCGGCAGAGGGATCGCACCGTTGCGTGCGCTCAAGCGAAATCCGGCATCGCGGCCGTGCTGAAGGTGGCGAGCAACCACCGTGGCCGGCAGCGTCCGTTCGCCCGTGGCGCCTTCGGGCGGGCATCCAGGTGAGGCTGTGATCTCTTGAGGGGCCGGTGGGGTGGGTGCTCTGCCGTGGGAGGCCGGAGCAGCCGCCTGAACCGGCCCCGGCGCACGGCCTGTGCCCGGTGCCCCACAGGGGTTCCGGGCACAGGCCGTGCAACGCGTGCCCGACGCTAGCTGCTGGGTGCCAGGTCAGCAGGCGTCGACGTACCAGACAGGACCCCAGTTGCCGTGGGAGTCGGACGAGGGAGCTCCGGCTGTGGTGAAGATGAGCTGCTTGCTCTTGTTGTACATCTTCGCCTTGGTGCCTGCGGACTGGTTGTTGTACCAGGAGCCACCGCTGTTGAGCCCGTCGGGGATTTCCTGCATGTAGCAGTCCTTGAACTTGAACGCCAGACGCTTGAAGTTGGCGTCCTTGTAACCGCAGAAGTAGTACTTCGGGCAGTCGGAGGGAGCTGCGGCGGCGCTGCGCTGCGTGGAGGGCTGTGCCGGGGCCGAAGCGGATGTGGCCAGGATTCCGCTGGCAGCCAGCGCGGTGGCTGACAGCGCCATGATCGCGCCGCGGCCGAACTTCGTGTTTCGCATGATGGAACTCCTCGATGTTGTGTCGGCGGTCGTCTGGCAGACGCCGGTGCCGGTCTGTAGTGCTGTGTCCGGCCTCGCCCTCAGCCCGCCAGGCGTCCGTTCCGCGCCTTGTGCGGGTGCCGGTGCCCGGCCCCGTGCCCTCGGCCCGGCCGGGCGATACCCCTGGCCCTCCGTGCACCCCTGGGGCGGGGCCGGAGGGCCTGGGGCGGCCTGGCACCGATTTCACCGCGCCATGGCGTTGTTCATCAGCCCAGTTCAGAGGGGTAAACAATCGGGTTCCGGTGGAAGGGGACGCCTGGAGCGGCTTACACGCCCAGGGGCATTCACCTGTCGGCGATGGCCGAGGGCACCGGCTGCTCGATCACCGCACCGTCCAAGGCCGCCGCGGGAGAGAAACACCCCTCCTTGCGAGAACACCCCTCCTTGCCCCGCGCACTCACCTGTGTCTGCGTCAAAACCTGGGGAGACGGCGGTGCGGCAGGCACCCAGGGCGAGGGGCCCGGCGGGTGGGGGCTCCGCCATCGGGCACGCCCACGGCCCTGGCCGACCGGTGTGGGCCGTCAGCTGCCGTGGTCGTGCTCTTTGGCGGGTGGGGCGCTCTATGCCGCGAGGCCGACAGGGCTGAGGGCCTTGCCCCAGGCGACGAACCAGGGATCAAGGTCGGCGTCAGGGATGTCGCAGGCGTGCAGAAACGCCTTGTACTGGGTCAGGTCACGGGGGAGACCGTGCCCGCGCAGGATGCGGTGGGCGGAACTGTGGGGCAGGATCCAGGGCCCGGCCTTGTGGGCCATGGAGCGGACCGTAGGCCGACCCGCGTGAGCCCACGCATCACGCAGGGCTCCACTCAGGTCGGCACGGTCGCGTACGTACTGAGGCTTGGGGACCCTGCTGGAGGCCTTGGCCATCCTTGCCTGCCGGGCGACGCCGACGGCAGCCCGCACGTGGAGCTCCGAGACGGCGCGCGCCTGGCCGTGTGAGGCTCCGCAGCCCAAGAGGAAGGCACGCACCAGGCTCTGGGAGGGGAGGGTTTTTCCCGAAGTGGCCCGCTGAAGCTGGGACTTCGACCATGGGGTCCGCTCGGCGAGCTCGGCGTAGGTGATGCCCTTTCCCTCGCCCGATCGGATCTCCCTGAGTTTGGTGGCCAGCGCGGCGAGTTCTGGGACCGTGGTGACGACGGGCGCCTCGGGGCGCCCCCTGCGGGAAGCGCCCATCAGCTGCCACCACCCATACCGGCAGTGTTCTGGTTGAGGACGGCCGTGATGATCCGTCGGAACAGGCTCATGCCCGCCCGGGGGCTTCGCCGGCTCTTCATGTGCACAGAGAAGAGAACCCCTGCGCCGATACCTCCCGCACCACCGAGAAGAATCAAGATGTCGCCGACGTTCATGTGCGCGATGAGTGTGAGCACAACTGCGGCTGCCAAAAAGGCGACCAGGACAAAAGCTTGCGGCATGTCAAACGGGAGGGGTGCGGCAGCCGTCGACGGCGCGGCATCTATACCGGTGCGATCGCCCGGCTTCTTCGGGGTGGCAGGCATGGTCCACCTTCCGACCCGGCCGGTGATCTCGACGGATCACCGGCCGGGCTACTGGCTCCATTTGCCGACGATCACTGGGGTGATTGGCGTCACCGGCAGTGAATTACGGCCATTACCCGCCAGGATCGCAGTTCAGCAAGCCGTTGTAACCGGTGCCTGCGCTTTGTCTCTGCTTTTGTCCATGGCAAAAGAAGCTGCGACACCTCGTGGAGAGGAAGCTGACGTGGGAAAACGGGGTTCCGTCATGTGGAGCAGCGAGATAACCCTGACCGTGTGCAATCTTCGGAGCTGCGCTGATTCGATGAACCGGGGATGCTCCTTATCAGAAGCCGCTCCGGCTGATTCAGCTGAAGCAGTGGGCACCCTGGTCACGCTACTGGCTCCAACCACGGCACGCACAGGGACGGGAAACGCTGGTTCATGTTGGCGCATGGACGGCGCAAAGTCGATGCACCTAAGACGAGATCTTGGGTGCGTCGGCTTTTTGCGTGCTGAGCCTGAACTGCGGCCAGCTTGCCCGAACGGTCTTCGCATGTCTTCCCGGCCGTCAATGGGACGACCGCCCTCGGTAGGCACACTGGTCGCCGACGCGATCTAGTGCCGCATCAGGCAACATCCGCCCGCTCTGCGGGGACAAATGACGTGCTGGGCACAACCGTTGCCGGGTGGCCTGAAGAGCAACTAGTCACCCTCGCGGCGTCCTTGAGCGACTGCCCTGGCACGGTCTCCTGCCTCCTTCGCCTTCCCGCCCGGCCCTCACCTCATGTCGCCACCCCGGTCCTCTGTCCGGTACAGTGGATCTTGAGCTGGTCGCCGCAACACGCGGTGTCCGGTGATGCGTTGGTGGTCCAAGGAAAGACGCCCCGCTTCCTGCGGGGAAATGCAGGTGCAAGGCCTGCCCGGCGCTCGATCAAGGGGCCCGTACACGCACCGCGTGTCCGGGCCCCTTGCTTTGTCAGAATCGTTGGCGTGCAGGACGGTGCCGTCGCGCCGAACCACGGTGATCCGGTCGGCCAGCTCCTCCGCCGGGACAATCCCGAGCGTCAACCGGCGGGGACACGCGCTGACCGCGGGCCCGGGGCACCCTCAACTCCATGACCCGGGACTCGACTCGGCCTCCGCCGAAACCGACAAAGGGCGGGGGAGACGCGGCTGCGCGGCGGCGGCGCTCATCGGGGTCAGCAGGTTCACGACGAGCACGCCGCCGGCGAGCGCGGCGAGCCTCTTCCTTCGTTCTGTCATGTCCGGTCTGCAGCTGGACAGAAATCGCGGTACGGCACTTCAGGGATGTACTTCTGCCAGTCGGACCGGGGCAGGCTGCCGCCGGCGCGCGCGCAGACGGATGCGGTCACGCGCTCCGGGTCCACCGGGAGGGAGCGGGGGGCGCTGTGCTCGCCCGCGGTGTAGAGCGTGCGGCCGTCCGGGGAGAAGGCGAGCGCGAGCACGGCGTCGCCCGGCGTCGGCAAAGGAGTACCCAGCGGCCGGCGGGAGGCGGCGTCCCAGAGTTGCAGCGTGCCGTGGTCACCCGCCACGGCCAGGGTGCTGCCGTCGGGTGAGTAGGCCAGCGCGGTGACCGCCTCGGTGTCCCCGGGTCCCGGCCGGGCGGCGCCGTACGTCCCGGCGAGTGAGCCGAGGTTCTGCTTCACCTCGCCGTCCCAGAGCACGACCCGTCCGCTGGTCGCGCCCGCCGCCAGCTGCTTGCCGTCCGGGCTGAAGGCGAGCGCGCTGATCTCTTTGTCGGGGAGTCGGTTGGCGGCGGTCCGGCCCGAAGGAAGGGTGACCGTCTGCTCAGGGGCGACGAGGAGCCGCCCGTCGGGGCGCATCGCCAGCGGGTCGCTGTCTTGCGAGGTCAAGAAGGACTCCACGCGAAATGTGCCGTCTGGAGTGCCGCTCTTGTGGGCCGGCCGCTCAGCGGTGGTCCGCCGCATCCTCGTACCGGCCGAGACGTCCCAGGTCTCCGTGGGCGCGTTGCCCCAGTGGCGGACCAGCAGGGACCGTCCTTCGAGGGTGAAGGCGAGGCCCACCACCGCGGCGTCCTCGCGGGAGGAACCGGGCCTGGCGAGCGAGCGGGACCGGGAGTTCTTCCGCACGTCCCACAGCGTGACAGGGCTTTGTTCGCCAGGGCTGCCATCGGCGCCGATCATGAGCCTCGTGTAGGCGAGGGCGCTGCCGTCAGGGGCGACTGTGAGTTCGGTGCGACAGGTGTCGTCGCTGTAGGGGGACTTCGCTCTTTCGCACCGCACAGCAGGGGTGTGGGAGATCGGCTTTCCGTCCCGCACGCGGCGCACCTCGAACCGTGAGGTGTCCTTGCCGCGTCGTTCGAGCGCCAGGACCCGGCCATTCCTGCTGTATTTGGCCTGGGCGGCGGGCTGTCTGCTCCATCCGTCGGCCGTTGCCGCGCCGTAGGACAGGGTGCGCACCGTGAGGTCGGTGCTGCCGAGCTCGCTGAGGTAGCGGATCACTCCGGCGTTCACGTCGAAGCGCAGCTGAGTGGCTGACTCGTTGGTGAGCGGGATGCGGAAGACCGGTTTCGTGGGGTTAGCCGTTCTCCACAGCAGGATTTCCTCGCCGTCGGTGGCCACGACGAATCTGCCGTCGGGGCTGAGGGCCGCCTCATCCAGCCCCTTGTGCCGGATGCGGGTCCGCTCCCGGTGCTTGTCCAGGTCCCACACCCGCACTTCGTTCGCGGTCAGGGCCATCAATGCACGGCTGTCCTGGGTGAAGTGGAGTGATGACTCCTCGTCGCATGCGTTGCGCCCGTACGCGCCGGGCCATGGGCTGGACCGTTCCCCTTGTTTGCGGTGCCCGGTCAGGTCCCGGATCCGCAAAGGGCCCCTGCGGTCCGGGCACAGGGCCAGCAGCCGGTCGTCCGGGCTGATGGCCCACTGGGAGATGGCGGGACCGCGCCGCTCGAAGCTCACTCGCCGATGCTTCGCGTCCCAGAGCGTGATGTCGCCCGATTCCTGTTCCTCCAGGACCATGCGGCCGCCGGGTCCGAAGGAGTAGGTCGAGTCGGAGTGCCCGAAAGGTTCACCCATCGGCTTCCCGGTTCGCAGGTTCCGCAGCCGGACCTGGTCGTCCGACGTCATCAGCAACTGGCGTCCGTCGGGGCCGACGGCCACCGCTGACTCGCCGTTGAGGGGGAGGGAGGGGCCTGCGGGCCGGTGCCCGGTGGTGCTCCACGCCCGTACGGCACGATCACCCGCCACGACGACGGTACGGCCGTCCTCGCTCAGCTGCGTCATGCCCATGGGCTCCACACCGGGGAGTCCGTAGACATCCTGCTCCTTCTGGGCCAGGGCGCCCAGCAGCGCCGAGCGGGTCTCGGTCGTCTCGCTCAGCGCCGCGGCGGCCGCGCTCAGCCGCATCGCCGTGACGGGATCGGAGGCGCGCATGCTGTCGGCCACCGCGGCTACGCGCCGGGCCACCGCCTCGCGGCGCCGCTGTTCACTGGTCCTGCTCTGCTGCCAGGCGACGGTGCCCGCCACCAGGGCGAGCGACACCAGCAGCGCTACCGCACCCGTCACACCGTGGCGGACCCGCCGCCCGCGGGTCCGGGCCGCGGCACAGGCATGCAGGAAGTCCCGTTCCAGGACCGTCAGGTCGCCCTGCTGCTCAGCGGTGCGGAAAGCGTCTTCGGCTTCGGTGAGCTCCGCGCCCCTCAGCAGGGTCGCGCTGTCGTGGCCGCGATCCTGCCAGTGGCGTGCGGCCTGGGTGAGACGCCGGTGGCGGCGCAGTCGCTCCCGGGCCTCGTCGATCCACCGGTACAGCCGGGGCCATGCGGTGATCAGGGCTTCATGGGCGAGGTCGACGGTGGTCTCGTCGAGGGTGATCAGCCTGGCACGGGCCAGCGTGTGGAGCAGTGTGGACGCCTCGCTGCCCGCGGGGTCGGTGCTGTCCAGCTCGGTCCGGTCGACGGGGCGACGGGTGTCAGGGGTGCCGTCGCCCGGGGTGATCAGGCGCAGCAGGATGCGGCGGGCGGTCTCGGCCTGGGGCTCGGTGAGCTGGGTGTAGAACGCCTCGGCTGTCTGGGCGATGGCGCCGTGGATGCCGCCGACTGCCTCGTATACCTGGAGGGTCAGAGTGCGGCCCCGGCGGCGGCGCCAGGTTTCGAGGAGGGCGTGGGACAGGAGCGGCAGTCCGCCCGGCTCTTCGCCCACCTCTTCGATGAGGCGGTCGGTCAGGGCGCGCTCCACGATCAGACCCGCCGCCGCGGCGGGTCTGACGATCGCTTCGCGCAGTTCGGACGGCGTCATCGGGCCGACGGGCAGGCTCGCCTCTTGGATGACCGCGGCCAGTCCCTCGTGTTCCAGGCAGCGGGCGTAGAAATCGGCCCGCACTCCCAGGACCACCCGCAGTCGGCTGCCGGCAGCCCGGGCGGACAGCAACAGATCGATGAACGCCCGCCGTTGCGCCGGGTCGTGGCAGAGGGTGAACGTCTCCTCGAACTGGTCCACGATCAGCCAGGTTTCCCCTGACGCCGCTGCCGGGATGAACAGCTTCGTGTGATCTGCCGGACGAGGCCCAGGGGTCAGGACGCGGATGGCCGCCGGGCGCGACGCGGCGTCCTCGGCCTCACGCAGGCACGGGATCAGGCCGGCGCGCAGCAAAGAGGACTTGCCGCTGCCCGAGGGGCCGAACACGGCCGTCACACGGTGGGCACGTGCCAGGCCGAGGAGGTCGTCGGTCAGGCGGGCACGGCCGAAGAACAGATCCCGGTCGCCGACCTCGAAACGCACCAGTCCGCGATAGGGCGCCTCGGCCGTCTCCTCCTGCGGGACGCCGGCCCCGGCCTCCGTTTCCCGCTGCGCCTTCCGCCATCGCTCCTGCCATTCCGCCCTGTCTCCTCCACATGCCTCCGCGTAGGCCAAGGCCACGGCCAGGGAGGGCAGTTTCTCCCCAGCGGCGGCCGTCGACAGGGCCGTGACCGAATAACCGGCCTGCCGGGCCATCGCCCGGTAGGTCGGCGTACCCGCCTCCTGACGCAACTTGCGCAACGCGTACGCGAACTCCTCCACCGGCCCCTGACTCGGGTCCACCGGCTTCTCACGACGCCCCATCACAGCCTCCCCCGCTGATCGTCACGCATCCAGCATGAATCATTCCGCCCCCAGAAGCCGCCCGCCCGCAGCCGTCCCCCCTCGGGTAGCAGCCGGCCGGGGGCTGGTACGGCATCGGCCGTGTCAGCAACGGACTTGCGGGCCGCGCCGTTCACCGGCGCACAGCTTCGACTCGTGGCCGGCGGGGGTGCCTGTCCCACCGCCGGACGCAAGCCGCTGCGGCGCACCATCGCGTGGCGGATCGTGAACCGCACAGCCCTGCCCGCCAGCCACGAGCAGCTGATCACCTTCCCTGACGGCCCGCGGCATCGGCCGCCGGGCCACGTGTGGCGACGGCGGAGTGCAGCTTCTCCGGACCGCCGCACCGACGAGGACAGCTCGCTCGTACGGCAACGGGACGCGCGGTATTCCCCGCCATCTTCTGCGCGGTCCTGCGAGAGGGCCGGCCGGGTCCGCCCCCCCCACCAGCCCAACGGGCGCTCTGTGATTGTTCAGTGTGGCGGAAGGGGCCTGCTGAACAACGGTGCGGGGTGGCTGACTGGTCGTCGTCGGCCCGATCCGCCGGGTCGGCGCGGCACTGCCCCGCAGCGCCGCCGCTTCGACGCTGCGGGCCGTTTCCCGCGGCGTCTCACCACCATGTGAGGAACCCGACCATGAATCTCCGAAAGACCCTCACCTTCTCAACCGCCGCCCTGATCATCGGTTCCGGCATGGCCGTGGCGAATCCCGCGGCGGCCGCTCCCGAAGGGAACGTCTCGGTACAGGCCGGGTGGCACACCATCTGGGGCAACTCCTGGGTTCCTGCACAGAGCAGCGGCGAGTGGAAGTCGGGGGCCTTCAAGTCGCCGAGCAAGACGACGCGGGCTGTCCTGCGGTGCTACAACACCCAGGCCTCGATGAAGGTACGGATCTTCGAGTATGTGGGTGGGGGTGGCCTGCGGAAGGTCGCGGACAGCGGCTGGAAGCGGTGCAATCCCGACGGGCTCATCATCGCCAAGGGCAAGGTGAAGAACACCCGCAACGCGCTCAAGGTCCGCCTCGACGGCCACCAGGGCTCCTTCGTCCGCGCGGAGAAGTGGTCCTGAGACCGGCTGGCCCGGGCCGCCGGATACTTGCGGGATTCCATCCGTGAACAGGCCAGAGTAGGCATCAAAGCGCCACGGCCCGGTGGACCGGCTGAGTTGGGCCGAATACAGCGGGCCGTGGCTCTTGTTGCTTCTCGTCAGGCGGGCATGGCTGAAGCCTGACTCTGGGGTCGGATGGCGCTCGGGGGCCTGTCGGCGCATGGGGGCCACTGCCTCGTCCAGTCAGAGGCGGCAGATCCCCGCCCAGAAAACTGCGCCCACCTGCTCGCCGGCACCACCGAGGACTTCGCGCCCGACCTCGTGCGAGCCGCACTGCACCAGTGGTTCGGCACGCCGCTGAGCGGCGCCCGTGAGCCGGAGCAGGTCAGCGGTTAAACCCACCCCCTGCCGGGCAGGAGCACGGCGCCCGCATCGCAAAGGCGTACCGCCCTGGTGCGTGGAGCACCAGAAAGCTCTCCGCAGAACCCCCTGCAGGGCTGCTACAAACGCAGGGTCCAGTGCGTATCCAGGCGTTCACCGGGGCGCGTGTGCGACACCAGCTCGACGATGTACGCCTTCGCGCTGCGACCGGTGACCTGCTGCACCGCTCTTGTCAGGGTGCGGGGGCGTATCCCAGTGTCCGGGCGTAGTAGCCGACGTCGTGATGTTCCCGGAAGTGCGCGTCGACGCTGGACCGGAACAGCCGGAACAGCCGGAACACCGGATTGATCGACCGTGCTCGGGTTTCTTCATCTCTCCGAGCTGACTGACGAGCCGGCCAAGACTCCAGATCAGCTTATCGATGAGGGCCGGCTGGTCATGGTGAAGGGCGCCGCCGGCGGAGCGGACGGAACCTGGCGCATGGGCATGCTGGTGCCCGATCGTCTCAGTTGATCCGGTCCATCGGGGCTACTCGTATATCTGGGCGGCTGAGAGCTGATGGGCGACCGACCGCCAGGTGACCGGTTCGAGTTGGGTGTGAAACGGTGTTTCGCCCAGCCAGGCGGCCCAGGATTCGAGTACCTGGCTGAGGGTGCCGGACGCCCAGCTGCCGCCGTCGCCGGCCCACTCGCCGCGGCTGATCTTCGCCTGGGTTTCCCGTTGGTCGCGGGCGAAGTCAACGGCGAGCGTCGCGGCGTACAGGCGCAGGTCGTGGGCGGTGTCCACCTCGCTCGGCTCGGTGACGGAACCGGCGAGAGAACCGTCGAACTCGGGTGGGCAGGTGCGGAGGGTGTCCAGCTGGAATGCCAGTCCCTGCCATCCGGGCCGGCCGGGCGCCTGTTCGTGCAGCAGGTCGGTGCCGTCAAGCCGGCTGCCCAGAAGCCGGACCCAGGCCCAGAGAAAGCCGTCGACGGACTGGTTGGTCCAGCGCCGTGCTGCGGGTGTGCGGGGGCCCTGCCCGTCGCACGCGGTCTCGCAGTCGGCCGACAGGCGTTGAAGGTAGGCGGTGAAGTCCTGCCGGGACTCCACCTGCTGCCAGGAGTCGATGTTCAGGGGTGCGGGCACGTCGAGAGAGTACGAGCCCCGCTGACCTGCGTCGACCAGATTGTTTGGAACCGGAGTCGTAACTCACCAACAAAGCCACGCTCTCGACCGGCGGGACCACATGGTGGTCGACCCCGGGCTCGCCCGCCCCGCCGAGGTGGACCGCCTCTGCGCGGGCCCCGGCAACGCCGGCAGGGAGCCGGCGGGAGGCGGGCGCGACGCAGGCCGCCGCGAACACCGCCCCGGGGTGGGCAGGATGGCACCCATGGGACTGCACACCGCATACGGACTCAGCCGGATCATCAACGCACGAGGGCCCTACACGCCCCTCGGTGTCTCACGCAGTGGGGACGGCGTCGGCGCCGCGGTCGCCGGGGCGCTGTCGGAGTTCTTCGTGATGGACGAATTGCAGGAGGCGGCCGACCGGGCCCTCGCCCGGTTCACCGGGGCGGAGGCGGGGACCGTCGTGCACTGCACGGCCTCGGCGATCACTCTCGCGGTCGCCGCCGCGATGACGGGGGAGTCCCCGGAGCGCGTCGAGGCGCTGCCGGACACGACCGGTATGCCCGGCGCAGTCGTCCTTCCCGCGGGGCACGCGGTCAACTACGGGCACCCCATCGTGCAGGCCGTCCGGCTGGCGGGTGCGGTCCCGGTTCCCGTGGGGACGGAGGCCGGGTTCACGCTGGAGGATCTGGAGACGGGTCTCGCGCGACAGGACGTCGCGTGCCTGCTGCTGGTGTCGTCCCGTCTCGTGCGCGGGGCCGGTGCCGAGCTGGCCGACGCCGTGGCGCTCGCTCACCGTCGCGGGGTTCCCGTCGTCGTCGATGGTGCCGCGCAAGACTTCAGGGTCGGTGAACTGCTGGCCACCGGGGCGGACTTGGTGGCCATCAGTGGGCAGAAGTACCTGGGTTCCCCGACCGCGGGTCTGGTGGTGGGCCGGACTGGTGCGGTGGCGGCGGTGCGGGCGCAGGAACGGGGCATCGGCCGTGCGATGAAGGCGAGCAAGGAGGCGGTGATCGGCGTCCTCGCCGCGCTTGAGGCGCGTCAGGAGCTCGACCTGGCGGTGTGGCAGCAGCAGCAGGCGGACAAGGTGGCGGACTTCGTCGAGCGGGCGGGTGCCGTCCGGGGCATCACCGCGTCATCCGTCCCCGACCCGACCGGCCTGCCCTTCGCCCGCGCCCGGCTGGTGGTGGATCCCGCCGTGTCGGCCATGGACTCGGCCGCTCTGGACGAAGCGCTGCGGGCGGGATCACCGTCGATCTGGGCCATGCCCGGCCGGCGGGATGCGCAGGAGCTGCTGTTCGAACTCGTACCCCTCACACCGGACGAGATCGACGCCATCCTTGCCCGCCTGGCCGAACTGCTGGGGCGATGAAGGCCGTTGGCGGGGGAGACAGGGGTGAGGGGGTGCGCGGAGGGGCGGTGACTTGAGTCGACGGTCGCCCCTCGGTTGATGTGCGGCAGCCGAACGGGGGCGCGCCCGCCGCCGGGCCCTCAGGTGCGGTGCGCGGGGAGCCAGCCGTTCTGGACCGCGTGGACGCCCGCCTCGAAGCGGCTGCGTGCCTGGAGTGCGTCCATGAGTTCGGCCGCGAAGCGGCGGGCGGTGCGTGTGGAGACGCCGAGGCGCTTGGCGATCGCATCGTCCTTGAGCCCCTGGGCGAGCAGCCGGAGGGCCTCGCGGTGTTGCGGGGTGAGGCCGTCGGTGTCCCGTTCCACCGTGGGCACCAGGGGGTTCGCGGCCTGCCAGGTGCTGTCGAACAGCTCGCACAGGGCCGTGATGACGCCCTGCCCCGTGAGGACCACGGCGCCGAAGCTCGCGTCCGCGGGGTCCAGGGGGAGGACGGCCTCGGTCCGGTCCGCGATGATCATGCGGATCGGCAGGCTGGGAGCGGTGCGGACGTGGCCGCCGCGCTCGTGGAGCCACTGGACGTGCCGGAGCGTGGGCTGGTGGTTGCGGATGCTGTCGAGGTAGATGGTCCGTACGGTGACACCGCGGTCCAGCAGGGTCGCGTTCGGCTTGCGGCTGGCTTCCAGGTCGCTCTCCGCATGGGCGCCGCCCGGAGCGAGGGTCATGATCTCGTGGCGGACCTCGGAGGCGAGTCGGGCGAGCCGGTCGCGTATCTCCTCCGCGCCGGTCAGCTCCTCGGTGTGGAAGCCGGCCGAGGGTCTGTGCAGGGCGGCGCACTCGGCGACGAGTTGCGCGGCCGCGACCCTCGCGGTCTCCAGACGCTCCTGGTGGGCGGCGAGTTCGGCCTGCTGGCGGGCGAGCAGCAGCTTCATGGCCTGTTCCGGGCCCAGTACCCGAAAGGCGCTGTCGGCCTTCGCGGACGGTCGGACGAGTGCGAGGGAGTGGAGCCGGTCGAGGCAGCTGCGTAACCGGTCCTCCGGCAGTGCGAGTCGCTGGGACAGTGCGGATATTCCGTCGTCACGATGGTCCAGCATGGCGCGGTAGACGCGTTCGGTGTCCGTGTCGAGTCCGAGTGCGGCCAGCATGAGGTGTGTCTCCCGATGGGTGAACGTGTCCGGAAAGGCGTGGGGGAGGGAGGCGCGGTGGTCTCCGCGACGGTCGGGGCAACCGGGCGATCAGCCTCTGGGTGGTCCGCCGGACACGGGGCGACGTCTTCTGGTGTGTGCATAGCGCATGGAGTGAACTTCCGATGCGTGAGTGATCTTGTCAAGGTCGCCTTTTCGGCCCACGAACCCATCCCCACGGGGCTGTCGAACCCGGCCGCCGCTGTGCAGGACCGGCACAGGGAAAGCGGCTCCCGCTGCTCGGCCGACAGGGCGTCCGGGACGTACTGGCTCGGTCCGGTGCCATGCAGGGCCGGGCTGACCATGACGGATGCCGAACCGCCCGCGGCCCGCGACGACTTCGCTGGCCGCGGGCGCCCGGCCTCCGGCCCGCTCGTGCCCGTGATGTCGTGCCAGGTGCGGGGCCGTAATCAAGCCTGCCCGCCAAGACGCATTCTTTACGACGGCTTGGCCTTCGGCAGACGCCGCGCTGACGGGTGACGTGGTGCCGGGCCCTCGGGGTCGGCCCTCGGCCGGCAGGTGACGCCGTCGGTCACGGCGCCTTGGCGGCCCCGTCGGCCTCCGGTACGGGTGTGGCGGACGCCCCGGACGCCCCGGACGCCCCGGGCGCGGTGGGCCCCTGTTCCGTGCCGGACGCGGAGTGCGACCCGGTCCGCAGCCCCAGTGCCCAGGCGGCCGCGGTCGTCAGGACGCTGAGGAGACCGGCTGCCAGGAACACCGGGCGGGGATCGCCGTGATTGAGCGTGGTGAGCGCACCGCCCGCCAGGGCTCCGACCGGGCTCGCCGCCAGCGCGGCCACCCTGGCCGTGGCGGTGACCCGGCCCAACAGGGCGCGTGGCACCAGGCGTTGGCGCAGCGTGCGGATGAGTACCACCGCTGTCACCGTGGAACCCCCGAGCAGCAGATTCAGCACCAGCAGCGGGACCAGGGAGGTCGCCACCCCCAGGGACGCCAGGGTGGTCCCCAGACAGGCCGCGCTGAGTGCGATGAGGGTCTCGTGCCGCATCCTGCGGCCGAGCCGGAGGGCCACCGCGGTGCCGAGCACCCCGCCCACGCCGCCTGCCGCGACGACGGCACTCGCCTCGGAGGCGCCGAGGTGGAGGGTGTCGCGCAGGTAGAAGACCAGGAGGTAGCCGACGGCGAGGAAGAGGTTGGCGCTTGCCTGCAAGCAGGTCACCACGAGCACGACACGCAGGGACCGCAGACAGCGGAAGCCCTCGACCAGGTCGCCCCGCACCCCGCGCAGGGCCTCGCGCAGCGGCGGGGAGGGGGGCCGGCTCGCCCGGTCCTTGCCGCGCAGTACGTGCAGGACGGAAACGAAGGACACCGCGAAGGTGCAGGCGTTGACCAGGAGGGCGACCTGGAGGCCCCACAGTGCCGACAGCACGCCGACCAGCCCCGGGCCGACGATCTGCGCGCTCTGGTTCGCGGCCTCCAGGAGCGAGTTCGTACGGACCAGGCGTTCCTCCTCGACCAGGTCCCGCACCGCCACGGTCAGCGCGGTCTCGAAGAACACGCCGGCCCCCGCCGCGACGAACGCGAGGGCGAGGATCACCGGGACGGCGAGCCGCGAGGTGGCCGCGAGTACGGCGAGGGTGAGGAAGACCCCGAACCGTACGACGTCCATGGTCAGCATGACGCCACGGGGGTTCAGCCGGTCCACCAGCGCGCCGGCGGGCAGACCGACCAGCAGATAGCCGACGGTCCGCGGGATGGCGGCCATCACCGCCGCGTACGGGGATCCGCTGACCTCAAGGACGAGCAGGGGAATCGCGAGGATCGCGAGGCCGTCGCCGATCAGCGAGACGCTCTGCCCGCCGAGGAAGACGCGGAACGCCAGGGGCGAAGGGCGGACGGGCGCCGCCGAGGTCAAGGCATTCGTCATAAAGGCTACGTCTCCGCCGGTCGTTCAGCTCTCTTCGGGCTGCGAAGTCACCAGTCGCGTCCAGTCGCGTCAAAGGAATCGGTACAGGGTGACGGCATCGACCCGCCCTGAATTCCCGGTTCTCCGTGGAATTCGCGGCGTCGCACGCTCAGAACACGATGCGATCGGGGAGCGGCCCCCATCAACCCCTTCGGCCTGGACGGTATCGGCCACTGCATTCATCGGCCAGCCATGGAACGGGACAGAGCGGGACGGTCGGTCAGGTGGATGAAACTTGAAGGAATGGACACTCGGGTTGTGGCACAGAGCCGGTCGAGGCCGGAGGGACTCGGCGGAGCCAATCCGACGGCGGCCCGGGAAAAGGGCACCGCGGCTTTGCGGGTGGTGTATCAATAGTGCGTCGGATGACCGACGCACGGCCCGGGTGTCGTCGTGGCCCGCCCCGGCCGCGGAAGCGGGAACGGCCCGCGTGCGTGCTCGGCCGCGGCCGCCCCCGCAGGGCCGCCCGGTGGGCCGCGGGTGGTGTCAACTGCCGGTGAACCGGGCCGCTCTGTGCGGAACACGTGTCTGTGCGGAACACGTGCCTCACCTGCGCCGACGTCGTGGTCCGCGCCGGCAGGGACCTGGCCGCCCGCCGCCGGGTGAACGCGAAGGGTGCTGCCCGGGCGCGCGGGCGACCGGCGGGTGCGCGGCGCCGTTCGCGGCCGGTTCGCGGCCGGTTCGCGGCCGGGGCCGCCGTCGGCCGGGCGCAGGAACAAGGGCGATGGGGAAGGGGGAGCCATGTATCTCGTGCATGTCCGTCTGGACGGGCCCGCCGATGTGCCGCTGCCGGCGGGGACGGGAGCTGCCGTGACCTCCTGCGCCGAGCCGGGAGACGGCCTGGAGCACGTCAGCGTGGACCCGGACGGGCCCGGCGGGCCCGTGGTCGGCCTCTTCCTGACCGCGCCGAGCCTGGCCGTCGCGGAACGGAGGGCCGCGGCCCTGTGCTCGCGATCACTCGCCGCGCATTTCCCCTTGGCGCCCTTCCGGATGGCGTCCTGCGGAGTAGTGCTGATTCCGGAGTTCTGGGACCGCATGGCATCCCCGACACCCGTGGACGGGATAGGACACAACATGTTCCGTCCACCGGATCCCCCTTCCGAAGGGGACGGCGAGTCGCCAGAGTAGGGGCACCGGCGAGGCGGGGAGAGCCAAAAGCACTCCGAGCGGATGCCGGAAGTCCGTCGAAAAGCAGAACGCTATTCACCGAAAGGCCGTTCCGTGAGACTCACCCCGACTTTCAGGACCGTCGCAGCCGGCTGCATCGCGCTCGGCGCCCTCCTCATGGCTCAGGCGGTCTCCCCGGACAGTGCTCAGGCCTTCGCCCAGGTACGTTCCGAAAGCACGTCCGCCACCACCGTGCCGGCGGGCGACCTGTCCCAGCTCACCCCGGACGTGATGCACAGCACCGATGTGACCTGGGGCAGTTGAGCCCGGGCGCTTTCTCCACCCCCGCCCCGCGGACCGGGTGAGCGTGGCACCCCTCGCCGTGGGCGACCACGCTCCGGCCCGCCACCGCGCCCCCCGCAGGAGCGCGAGGCGCGCACGCACGCCGGCCCACGCCGATCACGGTGACGTGCCGCCGCCTCCCCACCCGCGGCAGTCTCTCCCCCCCCGGCCGGCGCCGAGTCGCCCGGCACCCGCAGCGCCTCGGCACGTGGTCGCCGAGCACACCCCCTCGGCCGTGCGCCGCACATCCACTCCTCAGTGGAGCCCGCCCCCGGCGCGACGGCTTCGCGCGCCGCCGCGCCCGGCCCATGCCTCCCCATCACAGGACCTGACATGGAGCAACGCAGACCATGACGACTGCCATCACCCCGCGCACCCAGGAACTCCTCGACCAGGGCTACACCCTGCTCGACGGCATCACCACCGACGAACAGGCCGCCGCGGCCCTACAGGATCTCGGCGCCCTCATACCGCAGTACGACGGGCAGCTGCGCTATCAGGTGAAGGCCGCCCCCGGCTTCGAGGACCGGCGCTACTCCAAGAGCACCAACACCATCCTCGTGCACACCGAGGCACCCGGCTGGAACCCGCCGCCCCGCTACCTCGCCCTCCACTGCCGGGTCCAGGCCCGGTGCGGCAGCGGACAGACCGAACTCGCCGACGCGTACGCCTTCATCGCCTCCCTCAGCGAGGAGGAGCGTCGCACGGTGCACGGCGAAGCCATCGACTGGGTGGGCCACAACACCGGTGGCACCGGCACCGCCGGAGTGCGCCGCCCCGTGGTGGAGAGCACTCCCGAGGGCCGTGACATCGTCCGGTTCAGCTACAACCTGCTGACAGCCGGCCACTACGACCCTCCGGTCGACGCCGACGTACCCGCCGCCGAACTGCCGTTGGGCTCCCTGGGACGCGAACTGGCCGTGCGGGCCGAGACGTTCTTCCGGGACAACAAGGTGTCCGTCCTCATTCCGGAGGACTCGATCCTCGTCTGGGACAACCAGCGGATGCTGCACGCCCGCTCCTCCTACAGCGACGCGCGACGCCACCTGACGCGCTACTGGCTCCAGGAGTCCTGAGCCCGGCCGTGGACGCCCCGACCACCCGCGGTGCCGGCCGGCACCGCTCCCCGTGAGGAATGTGATGAACAGCGACACCCCGATCCTTGAAGGCGGCCCCGACGACGCGGTCGGGCAGGAGATGCCGGGGCCCCCGCTCCCCGAGGGCATCCCGACCTTCGACCCGAACGACCCGGTGGAGAACGCGGTGATCCGCCGGCTCGTCGGCAACTGGCACCGCCGTGCCACCGTCAAGCGGGACGAGCCCGACCTCGACGAACTGTTCGACCTGTCCCGCGCGGACTACCCCGAGCGGATCCTGCCCTTCCGTGACCACCCGACCTTCCGCGGCCTGGACCCGCAGAAGCGGGCCGAACTGCTGAGCTGGGCATGGATCGCGTACAACCGGCACACCGTCATGGCCGAGCAGAAGGTGGCCAACCCCGCGTTCGCGCTGGTCATGGAGGGGGAGTACCCGGGCCTCACCGGGGAGGCGCTCAACCTGTCGCTGGCCCAGGCGATGGTCGATGAGCAGTACCACACGCTCATGCACCTCAACGCGAGCGCGGTGACCCGCAGGAAGCGGGGGCACGCCATGCCGGACAACGCGCTGCCGCTCTCCCACACCGCGCGCGTCCACCAGCAACTGCGGGACCGGGCCGGAGAGCGCTGGGAGAAGTCCCTGACGACGCTGGCCTTCGCGACGGTCTCGGAGATCTCCATCAACGCCTACCTCGACCTGCTCGCCGAGGACACCACGATCCAGCCGATCAACAGCACGACCGCGAAGCTGCACAACCGTGACGAGTACTGTCACGCGTCCATCTCGCACGTGCTCGCCGAGATGGTCTACCACCACCTCGACGCCCGCCAGCGCAGGTACTTCCTGGACATGCTGATGGAGGGTCTCGACGCCTTCGTGGCCAACGACTACTCGACCTGGCACCGGATCGTCGACCTCGCCGCCATCGAGGGCGGGCACGAGATGCTCGCGGACTGCCAGGCCGACGCGGGCCGTGCGCGGCTGGTCCGCGACTACACCGGACTGCACAAGCTGGTGGAGCAGATGGGCGTGGCCGACCAGGTGGACTTCGACTGGTCCCGCTCCCACATCGCCCACTGACGCTGCCCCGGCCTGCGACCGGTGGCGGGCGCCCCCCGCCACCGAGGACCCATGAGGATTTGGTGTGAAGACCTACTCCCACGAACGCCTGGCGGCGCTCGCTCGCGACCGCGGGATGTCCGAGGAGTACCTGCGCGACCTGCGGGTCGTCTCCTCCGTCCTGCCCTTCAAGGTGAACGAGTACGTCGCCGACCAGCTCATCGACTGGTCGGCGGCGCCCGACGACCCGATCTTCCGGCTCACCTTCCCGCATCGCGACATGCTCCCGCCGGACGTCTTCGCGAACATCGCAGCTCTCCATGACAGCGAGGCGCCGCGCGACGTCCTGCGCAAGGCCGCCGCCGACGCCCAGGAACTGCTCAACCCCCACCCCGGCGACCAGCTGGAGGCCAATGTGCCGACACTGGACGGACGCAGGCTCGACGGGCTCCAGCACAAGTACGACGAGACCCTGCTGGTCTTCCCCTCCCAGGGCCAGACCTGCCACGCGTACTGCGGCTACTGCTTCCGCTGGGCGCAGTTCGTCGGGGTGGCCGAACTCCGGCAGGCGCTGCGCTCACCCGGGGACCTCACCGGCTACCTGGCCAACCACCGCGAGGTCACCGACGTCCTGTTCACCGGCGGCGACCCCATGATCATGAAGACCGCGGTGCTGAAGCGCTGGATCGAGCCGCTGCTCGACCCGGCCATGGAGAGCGTGCGTACGCTGCGCTTCGGGACCAAGGCGCTCTCCTACTGGCCGGCCCGCTTCACCGGCGACGCCGACGCGGACGATCTGCTGCGGCTGCTCGAACGCTGTGTCGCGGCCGGCCGGCACGTCGCGGTGATGGCGCACTTCTCCCACCCGAGGGAGCTGGAGACCCCGGTGGTGCGGGAGGCCATCGCCCGCCTGCGGTCGACCGGCGCGGTGATCCGCGCCCAGGCGCCGCTGATCGCTCACGTCAACGACCGCGCGGACGCCTGGTCGCGGATGTGGCAGCAGCTCGTGGAGCTCGGTGTGGTGCCGTACTACATGTTCGTCGAGCGGGACACCGGCGCCCGCAGCTACTTCGGTGTGCCGCTCGCCGAGGCACTGGACATCTACAACGACGCCATCCGCGGCGTCTCCGGCCTTGCCCGCTCCGCCCGGGGCCCGGTGATGTCGGCCTCGCCGGGGAAGGTCCTGCTGGACTCGGTGACCACCGTCGCGGGGGAGCGGGTCTTCTCGCTGCGGCTGCTCCAGGCCCGTGACGCCCGGCTCGTGGGGCGGCAGTTCTTCGCGCGATACGACCCGAAGGCGGAGTGGTTCGACGACCTGCGCCCCGCGCTGGGCTCCTGGTTCCCCGGGCAGCCGGACCCCGAAGCGTCCCAGCCGCCACGGGCGGGTGGCCGGTGAGGGTCACCGCGCACGAGGCCAGCCTGACCCAACGTCACCTCTGGCGCTCCGCGCGGGAGGCCATCCCGATCACGCACACGGTCATCGTCGAGGCGGAGCAGGACGGCGTGTCCGGCTACGGCGAAGCGTCCTGTTTCATGACGGACCACTACAACTCCGGCCTGGAGCGGATGCACGCCGACCTCCGGCGAACGGCGCCCCTGCTGGCCACGCTCGACGTCCGCGGGCCGGACGGCGACGCCGACACCGTCTGGCAGCGGCTGGCCGCCGAGCTGCCCGACTCCCCGTTCGTGCTCGCGGCACTCGACTCGGCCCTGCACGACCTGCGGGCCCGCCTGCTCGGCGTACCGCTGTGGAAGTCCCTGGGCCTGGACCGGCCGCAGAACCTGCGCTCCAGCTACAGCATCGGCCTCGACACCCCCCAGGCGATGGCCGGGAAACTGCGCGAGCGGCCGGGCTGGTGCGCGTACAAGGTCAAGCTCGCGGACCCCGGCGACCTCGGCATCCTGCGCGAACTGCGCCGCCTGACCGACGCACCCTTCCTCATCGACGGCAACTGCGGCTGGGACCCGGACCGGCTCGTCCCCGCCCTGCCCCACCTGCACGGCCTGGGGGTGCGGCTGATCGAACAGCCCTACCCCCGCGCGGCCTGGGACGACGCCCGCAGCCTCAAGGAGATCAGCCCGATCCCCGTCATCGCCGACGAGAGCATCACCTCCCCGGCCGACCTGGACGCCTGCGCGCACGCGTTCCACGGCATCAACGTCAAGCCGATGAAGGCGGGCGGCCTCACCCCGGCCCTCGCCATGCTGCGGGCCGCACGGGAACGCGGCCTGATCACCATGCTCGGCTGCATGCCCGAGTCCGCCGCGGGCGTCTCCGCCACCGCCCACCTCGGCACTCTGGTCGACCACCTCGACGTCGACGTGGTCGACCTGCTCGCGGTGGACACCGGACACGGGCTCAGCCTCGACGCCACCGGCCACGTCGCGCTGCCCGACCGCCCGGGCTCCGGATACCTCCCAGACGCCACGGCCCACGGCTGGCAGGTGCACCACGTCCCGGCCGAGCGTGCGCACCTCGTACGCCGCCAAGTACCGGGCTGCGCACCGGCCACGCCGGGCGCCGGCCCCCCGCAGGACGAACACCCGCAGGACGAACACCCCGCCCCCCGGCACCTCGCGGCGCTGCGCCAGGGCCGCGCGGTGGGCGCCGCCTCCCTGTACGCCGAGGACCCACCGGCCGGCCACGGCCTGCCGGACCCGCGCCCCGGCCGCGCCCGGCGCCTGTACGGCATGGCCACCCTCGACGAGGTCCGCGGCACGGGTGCGGGCAGTGCGCTCCTGCGCACCGCCCTGACCGCCGCGGCCCTGGACGGCGCCGAAACGGTCTGGGGCCACGTCCCCGACGCGGCCCTCGGCTTCTACCGCAAGCACCGTTTCGACGTCTCCGGCCGGCCCCTGGACCTGCCGGGGCTCGGTCCCCATCACTTCGTGCACAGGAGCACCCGTTGACCACCGAAGCCCCGGCCGGGACACCCCGAGCCCAGCCCGCGCCGCCCGCCACACACCGCACCATCCACCACCGACCGGCACGGAAACTCGCCCGCGAGGCACTCATCGCGGCGGACCTGCCCCCGGAGCAGGCCGACCAGGTGGCCGACGCACTGGTCACCACCTCGCTGCGCGGCATCGACACGCACGGCCTGCGCCTGCTCCCGCAGTACCTCACCGAGCTGTCCACCAAGGTGGCCCGCGCGGCGGCGGAGCCGGCCGTCGTGCGGGACAGGGGCGCCGGACTGCTCCTGGACGCCGACGGCTCGCTCGGTGTCCTTGCCGGACTGAGGGCCGCACGGCTCGCGGCGGAGCGGGCCGCCCGGTACGGGGTGGCCGCCGTCGGCGTGCGCAACTCCAACCACTTCGGGGCCGCGTCAATCTACACGCGCACCCTGGCCCGAACGGGCCTGGTGGGCATCGCCGTCACCTCGGCCGCCTCCCGGGTGGCACCGTACGGGGGCGTCGAGCCGCTGTTCGGCACCAACCCCATCAGCGTCGCCGCGGGCGGCGGCGACGAGGAATTCGCCCTGGACATGGCCACCAGCCAGGTCTGCTTCGGCGAGGTGAAGCAGCGCAGGGCCGAAGGCCGCGGCCTGGACGACGGCTGGGCCACCGACAGCGCGGGGCGGCCCACCACGCATCCCGAGGAGGCGTACGCGCTCTCGCCGCTCGGCGGATACAAGGGGCAGGGCCTGGCCATGGCCGTCACGCTGCTCGGCGCCGTCCTCACCGGCACCGCACCCGACTGGCGGCTCTCCCAGGTCGGTGCGGGCGGCGCCGGAGCGAGCCGCGGCATCGGACATCTCGTACTCGCCCTCGACCCGGCCGCGTTCACCGGCGCGGACAGCTTC
This sequence comes from Streptomyces sp. NPDC050732, assembly GCF_040654255.1. Lineage (NCBI taxonomy): Bacteria > Bacillati > Actinomycetota > Actinomycetes > Kitasatosporales > Streptomycetaceae > Streptomyces > Streptomyces sp. NPDC050732. Next base: position 29,679 of record NZ_JBFAHP010000009.1, read on the forward strand.
GCCACCGGACTGACGGATCTGCTGACCACGGTGCGCACCGCGACCGCCGCGACGGACCGGCCCGTGCTGGCCCCCGGTGACCCGCAACGCGCCCACGAGCGGCACCGCGAAACCCACGGCATCCCCCTGGACGCGGGCACCGCCCGCGCCCTGGACGAGCTCGCCGCGCGGCTCGGCCTCCCCGGCACCGAGGAGGCGTCCGCGTGATCCTCGTCCTGATCAGCCCCCGCCAGGCAGGGCTCCCGTTCGCCCGGTGGCTGCCGGAGGAGGCGGGCAGGCTCGTCGCGGTCACCGCCGATGGCGCCCCCGTGGGCGAGGGCTTCACGCAGGTCCTCACCGTCCCCGACTACACCGACGACGACGCCGTGCTCACCGCCGCCCGTGAGGCCGCCCGCAGGCACCGTCCCCGTGCTGTACTGGCGCTGGCCGAGGCCGATGTCGAGCGTGCCGCCCTGCTGCGCCGTGAGCTGGGCCTGCCCGGCCTCGACAGCACCGCGGCCGCCGCGTACCGCGACAAGGTCCTGATGAAGCAGTACGCGAGCGCCGCGGGCCTGCCCGTCCCCGCTTTCGCGCCCGTCGCCGGCGTGGGCGACATCACGGACTTCATGGCCGCCCGTCCCGGCCGGGTCGTGGTCAAGCCGAGGAGCGGCTCCGGATCGACGGGCGTGCACGTGCTCGACGCGCCCGGCCAGGCGGACGCACTCGCCGAGCAGGTGGCGGGCGGCTCGTACGAGGTCGAGGAGTTCATCGACGGCACCCTGCACCACGTGGACGTCTTCCGGGCCGACGGCGAGCCCGTCGCGGCCGTCGCCTCCCGGTACACCGGCGCCGGGTGCCTGACCCACTGGGAGGACGCCCCGCTCGGCTCGCGCAACCTCGACCCCGCCGATCCGCTCCACGAGCGCCTGGTCCAGGAGACGTGGCGGCTCATCGACGCGCTGCCCTCGCCGGACACCCTCTGCGCGCACGCGGAGTTCTTCGTCACCGACAGCGGCCGGATCGTGCTGTGCGAAGTGGCCGCCCGGATCGGCGGCGGACCGATCCCCGCCATGCTCCGCCACATCCTGGGCACCGACCCGCGAGAGCTGTGGGCCCGCGTCGAGTGCGGGCTGCCCGTCGCGCTCGACGCCGTACGCGACCACGCGCGCACTGCCCCCCGCGCCGCCTTCTGCGGCATCCCGCCGAAGCACGGCCGGGTCCTGCGGCTGCCCGAACCGCCGCCCGGCACGACGGACTTCGTCCTCAACACCCGGATCGGCGACGACTGGAGCGGGGAGCGCTACCGGCTGCGCAAGTCCGGCGACTTCCTCGCCACCTGGGTGATCACCGACCCCGACCCCGCCGTCCTGGACAGCAGACTCGACGCCACCGCACAACTGGTCGGCGCGGGCTTCGGCTGGGACGACCCCGACTTCGGCAGGGACGACACCGACCCGCCCGCGCCGCTCCCCGCCACGCCGGTCCCCGCCACCTCGGGCCGCACCCAAGGAGGGGCGCGATGACCACGACGGCGGCCACCGCGCACCACGGCTCGTTCACGGCCCGGCTGCTCCCGCCCGGCCACCACCCGGCCACCGGGCAGGGCGGCACCGGCCTGATCTGGGACGACCCCCGCTGGCTGGCCTTCACCGCGCGGACCGACCTCCACGAGACGCACTGCCTTCACGTGCTCGAAGAGGACCGGCCGGTGGCCCTGGCCACGCTGCTCGTCACCCACAAGAGCGGCGGGCTGCTCTTCTACGACGCCCCGAGGCTGGCAGGCACCGCCTCACCCATGGCCGAGCCCGAACTCCTCGACGAGGTCGAGCGCGCACAGTGGAAGCGCCTCACGGCCTCCCTGCCCCAGGACCGCGCCGGCCACTACCCCTCCCTGGCCTGCGCCACCTTCGGCAACCATCACGGCGTGGCCCACACCCCCGGGCGCTCCCCGGAGCAGCGCCGGTCGGTCATGGCGGCGCTCCCCGCCCTCCTGCAGCAGATTGCGGACCAACTCGGCTGCCGCAGCACGGCGTTGCTCTACGTGGGTGAGCCCGAGGCGGAGGGGGTGGACGCCGCAGCCACCCGTGCCGGCTACCACGCGACGCTCCTCGGCGCCGACGCCGTGCACGAGTTGAGTGCCGGCGACTGGGAGCAGTACGTGGCCGGGCTCAGCAGCCGCCGCCGCAGAGGACTGCGCAAAGAGGTCACCGCCTACGAGAACAGCGGCTTCCGCACCGTGGCCACCACCGGCCCCGAAGCCCTCGACGACACGGTGACCGCCCTCCAGGTGGCCCACCGGGCGAAGTACGGACTGCCCGGTGGACACGAGCGCGTCCGCCGCGACTTCGACGCCCTGCGCGAGGAGATCGGCGAGTCCTGCGTCGTCTTGGGCGCCGTCCACGAGGACCGCGTGCTCGGTTTCGCGCTGTACCTCAGGGCGGGCGACGCCCTCTTCCTGCGCACCGTGGGCTTCGCCCCCGAGGCCGCCGGCTGCTACCTCGCCCTCACCTACCACGAGACCACCCGCTGGGCGCTGGAGAACGGCATCCGCCGCATCCACTACGGACTCGCCACCTACGAGGCCAAATTCCAGCGCGGCTGCGAACTGCGGCCCCGCTGGGGCTGGTTCGCCTTCCACGGCCCGGACGCCGAAGTCTTCCACGAGGTGCTGGACCTGCAGTCCCGCAGCATCGAACGCCGGCTGGAGCACGTCGGCAGCCCGGCCACCCCGGTCCCCTCCCGCGCCCTCCCGCCCGCATCCACCCTCCACGGAGCCGCACGATGAAGCTCACACCCACCAGCGACATCTGGATGGACGGCAAGTTCGTCCCCTGGGACCAGGCACAGGTACACGTCCTGACCCCCAGCCTGCACTACGGCTGGGGCGTCTACGAAGGCATCCGCGCCTACCCGACCAAGCGGGGCCCGGCCGTCTTCCGGCTGCGCGAACACCTCCAGCGGCTGCACGACTCGGCGCGCGTCTACCTGATGGACCCCGGCCACAGCGTCGACGAACTCACCGAGGCGTGCCTGGAACTGCTGCGCCGCACCGGCCTGGAGAGCGGCTACCTGCGCCCCCTCGTCTACCTCGAATACGGCACCATGGGCGTCGCCCCGCGCCTGGACAGCGCCAGGGTCGCCATCGCGGCCTGGCCCTGGGGCTCGTACCTGGGGGAGAAGGCCGAGCAGGAGGGCTGCCGGCTGATGGTCAGCAGCTGGCAGCGCAACGGCGTGCACGCGGTACCGCCCCTGGCCAAGGCCACCGGCGCGTACGTCAACTCCGCGCTCGCCAAGGTCGCCGCGATCCGTGCGGGCTACGACGACGCCCTCATGCTCACCCCCGGCGGCCACGTGGCCGAGGCGTCCGCCGCCAACGTCTTCGCGGTACGCGACGGAGTGATCACCACCCCGCCGGTCAGCGACAACATCCTGCCCGGCATCACCAGGGACACCGCCATCACCCTCGCCCGCGACCTCGGCCACGAGGTGCGGGAGCAGAGCCTGACCCGCAGCGAACTCTACGTCGCCGACGAGGCGTTCCTCACCGGTACCGCCGCCGAGATCGTCCCCATCGCCTCGGTCGACGACCGCCCCGTCACCGCAGCGGGCAGCGGACCGCTCACGCGGCGACTGCGCCAGGCGTTCCAGGACGCGGTCCACGGCCGGACGGCCGACCCCCACGGCTGGCTCACCCATCTCTGACCACCGCCGTACGCCCACTCCCAGCCAGCCACTCCCAGCGAGGTCGACCGTTCATGTCCGAGCACGTCCTGGTCATCGGCAGCGGCCGAGACCTGCCCACCCGGCTGCGCCGCGCCCGCACCGGCACCCGCACCACCGTCATCTGCCGGCTGGACTACCTCTCCAAACTCCGTGAGACGACGGAACACACCCGGATCATCGGGGTGAGCCCCGACGCGCCGGACGACGAATGGCTCGCGTTCGCCCAGGCCGTGCACGCCCGGCACCCGTTCACCCGGATCGTGGCCTTCGGCGAGCGGGACCAGGACAAGTGCGCACTCGTCGGCCAGGCGCTGGGCCTGGCCGCGCACTCCCCGCGGACCACCGCCCTGGTCTACGACAAACACGCCATGCGGGCCCGGCTGCGCGAAGCCGGCATCGACACCACGGCCTGCGCCCAGGTCTCCGACGCGGAGGAACTGCGGGCGTTCCTCGCCGCGCACGACACCCCCTGCATCGTGAAACCGGGCAGCGGCTCCTTCAGCAAGGGCATCACCCTGGCCCGTGACGCCGAGGAGGCCGCCGACGCCTTCGCACGGGCCGGCGGCGGACCCGGGGACGCCGACGGCACGCCGGTCCTGGTGGAACAGTTCCACGAGGGCCCGCAGTTCAGCGTCGAGGCGTTCTCCGAGGACGGCGACCACCAGATCGTCGCGATCACCCGCAAATACTCCGACCCGCTGAACTTCGTCGAACTGGGCCACGTCAGCCCCGCACCCCTCACCCCCGCCCAGGAGAAGCAGATCCACCACTACGTGGAACGGATCCTCGACGCCCTCGGCATCAGGTCCGGCGCCACCCACACCGAAGTCGTCCTCACCGAACACGGACCGCAGGTGATCGAGACGCACGTCCGCATGGGCGGCGACGAGATCCCGGCCCTCGCCCACGACGTGACCGGCGTCGACATCGCCGACTGCCTCATCCGCCACACCCTCGGCGAGAAGGTCCTGCCCGGCATCCGCGCAACCCTCGCCGCACCGCGCACTCCCCGCAGTTCGGCGATCTGGTTCGCCGCGCTGCCCGCCCCCGGAGTGCTCGCCGAGACCACAGGACTGGACGAGGCCCGCGCGATACCCGGGGTGACCGACGTGCAGTTGCTGGTCCCGCCGGACGCCACCGTCGACACCCTGCAGTCCTCCACCTCCCGGGTCGCCCACGCCCGCGCGATCGCACCGAGCGCCGACGAGGCGCTGGCCGCCGCCCGACAGGCGATCAACCGCCTCACCTTCCACCTGCGCGTGCACGCCGCCGACCAGGGAGCACTGTGACGACCTCGCCGCCGCGCCCCGCCACCCCGCCGCAGCCGCGGCGCATCACCCTGGCCGACTTCCACGACGCGGCCCGCGACGTACTGCCCGCCCCCGCCTACGACTACCTGCAGGGCGGCGCGGCGGACGAACGGACCGTGCGCTGGAACGCCGAGGCGTACGAGCGGCTGGCGCTGCTGCCCCGGGTCCTCACCGGCACCGCGGGCGTGGATACCCACTGCACCCTCTACGGCACGGAACTCCCCACGCCCGTCCTCCTCGCGCCGACCGCATCGCACGGCCTGTTCCACCCCGACGCGGAAGCGGCGACCGTGCGGGGCGCCGCCGCCGCGGGAACCCTCACCACGGTGAGCACCTTCTCCACGCTGACGCTGGAGGAGATCGGCGCCGCCGCTACGGGACCGTGGTGGTTCCAGCTCTACGTGCAAAGGGACCGGGCCCTCACCGAGGACCTGGTGCTCCGGGCCCGCGCGGCCGGCGCCACCGCCTGCGTCGTCACCGTCGACACCCCGGTGACCGGCCTTCGGGAGAGGGACCTGCGCAACGGATTCGCCCTCCCCTCCCACGGCACGCCCGCCAACCTGACCGGCCACACCGCGAACCCGCCCCAAAACGCGGCCGCCCCCGCCCACCACGCCATCCACGACCCGCGGATCGACCCCGCCGTCGGCTGGTCCGACCTCGCATGGCTGCGCTCGGTCTCCGGGCTGCCGGTCCTGGCCAAGGGCATCGTGCGCCCCGACGACGCCCGCCGGGCCGCAGAGACCGGAATCGGCGTCTGGATGTCCAACCACGGGGGCCGCAACCTGGACACCGCGATCGCCCCGCTCGTCACCCTGCCCGCCGTCGCCGAGGCCGTGGCAGGCCGGGTCCCGGTCCTCATCGACGGAGGCATCCGCCGCGGCACCGACGTGGTGAAGGCACTGGCGCTCGGCGCGGACGCCGTGGCGATCGGGCGCCCCTGCCTCTGGAGCCTGGCCGCGGGCGGCGCCGAAGGGGTCACCGCCGCCCTGAACGCCCTGCACCGGGAGACCGAACTGGCCCTCGCCCTCCTCGGCGCCCCCGACCTGACCGCCCTGACCCCGGACCTCGTACGCCCGTCCTGGTGATCGGGGCGGTGCGGCCCGGACCACGCGGGACCGGGGCCTGCTCGACCGGCCCACCCTTGGTGAAGTCCAGTTCGGCCGGGTGCGACCGAGGAGGCCAGCGGGTGATCGAAGCCGTGAATGCAGTGGAGAAGATCACTGCCCCGGAGGTCCGCGCACGCCCTGGATGACATCAACAGATGGCATCAACAGGAGACTGGGCGCGGAGACCGGGGGAGACCGGGGACGAGACCATCCCCATCCTGAACGAGTCGATGTCTCTGGCCTGAGGAGCTGTGCTCAACTCCGGTGCATTGGAGCGAGCTCGGGCCACTTGCTGTTCGTCACTGGGCGGCCCGTGTACGCGTCCAAGAGGATGCGGCTGCCGAGCGGCCGGTCCAGCCGCACATTCATGCCCTTGGCACGCATCTCGGTGGTGCAGTCACCGTCCTTGCCCTGCACCGTGGATGCGGACAGCACCACACTCTCCTTCGTTTCGTAAGCGTCCACCGCGGGGCGGTTGCAGGAACCATACGTAGCCACGACGGCCACGGTCCTGCCGCCTCCGGCCACCTCGACCAGGCCACCCAGGGGCGTCAGGACGCCGGTCGGCACCTGGCCGACGGACTTGACGGGCGACTTGGGAAGGGGCGACGGGCTGACGGCCGCCCGCTTCAAGGGGGAGTCATAGCCCCTGAGGGTGAACAGCCAGGCCGGCACCGTGGCCCGGCCGCGGCTGGTGTGGACGGTCATCGTGCCCAGCTTCGCTCCCGTTACCGTCAGGCGGGGGCCGGGGCTGCTGTCGCGGTCGAGAGCCTGGTACGTCGCTCGTGCCGTCACGAGCGGCAGCGTGAGCGAGCCGCCGTTTCGCCATGTCACCCGCTCGCCCTTGCGCGGAGCGGACGGAAGCTTCGCGCGAAGGTCGAAAGTCCCGGCCTCGTAGGCACGTTTGTCGGCTGCATTGTGAAGCCCGTTCTCAGGCAGCTGCACCACTGCCGCCATGGGGTGGTAGCCCCTGCGCCACTCCGCGGCGGCCACGGAGTGGTCCCAGGCTTCGGCGACTTGGCGTGCGCGGTCCTTCAACTGCGCTGTCTGCCCGGCCCGGTGACTCTTCCCGACGTGACCATCGTCTTCGTCGCTGCCGCACCCGGAGAAAGCGGCGACTCCTACGGCAGCTAGGGTGAGGGTCAGGAGCAGACGCGCGGGATGAATCGTATGGGTACGCATGGGTCTCCCAAGGCTGACGACAAGTAGAGCCGGTCGGTGAGGCCGGCACTCCAGCACCCCTGTGACGCCTCGCCCCTGGTCGGCGTTCGCTGCATGATGCGCTCCGATCAGGTCTGTTACTGCGTAAGGGCCGCTGTCACGGAGAAGCCAGCAGGTCAGGTCAGTAGACGCTGAGGTGCTTCTTGTTGAGCACGTCCTGCACCGGGTGGTAGTAGGAGTCCCGGTCGGGTTGCGGATCAGTGTTTGCGCAGGGCCTATCGGCGTAGTTGCCGCCAGAATTGATGCCCAAGGCTGTCGTCCCCGCGAACATGGGCCCTCCGCTGTCACCGAGCATGACGCAAAGGCTGGTCCGGATCATGTTGTAGAGCGTGACACCGCCCTCGAAGGTGACGGTCGCCTTTGGTTCGAGCACGATCCCGTCGAGGTCCTGGCTGGTGGTGCCCACGCGCTTGACCTTTTCCCCGTCCGTGACCCAGCGGGAACCCGTGATCTGCCCTGCGGACCCGTCCCTGTACTGGATCGTCCCGAGCGGGGTGACATCGGGATTGGTGTAGTCGATGACGGCCCAGTCGCCCGGCTCAAGCTCCCAGTCGACCTGGGTGCCCAGCTTGATGTCGCCACTGTACCGACGCCAGCTGTAGTAGCCGCCGACCAAGCAGTGCCCGGCCGTGAGCATGAGCTTCTCGCCCGCCTCGTTCTGCACGTTGAACCCCGAACTGCACAGCCTGCTGTCCGAGCGAATGCCGACGCCACCACGCATGTCGTAACCCGTGAGCTGCAGCTTGCCGGAGCGCCTCTCGATGCGTACCGCGGAGCCGTGAGCCTGGGCCACGCGCTCGATGCGGTCCCGGTCACCGGCGGACACACCGTCGTAGATCTTCACCGACACCCGGTTGTCGCTGGGGTCGATGCCCCATGCGGTGTTCGGGATGCCGGCCAGGCGATCCAACTCGGCATGGATGTCATTGAGTTCGCTTGTGCTGCGGCGCACGATCTGCGCCGTGCCGCCAGCGCGGCGTACCTCTTCCGCGGCCCCGCGGTCGGTGACCGCGATGACGAGGCGCCCGCCCTGGTGGAACACCCCGGCGGTCCGGTCATCTCCCAACCCCGCGACCAGCGACGCCGCGCTACGGGGATCGGTGAGCGATGCCGGAGCCGCTCGGGCGATGGGCGAGACGAGCAACGCGAGCAAGCCGCCCACCGCTACCGCAATGGTTTTCGTGCGCATGCGAGGTCTTCGCATCTGTTCCCTCCTCATACAGCAAGGCACGCCCGTGTTGATCGGCCGTGCCTGGGTGAGGGTGCCTACGCCTGGTTGCGGACGGGTAAATGCCGTCTGTCGCCTTCCAGTAGCTGAGCGGTGTTGGCCTGGCCAGGGCCCAGGTACGCAGGGCGGTCACCTGGCCGCGGTTCAAGCCATAGGCGGTGAGGACTCGGCGCGGTGAGGCGTTCGCGCACATCGTGGAGGCTGAACTCGAAGCGGACGTGGCGGCGGCGCGCACTGGTTCGGTGCTGGGAGGCGGCGTGGACGTCGATGAGGTCGCGGACCGCGCCGCGGTCGGCGAGGGCGCGCACCTTGGAGTCGATGACGTCATCGAGTGCCAGGGCCGGTCCGTGCTCGGACCGTCGGAGCCGGCCGCCCCTGCCCCGCGCGGTCAGGCCATTTCGACGTAGCGGTGGACCCTGTCGAAGCGCCGGGCCGCCACGTCCCGGCGGCGGATCACCCAGTGGGCCACGCCGGAGTCCAGTTCTGTGACGTCCTCGCCGCACCTCCAGCTGGTCAGGAGAGCCCAGTCGTCGGCGCCCTCTGCGTGAGCCGTACCGTCCTGCGCGCGGGGACCGGCATCTGCGGGGTCACGGGCGTAGTGGACGGGGTCGTTCTGGGGCGAGACCGGGTGGCCGCCGATCTGCAAGTTCCAGCCGGACGTACCCGAGATGCTGATCGCCGGGCACGAGCGCGAGCTGATCACCTACATGATCAAGTCGGAGCGCAGCCACCCCGACACCGCCACCCCCGACGCGGTCGAGGAATACGTGCGCTGCTACTCCATGCCCGGCGGCATCCGCGCGATGCTCTCGATATACCGGGCGATGCTCGTCGACGCCGAACAGAACCGGCAGGCCGCACAGGAGAAGCTGGACATCCCGGTGCTGGCGCTCGGCGGTTCGGCCTTCATCGGCGACCGCAACACCTCACAGATGCGGCTCATGGCCCACGACGTCACTGGGCACGTCTTTGACGCCGGACACGACCTCGCCGAGGAAGTACCCGACGAGATGGCCGACGTGATCCTGCCGTTCCTGGCCGGGAACGCGTAGACGGGCCGGGCCGCGATGCCGGCCATCCGGCGCGTTCGACATGTCGGGCGGGACAGTGGCAGGACTCGACCGGCGGGTCAGCAACTGCCGAAGGGCACTGCCCGCGGGCCGTCCTCCCCTCCGCGCACGCCCTGTTGGAGGCGCCGACCACGGTGGGGCCGGTGGACCAGCAGCCCCGACGCATCGTGCTGTGCGGTGGCGGTGCTCGTGGAGGGACTGCCGGGGGAGTCGCCCATGTCGACTGCGATGTCGATGATGCCCTGTCCGGCCGGGTGCGCAGCGAGGCAGGCGGTGCTGTTGGCGTTGGCGATGTCTTCCGCGACGCCGATCGACGGTGCGAACGGTCCGTGCGTGTTTCGAATTTCGACGCAATCTCAACGGGGGCGCCGATGCGGCGAATAGCCTTGCTGGAACCGCCGTACACCGACCAGGCCGGCGCGGCACGGCGGCCGACGAGGACCGCTACGCCCTCGGCGAAGCAGGGACGCGCGGGCTCACAGCTCCTATTGAGTGAGTAGATGAAGATCTTGGTGTTGGGTGGAACGGCGTGGGTGGGCCGGGAGTTCTCGCGGCAGGCACTGGCGCGTGGGCATCAGGTGACCTGTCTGGCCCGCGGGGAGAGCGGCGAGGCCGCCCAGGGCGCGGTGTTGGTCGTCGCCGACAGGAACGAGCCCTCGGCGTACGCGAGCCTGGCGGGCCGGGACTGGGACGCCGTGGTCGAGGTGTCCTGGCAGCCGGGCTTCGTCCGCGCGGCGCTGGCGGCGCTCGGCGAGCGGGCGCGCCACTGGGTGTACGTGTCATCGGTCAGCGCCTATGCCTCGCATGCGCGGTTGAACGCGGACGAGTCGGCGCAACTGCTCCCGGCGACCGAGCGGGACACAGCAGGCCACGACGAGTTCGGGCAGGCCAAGGTGGCCTGCGAGGAAGCCGCGACAGCCGCAGTGGGAGACCGGCTCCTCATCGCGCGGGCGGGACTGATCGGCGGTCCCGGCGACCACAGCGGCCGATCCGGCTACTGGGTCGCCCGCGCGGCCCGCGAGCCGCTGGCCCCGCTGCTGGTGCCCGCCTGCCCGGACAGGCCGACGCAGGTGATCGACGCGCGAGACCTCGCGGCCTGGCTGCTCGACTGTGCGGAGAAGGGGACGACCGGGACGTACAACGCGGTCGGCCCGGTCGTGCCCTTGGGGGAGTGGATCGCCCTGTCGCGGGAGATCGGCGGGCACACCGGGCCGGTGGTGGAGGCGGACGACGACTGGCTGCTCGGGCAGGAGGTGGTGCAGGCCATGGGCCCGGAGTCGCTCGCGCTGTGGGTGGCCGACCCGGACTGGGCCGGCTTCAGTGCCCGCGACGGTTCCGCGGCGACGGCGGCCGGCCTGCGGCACCGCCCGCCGGCAGAGCTGCTGGAGCAGACCCTGCGCTGGGAGCGGGAAGCGGGCCTGGACCGGCCCCGCCGGGCCGGCCTGAGCGCCGAACGCGAACGCCAACTCCTGCGAGCACTGGGGTGAGGCGAAGCGCCAGGGGGCCCGCACGGGAACCGAAAGGCGACACACCCCCTCCGGCCAGGGAGGGCGTTCGGGCCCAGTCAGGGTCAGCGACGCGGCCTGTCCGATACCGCCGCCTGATCATTTTCAGGCGGTCCGGCTGACGTCCAGCCGTTGGGACGACGGCTCGTATCCAGCTGCCCTGTAGGCGGCGACGGCGGCAGCGTTCGAGGTCGGGGTGCTGACCAGCGCACTTGATGCACCCAGTTCACGCAGCGCCGCCGCAGCGGCGACGCTGATCGCCGTCCCGTAGCCGCGACCGCGATGCTCGGCGTGCACGCCCACCGGCTCCAGCAGGCCGGGCCTGCCGGGCCCGGCCGACCAGACCGTCGCCGCGGCCACCGCGTTGTCCTCGTCGTCGTAGCCGATCAGACAGCGGGCGTCGGCATAGACCGGCCCGGCCGCGAGGACGTGCCAGATCTCCTCGGTGAACGCCGGGCTGCCGAACGCCGAGCGATGCACGGCGGTCCGCACCCCCGCCGTCTCCGGACCGGCTACCTCGATCCGCAGGCCGCAGGCCCTCACCGGCGCGGCGAGGTCGTGGCGCAGCGGCGTCCACGCCTCGTCCAGATTCCAGCCCGCCTCCAAGAGGACCTCGCGGAGCAGAGCGCCGTCGGGGATTTCGAGGCCGACCTTCCCGGGCGGCAGGACCCCGCGCTCCGGATCATCGAGGTCCGCAAGGAGTTGGCGCGCCAGCTCACCGTCCTGTCGCAGGTCCGGCGCGGTCGTCAGGCGCAGCACATCAGGGCCGTCCAGGTATCCGACGGCAACGATCCGTCCGCCCACGCTCCAGGTGCGGACGGCCGCGGCCAGCCTCTCCGCGCCCAGCGCCCAGGCCCAGCCAAGGTCTCCCGGATGGAGTTGCAGCGGCATGCGGTCGTCCTGCCATAGGCGGAGGGCATCCACGACCCCGGTCAGCCCATCGACGCCGGGCTCGTTCAGAACGATCGTCATGTCCCGCATCCCACACCATCGCGGCGACCGGCCGCACGTGGTTTTACCCAGTCAGCCAGATCGACAGGACAGGCCCTATCCGCACCGGACCCAAGTGCCCCCGGCGGGGCCCCTCGCGTATCCGCGAATCTTCCGGCGAGTTCGCCGGGGTCTGACGGTGCGGTGCCCGGCGGTGCGGGTCAGGACGGCTTCGCGATGCGCACGATGTCGCAGCAGAGCATGAAGCTACACGGCGGCCGGGCGCCCGCCCCGAGCGCTGTCTGGTTCTGCGAAGGCCGCGTGGGAGACCGTCAAGGGCCGGGTGGACGCGCACGTCGAGTCGCTGTCCGCCGTCACCCACGCACACGCGCTCGCCAAGGCCTGGCCTGCAACAGCGATGTCGTGCCCCTGTCCGTCTGGCACGGTGCCCGGTTCTACTCAGGCCGGCGCCGCCAGACGGAAGCCCACACCGATCGCTTCGAGGTCCGGCTCATAGGCGCCGTGGCGGCGGGCGCACCGGGCCAGGTCCCGGTCGTGGCGGAACGAGCCGCCCCGGGTGACATGCCGGTCGAAGGCCCAGTCCTCGCTGCCCGGCACCTCGGCGGGCGCGCCGGGGTAGGGAGCGTAGAGGGTGGAGGTCCACTCGTCGGCGTTGCCCGCCATGTCCAGCACCCCGAAAGGGCTGGCGCCCTCGGGGAACGAACCGACCGGCACCGTGGTGCCGGTGCCGAGGTCCACCAGATTGGCCAGGCCGGTGCGGTACTCCTCGCCCCACGGGAACTCCCGGCCGTCGTCGCCCCGCGCGGCTCGCTCCCACTCGTCTTCCGTGGGCAGCCGCACACCGAGGCCGAGCCGCTCCCCGAGCCACAGGCAGTAGGCCCTCGCCGCCTCCCAGGCGACCCCGATGACGGGGTGGTCCACAGGCATCTGCGGGACCGGTCGGCCGGTGGCCGCTGCGAAGAGTGCCCACTGGCCGACTGTGACCGGGGTGCGGGCGATCCGGAACGCCGGGATGTGGATCTCCGCGCGCGGAGCTTCTTTCATGTACCACTCCACCGGCACCCCGGTGTCCGCATAGCGGCGGGCCACAGCCGCCACCTCGTCGACCGGCGTACCCCGACGCAGCAACCCGGCCGGAACCTCCACCCAGTCCACCTGCTCCACCCGCATGGCTCCTCCTCGGTTCGAGCGGACGACCTCATGATCACCCAGGTGCTCGGGGCGGACATCGGCCGATGGACCTACCTCGACAGCGACCTTGGAATGAGGGCATCGGGCCATGGACCAGCTGTGCTCCGGCATGACGCGGGGCCTGAGCATGCTGAGCCCTTGGGACGGCAACCGGTCTGGAAGCGGCCCCAGTCCTACGGCCCCTTCTCTGCCCGCCCCCCGTGCTCGCCGCCCAACTCGACCGCCTGACCGGCATCATCGGCATGGACACCGTGGAACTCGGCATCGTGCCGCTCACCGCGTGCCTGAAAGCCCCGCCCGGCCTGGGCTTCTGGATCTACGACGACCGCCAGGTCGTCACCGAGACCTGGCACGCGGAACTGTGGCTCGACGACGCCGACACCCTCGCCCTCTACTTGCGCCCTCTACTTGCGCACCTGGAAAACGCTCCGGGAATCCGCCGTGTACGGGCCGACGCCCACAACGTCATCTACGCCGCCAGGCGCGCCTTGAACGCGCGCCGACACGGCGACGGACCGCAGTGCGGGTGGTTCCCCGGCGCTGCCGGCCCGCGCCGACTGCGGCTTCGCCCCGACCGTAGCTTCGCGCCGACCAAGGCTTCCCCCCGACTGCGGCTTCGCCCCGGCCAACGGTGGCCACGACCTGGTTCTAGGCCGAGGGGCCAAGCCGGATCCCGCGTGCCGCGGCGACGGCGTCCAGGGCGTCGACGTGCCAGGTGTCAAAGTGCTTCGTCCTGTAACAGAACGCCAGCACGTGCTCGTACGCCTCTTCGGTGCCGATCCGCAACAGGGCCTGTACGGCGGGCTCGTGGGCGCCGAACCAGGTGTCGGGGCCCAGGAGGGCCCTCAGGGGAGTGAGGTCCCGCGCCGAGCCGCGTTTGACGAGCGCGAGGGACGCCACCTCCCGGGCCGGGGTCGATCTGGACAACCGGCGCTCACCGGAGGCCGCGTACGTCGCCCCGCCCCTCCGGCCCGGCGGCGCCGTGGCGAGCCCGAGCAGCACCCCGGTCGTCTCCGCCCCGGGGTGGGCGGCGAGCGCCCCGACGAGCCGGGGACCCACGTCCTCGGGCAGGCCGTCCGCGTCGGCGGCGAGCCGGACGAGGACCGGCAGGGCCGGGCCGCCGATCTCCCCCAGCGCCCGCATGGCGGCACGCGCGAGGTCCGGCTCGGCGCCAGGCGTCACGAACTCCCCGAGCGCGCGGGCGGCTTCCGGCACCGGGAACGCGCCCAGGGCCACGACCGCCCGTCCCCGCACCGCCTCGTGCGGCGACCGCGCGCAGGCGAGCACCACCGGCAGCGTGTCCGGCACACCGATCGAACCGAGGGCCCGCACGGCGTGCGCCCGCAGGGTGCCGGGCTGCTCCTCGTCCGTGGCCAGGTCCGCGAGGAGCGGGGCGGCGGCCGCGTGCCGCAGGGCGCCGAGCGCGTCGGCGGCGGACGCGCGTACCCCGACCGGAGCCGTGTCGTCCGCCAAGGCCGACAGGAGCACCGGGGCCGCGTCCGTGCGTCCGGCGAGGCCCAGCACGCGCGCCGCGCCCCGCCGTCGGGTGACGGACTCGCCGGGACGTGTGAACAGGTCGGCCAGTTCGGGCAGCACCAGTTCGGACAGCACCGGCTCCGGCAGCGCGGCCACGAGGCCCGCCACCGTGTCGCCGATGCGCGCGTCGCCCAGCGCCGCCACCAGCGCACCGGCCGCCCCGGCCCCCGCGGACGCGGCGAGCGCCCCGGCGGCGGCCCGGCGCACGGCCGGTGCCGCCGCCGCACGCAGAAGGTGCGCGAGCAGGGCGTGGTGCTCGCCGGGCTCCGGTACGGCGAAGAGGCCGGGCTCCGCCGCGATGTGCGCGCAGACCGCCGCCACGGCGTGGGGCGGGCAGTGGGGGCCGCCCTGCTCCGCCGCGCCGCGGAGCACGTCCCACAGGTGGGCCCGGCCGTCCTCGGTCCTGGCGAGCAGGGCCGTCGCGAGGCGCGCCGTGTCGGGGTCCGGGTCGCGCTGGGGGGTGTGCAGGAGTCGCTCGACGGCCGGGTGGCGGTGCGGGGGCGGCCACTCGGCGGCGGGCAGCGCGTGCAGCGCCTCGACCGCGGCGCGGCGCAGGTGCGTGTCCGAGGCGGGGGAGTGCGCGAGGACGAGCAGGGCGGAGGCGGCCCGTGGGTCCCCGATCGCGCCGAGCGTGCGCACGACGCGTACCGCGAGATCGGGCAGATACCCCCACAGCGTGGCCAGGAGAGGCGTCACGGCCTCCGAGGCACGCAGCGCGGCAAGGGCGTCGAGCACCCGCACCGTCCAGTACCCCCGGCCGGACGGCAACCGCTCGCACAGGTCCACGAGACCGCGGACGACCTCCGGTCCACCGATGGCCAGCAGGGCTTCGCACGCCACCTCGTCCAGTTGCCGGCGATTGTGGTCCGACTCGGCCAGGGTACGCAGCAGCAGGGGCACGGCCCACTCCACGCGCAGCTTTCCCAAGGACGCGAGGGCGTGCCAGTGAAGTCCGGGGAGCGGCTCGTCCCCACGCGTGAGACAGAGGTGCAATGTCCGGACGACTTCCGGTGTACGTACCGCGCTGCCCAGCATCGCGGTGGCGCAGACGGCGGCGTCATGGTTCTCGGACCACGTGGCCCGGCACAGCCCCGCCACGTCGCCCTCCATGCGCATGCGCATCACGTCGGAGATGGACGCCGCCCGCTCCACTCAGGCCCCCTCGCCTTCGTGCACCTGGTCCGACATCGCCACGTACAGCGGTGTCCCGACGACGATCGTCAGCTCCTCGCCGTCCTCCCGCGTCACGGTGGAACGCATCAACTGCCGTGCCAGGAAGTCGCAGTACACCGGCGGCACCGTCAGCCCCTCGGCCGCGTGCAGCACGTCGTGGGCCACCCCTTCCCGGCTCGGCATCCGGCCGCCGCGCGACCGCACGTTGAAGTGGCTCTCCCACTCCGGAGGGGTGTCCTGGAGCAGCCGGAAGAGCGACGGCAGCCCCGAGAAGCCGATCCGGCCCATCTCCGGCGGCGCCTCGTAGCCCACCAGGTGGTGGGCGGAGCCGATGAGCGCGACCACGGTGTCGCCGTCGCGGCCCGTCATCAGCGTCGGCTTGTTCACCTCGCCGTATCCGGCGATGCGCAGCGCAAGGTCGCCCCGGAACCAGGCGGTGGGCTCCGTCAGCCAGCCGACGTCGAACTCCCGCTCCAGGTACGACTCGACGATGTCCAGCCGGTCGTACGCGCTCGCTTCGGTACGCGGCGACTGTACGGCCAGGCTGAGGACCTTGAGGTCGACCTTCGCCTCGACGGCGAGGCGCTTCAGCAGCTTGGGCGGGATCTGCCCGTACAGCATGTCCACCTTGGCGGTGGAGAGGTAGACGTAGTACCTCATGTGCCGGTCAGACGCCGGGCTTCTGGGGGAGCGCCAGGAAGGCGGCCCAGGTGGCGGGAGCGACGGTGAGGTGCGCTCCGCGCGGGTTCTCGGAGTCCCTGATGTGAAGAGCCGATGGCGCTGCGGCTATCTCCAGGAAGGCGCCGCCCTGTTCGGTGCTGTAATTGGACTTGAACCACTGCGATGCCGTGTTCATTGCTCTCCTAGCAAACACTCTGCGACGCCACGACCCCAAAGCCCAAACGCGGTCCTGAGCCTCTACCGCGTCCTGGACGCCCTCCAGAACCTACTGCAGTGCCAGACCGGCACCTGCACCGTGCTGCACGACCCTCACGGTCTGGTCGCCGCCGAACTCCCGCTGGATCGTGCGCCGTATCGTCATTGCGTGACTCATACATGGAGAAGAAGACTGACCGCGGCCGGGGCCGTGGCAGCCGCTGTGGCCGCGACGCTCACGAGCGCGCAACCGGCAGCCGCGGCAATGCCGTTCGGGTCGGTGGACCCCGCCACCGTCTCGCAGTTCAAGCTCAACCAAGTCGTCGCCCCTGGCGGCCCGGAGGGCACCGACGCCGCGGTCGAAGCCGTGGAGAAGACCGGCGCCGTCAAGAACGTCGACGTCAGTACGGTCCTCAACACGGGCGGGAACACGGGCATCGCAGGCCTCTGTCACGACACCGGCCTGTCCGCGAGCCTCAAGCCGAGCGGCTACTGCTGGAAGCCGGAGGACGACCGGTCCAGCAACTGGAACGCGACGGACGGCGGCTGGACGCCCCAAGGCCTTTCCCTGCCGTACAGCGACAGCGGACCCGCCGCCGACGGGCAGTGGAAGGGCGTCCCCGCCTATGCCGCGACCTGGCACCACGGCACGGACATGGGCAACCCCGACCCGGCCAAGCGGCGCGGTGACGAGTACGCCCGGCTCTCGCTGGTGAGCACCAAGAGCGGGACGCCCAACTACCACAATCTGCTCCTCGTCCAGCCTGCCGTGAACGCGGACGGCACCGGCGACTTCCGTGTGGTCCCGGGCAATCACGTCGACGGTGTCGTCTGGTACGGCGACCGCGCCTTCGTCGCCAACGGCCGCTACCTCCAGGTCTACGACCTGCGGCACATATGGAAGCTGAACAAGCAGGACAAGGAGGTGGGCATCACCGGCACCACCTCTTCGGGCCTGTGGCACAACTACGCCGTCCCCATGGTCGCGATGTACCGGACCACGACCGGCAGCGCCGCCTGCACGGTCACCGCGGGCACCACTCCCTGCCTCAACTCCCTGAGCCTGGACCGCACCGGCGGCCAGGACGCCCTCGTCTCGGCCGAGTACAAGAAGGACGCGGCGGGCGGCCGCGTCGTGCGCTGGCCGCTCGATGCCACGACCAAGCTCCCCAAGGGCCATGCCTCCGCCGCGTATTCCTCCCCGGTCTGGGCCATGCAGGGCGCTGCCACCGACGGCACGAACTGGTACATGTCCGGGACCTGCCCGACGGGCGCGGGCGGCGGTACGGCGGAGGATCCGTACTCCTGCATCCACAAGGCACAGGCCAACACCGCGCCGCACGTCATGACCCCCGCCCCCGTATACACCCAGAACCTCGGCTACTCCTGGTCGACGGACCGGCTGTGGGGCATCAACGAACGCATCAACTCCACGGCGGGCAGGCGGGTCGTCTTCTCCGTCAACACGCCCTGACCTCACCGCTGAACGCCCAGGTCCCCCTGACTGCTGGACGCCCAGGCCAGGCGGGCCCGGGCGTCCTGCGTGGGGCGACGGTACGCGGTGTTCGCCCAGGAGCTGGGCCACCTGCTCCACCGCGCCCGCACCCGTGTTCACGAGCGCCACGCCCGCCCTCGCGCCCCCTCGGTACCGGCGTATCGACAAACGCATACGTCACCGTAACTGTCTCCTGTTTCCCTGGAGGCACGGACCGCAGAGGTCCGTGCCGAGGGTGTGGTGCTCCGGCTTCGGAAGGTGCTCACGAGAGGGCATGTGCCGTGTTATATGGGAACGTTCGTCCGGGGCTGAGGAAGGCCGTGCTGGCCGCCGGTGTCGTCATGCTGATGGCGGCCCACGCCGGGCCCGCCGCCGCCGCCCCGGCGCGGGGCGGGAACGTGCAGGAGGCGATGGAGGAGCTGGCCAGGATTCCCGGGGTCGTGGGGGTCGTCGGCGGGGCCTACGTCGACGGGAAGCCCCTCGGTCTCGGCAGCGCGGGCTCCCGGCTGCTGGACGGCGAGGGCGGGAGGATACCGGCGAACGCCCGCTTCCGGATCTGGTCACAGACCAAGCAGATGGTGGCCACCGTGGTACTGAAACTCGTCGAGAAGGGCGAGTTGGGCGTAGATGACAAGCTCGGCGACCTGCTGCCGGAGGTGGTGCACAAGGACCTGGTGGCGCGGGCCGACGAGATCACGGTACGCCAGCTGCTCCGGCACACCTCCGGCATTCCCGACTGGTACGCCGAGAAGCCGAACCCGGACGGGAGCGAGGGAGACCCCTCATTCGACGTGTTCGACTTCACGACCCCCTACCGGCCGCTGGATCTGGTGCGGTGGAGCCGCGACCGGCCCCGGACCGGGGAGCCGGGCGAGAAGTGGGCCTACTCCAACACCAACTACACCCTCCTCGGCATGATCGTCGAGAGGGTGACCGGTCATGACCTGGCCACCGAACTGCGCACGCGTCTCTTCGACCCGCTCGGGATGACCAGGACCTACCTGATGGTCAAGCCGCCGGACGGCGTCAAGGGGCCGCACAACCACGGCTACTACCCCGATGCCGACGGCAGGCTGCGCGACGTGGACCGATACAACGCCGGTCTCGCCGGCGCGGGGGCCGGAGGGGTGGTCTCCACCGCGCACGACGTGAGCGCCTTCAACCGGGCGTTCACTCAGGGCAAGCTGCTGCCACCGGAACTCCAGCGCATCCTGACCGACCGGCCGCCCGCCTCCGCACAGCCCCGAGGCGACAGCAGCAGTTGCGGCGACGATTTCTCCATCACGGGCGGGTTGGCCCCCGGCTCCGTGGCCATGACCTTCTACTCGGCAGACAGCCGTCGCCAGCTCGCGCTGTCGTTCACCCTGAGCGCCAAGCCCAACGCCGTGGAGCTCGACGTGAGCAAGGCCGTGGAGAGCATCTTCTGCCCGTCCTCCTGAGCGACGGCTCCGCGCTCCTCGGCGGCGCCACCCCAGAAAGCGGCCGATGCGCTCGGCGTCGGCCGCCGACGTACCGGCCAGGTACGGCTCCACTGGGCCCCCGTGGCCGAGGCGCCCATGGACCCGATCAGGAGGCCGGCCGCGCGGATGGCGCCGCCCGTGTCGCACATGCTGCCTCGGCAACGAGCTGACCCGCCGCCTGGACCTCACCGACACCGAACTGGCCACAACTCCCCGGGTCGGCCTCCTCAGGACCGTGGTTCGGCCGGGGGCAATCAGCCGCAGCCACCCTTTTGCAGAGAGCTGAACACGTTATTCAATGAGGGGAACCTTGAGGGCAAGTCGGTCTGCGCGCCAGCATGGACGGTGAAGCAGCCCGAGCCGTAGTTGTATCCGTCATACAGGGCCCACTGGTCCCCGTTACGGTTCCAGTACGAGGAGGTCCGGTTGTCCATGGACTGGCCTCGCAGGTCCGGGGATCCGGAGCGGAACCAGGCGATCGTCCCGGTTCCGTTGACCCCGTCGAAGATGCAGAAGGAACCGTTGGGGCAGCGGTCCCACCCGGCTGCCGAGGTGGCCGACGCGGGCTGCGCCGAGGCCGTGCCAAGCGCGAGGACGAGGGCGGTCGCGGAGCCAAGTGTCGCAAGTTTCAGGCGCATTGCGTTTCCTCCGATGGGCGATGTCCAGAAGAGCATGGGGGGGGCGTGCGGGCGTGGCCGCGCCGGTCTCAGGGTGTTACGGCCTGCAGCCCTCCCCGCCGGCGTAGGTGGAACTGCTGATGAACCAGGTCGGCCCCAGACTGTAGGTGGAGTGGGCCGCTACACACTGGTGGCTCTTGCTGGCGCCCAGCGCCCAGGTCTCGATCAGGTGATTGAAGTTTCCGCAGTTCCTCCACACCGCCTGACCGTTGAAGTTGTCGTTGTAGCCACAGTGCGGTTCGGCGGCTGCCGCGGGCCGCTCCAACGCCTGTGCCGATGCCGGCATCAGCAGGAGGCCCGACAGAGCCAGTCCCAGCGCCGCTGCGGTGATCGGGAGTTTCCGGAGCATCGCTTGTTTCCTTTCCGGTCTCGTCCTGACTCTCCTCTGTGAGGGCAGGCGGCTGTCACCGTGGCACGGCCTGGACGGCTGTTGCCAGCGTTTCAGGTACCGCTGAAACGATGGCCCCGCCCGGCGGGGACGAGGTATGGCGTCGTGCGAAGAAGGCCCGACCGCCGCATCGGGATCAAGGGCACCGGGGAGACTGCAGAGGTCCATAAAGGCGGCGATGCGGAGAGCGGGGGCCGTGAAACGCATTCATTTCACTGCGGAAGATCTTGCACGGACCCGGATAGCCGTGTCCCTCGGGGTAGCGGCAGAGACGTTCGACAGCGTGAGGCTGCTCCGGGAAAGCACGGACGCTCCGGCCCTGGCACCGTTTTTACGATGGCGGGCCGCGATCGGCGGGCGGCTGGGCAAACAGGCAGGGCCCTTGGCCGCGCTGATGCCCGGACGCGGACCGGTGGTCGACGCGATGAGCCTGATGGGGAGCACGACGGACCTCGACGAGGCAGTGGAGAATCTCCTGGCGGCTCCGCGGGCCCTGCTACGGGCGGAGCTGGAGAACCTTCGCATCCAGGCCACGCACCGCAACTGGGCCCGGAATCTGGCGGACGGCGACCGCGAGGCCCGGCTCCAGGTGGCCGCGGCGCTGCGGACGTGCCACGCGGTGACCATGGCGCCGTACTGGCCGCGGATGCGCTCATACCTCACCTCTGTGCGAGAAAGGTACGTGCGCGCGATGGGCGAAGGCGGGACCGAGCGGATGCTGGAGTCACTCGACCCGTCCCTGGTGCGCTGGCGGCCGCCGGTGCTCGAAGTCCGCCATCGCCGCGAGGCGGATGTCCACTTGGGCGGGCGCGGACTGGTCATCTCCTCGGCCGTGTTCTCCTTACAACAGGCGGAAGTGCTGACCTGTCCCGGCGACTCGGCGCAGGCACCGGTCCTTGCCCTGCCGGCCTTTGGGGCCGAGCTGCCGGGGGCGGGCCTGTGGAGCGTCGGTGACACCGCCGGCCGGCCGCTGGAGGAGTTGCTGGGACGCACCCGGGCAGCGGTGCTCGAAGCGGTGGCAGACGGTTGCAGCACCACAGACCTGGCCCGTCGGACACGGGCGTCCGCCAGCTCCGCCAGCCAGCACGCGACCGTGCTCCGCAAGGCCGGCCTGATCACCACCGGCCGCGACGGCAAGGCCGCCCGGCACACCCTGACCCCGCTGGGCGCAGCGCTGCTGGAATCCGGTAACAGCCACCCCTGACCGCAGAAGAATCGGTGACCTCTTCGGCAGGCCCGCGTACGCCGACGGCCACACCCAGCCGCACCTGGGCGCCGCCGCACCCCACGACCTCGCCCCTACCTTGCGGGTGCTACGCCGGGCTGCGGGGGCCCGGCCTGTCGTCACGACCGGATGGTCCCACACAACTGCCAGCCCAACCCTGCTCACATCGTTCATGAGGTGCCCTTCTTCTTGGTACGGCGATGGATGACGGCCAGTCGTAAGGAGTACGCGAGGCAGAGCGCGGCCAGGATGGGGAGCACGATCAGGGTGGGGTTCACCCAGGCCGGGACCAGGTCGTAGCCCGCGTGGCACTTTTCGTGCAGCGGGTACCACCGCTCGAATTCGTGGAAGTGCGCATGGCGGTACGCCGAGTCGTAGGCTTGGCCTGCGTTCTGGCATTCCTCTCCCGTGTCCAGCCCGCCGGCGAGGGCGCCGATGAGGTAGGTGATCCCAGTTCCCAGCAGGAGGGTCACGGCGTTCACGGCGAACCTCGGCGAGCTTCTCCTCGCCACCGGTCAGGATGTAGTCCGCCGGCAGGGCCGGCGAGAATGTCCCAGCAGCAGGCTCTCGCGTTCGTGGCGGTCCACCAGCGCTGGTCGAAGTGGTTACGGAAGCGCTTCAGGCCGCCCCTGCCGGTGTAGTACGTCATCCAGTCGACGTTCAGCCCGTTGCCGAGGGACCGCTCGGTGGCCCAACGATGGGGGTGTTCGCGAGTGGAGAACTCGCAGTCGCGGCCGAGCGCACCACCTCAGACACGCGCGAGTGCGGGCTCTTCCGACTCAGTCCAACCCACAGGCCTGACGTCGGGTTGTGAGCACACAACCTCCGCGATTGAAGGGCAGCTGATTCACGACTGCGAGCTGGTCGAGGCAGACTTGTGCCATACAGAAACACACGGGCCCCGCTTACCCGACTACACGGAAGCCAGGCCCATCACTCAGGCCCGATCCATAGCTACGGTCGTCATTATCCAGGGTCACGCTTCCGTACTCGCCGCCTGCGACCCATTCGACCTTTACCTTGAATCGAACGTCCTGCTTCGCAGCGTCGACTCTGAGGGTGAGCTGCTTTGGCTGGTCAGGGGAGATCGTGAAGGGGAAGTCCGTGCGGTCAGGCACGGGCTTCTTGCCCCGGGGGACTACGGGGACCGGATGCTGGGCAAGGTTCACGTCGAATGCCGGCTCATGCACGGTATCGCCACAGCCGGCCGGAAGCTCCTTCTTACTGTGTGACGGCGCCTTGCTGGAGACGATGGTGACGTCGATGCCCGTCGCCAAGACCGTCTTGTCCGTCTTGGTTTCCAAGGTGATGGGAAGGACAGCAGGCACGCAGGATTCGGGGGAGAGGGCGTAGGCCGTCAGCCCAGGCGGATTGGCCTGAGCCGCGACCCACCCGCTCACACTCTGGAATGTCCAGAGCGCGAGAGCCCCCGCCAACGGCAGCACGACGAGCGTGGCCCAGTTGTTCCGGTCCCACAGCCCTGCCCACTGGTACCTCAGCGTCCGGTTTTCCGGCGTGGTTTCCGGTACTGCACCCGAGTCGGGCTGCTGCATTGCTCCGTTCGTATCCGGTCCGGTGCTGCCCTCGGGCTGCTGCGGCGAACCGTGCGGGTCTTCAGCCAACTCTCCTCCGACGACGTGATGAGCGAACCACAGATTGTCCCTCGACCGTTGACGGATCCGCCTACCGATTACTCGCCAGATCTTTGATGGCCCTCGGCTACCAGATGCGCTGTCTCGTGCACGGCCTTGGCCAGGACGTCGTGCTGCTCGGAGGGCATGCGGGCCTTGAGCGTCTCCATGCAGAGGGAGAAGTTGTCGGTCCGGCGGTTCTCCGAGTCTGAATCGTTCGCGTCGTTCATTTCACCGGCCTGGTTTGGCATATGGCAGGCGTACCGCAGCTGGCCCAGGCCCGCCGGGAGGGTCGGTTCCCCGACCTGATCGACACCGTCCGGGAGATCCACGTCCCGCCCGCCTGGCCGGACGCAGGCACGTTCGCCGAAGGACACCCTGCGCCGGCAGCTGACCGGCTGGCTCGCTGGGGCGGGCATCCCGGTGCGGGTGGCCCGCGGCTTCGGTTCTCAGTCGTACGCCGACGTTGTCCACGACCGGGTCACCGCCGACCGCGCGACGCCGTGCTCCTGGTCGTCGGCGACTTCGACCGCCCGGGCGAGGACATCGAGCGCGACTGAGTGGCGCGCACGGGCTGCTGGAGCCGAACGGATCGTGTGCTGCTCTCCTACGAGCAGGTCCGCGCCTACGAACTGCCCGCGACCGAGGGCAAGCACGGAGATCCGCGCTGGTCGGCCTTCGCCCGCCGCTACGGCTTCGGACCGGCCTGTCCGGTGCAGTGGGAGGCGGAGGCGCTGAAGCCGGCCGAACTCCAGCGCCTGGTCCTCGCCGCCGTCGCCCCGTACGTCGACCGCGACGTCCTCGCCCGGCAGGTCGCCGTCAGCGTCGACCAGGTCCGCGAGGACGCGGTAGTGCCGTGCCGCTGCCAGTCCAGCGGCCACGGGCACTTCCAGCCCTCATCGACCGCGATCATTTGGTCGAGCGGGTCGACCCACATGGTGTGCCATGTCCGCATTCTGTGAAATCAGGTCTGTCAATCAGGGTGCCCAAGCGATCAAACATGATGGCCGGGCGTGGTGGGGCTCCTGGGTGAGTGGCTGAAGCGTGTGCATCCGAGGCATCAGCGGCTGACGAAGTCGGAAGGGTATGTGGCGCGGGCCGCTCGATCGACGTGATCATGCAGTCAGATCAGAGAGAGGCGTGCGGGCTTCAACCGGCTGCGTTGGAAGCCTCCACGTCCGTACGACCCTAGCGGCGATCTCGGGAGGCACCCCGTATGTGTGAATCAGCGCGGTGACGGCATCTGGCACTGGCGGGGGCACGGAAAGCTGATGCTGGACGCGGGCAGCTTCTGTGTTTCGCCGCTGAGCCGTATACAGCATCAGCGACTCACGCCACATGAGGCGGGCTTGGTCGAGGTGGGCAAGAACAGCCCAGACGCTCCCGATGTCTTCGAGCGCTTCCGCCTCTGCGTAGCTATCGCCGTTGACGCGGTACATCGCGAGTGCCTCCTCGAAGTAGCGCAAGGCACGGGCATGCAAGCCGGTCCGGTGGGCGATGTATCCGAGACTATGGAGCGTATTCGCCTCTACGGGGTGGTTTCCGTGGTGGCGGGCCAAGGTGAGGGCCTGGCTGCAACAGGATTGTGCCTGCTCATAGTCACCGAGCTTGGCGTATGAGTAACCCGCATTGTTGAGCGCGTGCGCCACTTTCGGCCACTGGTGCAGGGACTCGTAGAGCACCAGAGCGCTGAGAGAATGCCCCAGCGCCCTGCGCTCGTCGCCCTGCTCGCCCCAGACCGCTCCGAGACTGATGTGAGTGAGAGCCTGGCTGGGAAGGTCAGCGGTGGCATTGGCGAGGGTGAGGGCCTGCTCCAAGTAGTTGAATGCTTCAGTGTGCTTGCCCAGCCGCGAGCACGCGTTGCCAAGACGCCGATCAGCTTCGATTTGAAAGCTGGAACTGCCCAGACAACGGGCTGCCATAAGGCCTGCCTGCCATGCGGAGAACTGCTCTTGGGCGTGGTGTCGACGCTCATGGAACGTATCGAGCGACCAGGCCAATTGGTACACTTGAAGGTGTAATCTCTCGCGTATAGCGAAGTTATGCGTTGCCAGTAGGCATGGATGTTCCGCGTCGAACCAGTGCAGAGCTGATTCCACATCCGTCAAAGGATACTGGGAAACCCCCTGCAGTGGCGGTTCCAATATGATTCGTGGTTCCTTGTGTGGATAGATGATCTGCGAGCCTGCATGGGCACTGTGAAGGTAGAAGTCGATCAGTCGACGCAATGCCATAGTGCAATCCTGCTGTGCGAGATCCTGCCTGGCCCGTTCGGCGGCGAATAGTCGCACCAAGTCGTGCATCCGGTATCGACCAGGTATGTACTGGTGGACCAGGTGCGCTATTTCTAGTTCCCGGAGTAACTGCCGAGTCTTTGCAGGCGATGTTGCGGTGATGGATGCGGCGGCGGGCAGGCTGATATCTGGACCGGGCGCGAGGGCGAGGAGGCGGAACGCGTCAGCCGCGGCGCGACCGAGAGCCTGAAGGGAACAGATCATCACAACCCGTAGATCTGTGTCCAAGTCTCCACCGTTGAGGGCGTCGAGCCGCTCAGTGGCCTCGTGGAGTTCCTCGGCCAGAACGGCCAGGGGAAGAGCCGGCTGGCACCCTGCGCGTGCAGCGACGATGCTCAGTGCCAGCGGCAGACCGGCGCAGTGGGCCAAGAGTTCGGTGACGGCGCGTGGCTCGGCGGCTATCCGGTCCTCGCCGAGATGGCGGGACAGCAGCATCCTGTCTTCACCATCGGCAAGAATATCCAGGTCAATCAGGTGTGCTCCGCGCGCGATCAATCCGGTCAGGTGATTGCGGCTGGTCACCAGCACTGTGCAGGTGGAGGTGCCTGGGAGCAGCGGTGTGACCTGGGGTGTGTCACGGGCGTTGTCCAGCACGATCAGTATGCGTTTGCCTACGAGCAGACTGCGATACAGCGCGGCTTGAGCACCGGGATCAAGGGGAATCAGACCAGGAGCTACGCCGAGCGCGTCGAGGAATGCGCGCACCGCCGTCTCTGCCGGCACTGGCTTGCTGACGGGGTCGAAGCCGTGCAGATTGATATGGAGTTGACCATCAGGGAAGCGTTCAAGATGCTCATGCGCCCAGCGCAGCGCCAGGCTGGTTTTCCCGACCCCGCCAGTTCCCCCGATCGCCGAGACCACCACAGTGGGCCCTGCGTCTGAGCCCTCTTCCAGCACGGCAGTGAGTCGATCGAGCTCGCAGCCCCGGCCAGTGAAGCGGGCCGGGGCTGCTGGCAGTTGCCGGGGGACCACCGCTGGCCTTGGGCTGCCGTGGACGTGGATCCCGCCCGAGACCGAACCGGTTTGAACCACCACTCCAGCGGCCGCGCTGCCACTGACTTCGTTGTAAGTCGCCGCCTCTGCAGCCTTCTGTTCAGCCACCGGCACCTCGCCAGTCTGCCTATCGTTGAACACATAACGTAGCGACTTGAATACGTGTTGTGCATGGATTCGATGAGGTCAATCCCGTAATGACGGGCCTGGCGGCCAGGCCCCCCACGAGGCATCGGACACGGCTCAAACGGCCCAGTGTCGAGGACGCCGGGCAACCAGCAGATGTGTGGTCGTGTCACTGATTGTCTTAGGTGACCCGTCGGACCTCGATGATCGGTAGGAGGTGACGTGGGGTCGCGCCGGACGGAGTGGGGGCATTCGCCAGACGCTCCAACGGGCGGCCCAGCGTGGCCTGGCCGTCGCCGTCCGCTGCCTGCTCTTCGTCTGGGAGAGGGATCGTGGCGAGCATGCGTTGGAGACTGCCCTTCGCTTCCAGGAGTTGGCCTTTGCTGGAGTCCTCCGGTGTGCAGAAGTTGCAGCGCGCGCAGGCCATGCGGTGTGGGCACTGCTCAAAGAACGAGCAGGTGCAGAAGCCGTGTCCCAGGTCGTAGTGCTGCCACGGTTCGCCGACCGCGGCCACGAGATGTTGGGGCGCACGGGATTCGAACTCCTCCGCAAGGGAGTCCTGCTCTACGCATAGGGGGCAGCTCAGGAGTCTTCCTCGATCAGGCCGAACCCCTCTGGGAAGCCTCCCAAGAACTCGCGACGCGAGGGGTGGGTCTCCTCCGCAGCCATCGAACCGAGCAAGTCCATGAACTCGCTTCGCTGATCATCCGACAGGTGAGAAACTAGAGCGGCGACGCCTTCCAGGACCTTCACCGCGTCATCCGGGTCCATCTGCTCGTCCTCGCACCCTTCCACGAACCAGAGGACGTCGACCAGCGCCTCTGCCAGAGCGCGTGTCAGCGACGGATACCCGGACATAGAACGGCCTCCTCCACAGCAACTGACAGCGCGCGGGCATCTCATCACAGACCACTGACATCACCACCCGTGAGCTCTCCACGCCAAGTGGACCAGAGGAAGGCCCACGCGTGCTGGCAACGGATCGTCCGCCAGCGCTCGTCGAGGTTCTTCGCCCAGCGGGCGCTGACCGCTGACGCCAATGTTCTGGTGATCAGGATGGCAAGAGCCGTGTAACGAGCGGTTGTTGCGCACGGTTCTGCGGGAGTCCGGGGGGGCGAGATTCCCCCCCGGGCGACCCGACCTCTCACCGGTCCCGCGAGAGTTTGTACAGCTCGGTGAAGATCCCGCCCGCGTCCAGGAGCGCGGGATGGCTGGGGAGTGTTCTACCTCGAAGGTCCCAAACGCAGCTTATGAGTCCATAAACTGATGCAAGGTAGTGGCAAGTTGGGCAACTGTGAAGGATGGGTGACTACATCTCATAGCGACAGATTTGGTTGTTCTCTTGAAGTGCATACGTATGGCGGTTCTGGCCGCTGTTTCGGTGGCCACCCCGACGCTGTTGACTGCTGCACCCGCGGCGGCGGTAGAGGCCAGCCCGCCGGCGCTCTCCATGCCGGAGCCTGCTCCGGAGCCCGCGGACCCGGAGCCTCCGACAGAGGAAAGGGGACCGTCGGCCGGCGATCCGGCCAGCCCCGGTGTTGCGGAATCACCCCAGGCCCCTGTGGAACCCGAGGCAGGAACGAGCCCGGCGGCACCCTTCGCAAGTGGTCCCACTGAGCCGACGCCGGGCGCCCCCGCACCGGAGCAGACCGGCGCCCCCGCCACTCCGCCCGGGACCTCGGCCGCCGGTGGCGAAACCGCTCCGGGCGGCGACACCACGCCCGGTGGCGGGACCGGGCCGGCGTCCCCTGCCGCCGTCCCGCGCGGTGCCGAAAATCCGACCTCCACTTCGCAGGCCATCAGCCGCGACAAGCCGGTCGCCAATGTCACGTTGGGTGAGGCGCTGAGCGTCACCGTGCTCGGTCTGCCCGGCAAGGTCGCGTCCGGCTCCGGCTGGCACAACTTCACCGTCCGCGTCGCCAACACCTCCGGCAAGGCGATCACGTCGGTCTGGGTCCGCTTCGACCTGAGCCTCAATGCCTGGAGCAACGGCGATGACACCAGGCGCCTGTTGACGGTGCGGTGGTACGACGAGGATGCCGGCGTCTGGAAGGAAATGATCGACGATAAGTCCTACCAGTACGAGGCTCGCTTCACTGACTTGGCGCCCGGTGAATACGTCGACACAAAGTTGCGTCTGAAGGTCGACGCCAGCGTGCCGGACAGCTTCGGCGGGGCCACTACGGTCGGAGGGTTCTACGACGAGGACGGCGTCGTGCACTCCGGGGTGCTGTCGGGGTACTGGTTCGAAATCGTGGCTGCGGACAGTGAGCCGGGCAGGGTGCCGCCAGTCAAGGGCAAGTCGGCAGGCGGCAACAGGCCTGCTCCGCACGACGACTTGAAGGAGCTTCCGACCACCGGTAAGCCCACCAGCACCAGCACCAGCACCAGCACCGGCATCGACATCGGCAAGTCCGCCGCGACCGGGGCCGGGGGTGGCGAGGTCGGGCCGGTCGCCGGGTGGCCCGGCGCAGCCGATGATGCCGCTGACCGGGCCGGCTCGGGTGCCACCTTGGCCGAGACCGGCAGCGATGCCGCCTCCGGCTGGATGCTCGGGGCCGGCGGTGCCTCGATCGCCCTGGGCACAGCGCTGGCCGCCGCAGCCCGCAGGCGTCACCGTCACACCTCCTGACCGGCGACCGATGTAGACGACCGGGAGGGGCCGGGCGCCAGGCGTTCCCCCTCCCGGCAGCCCAGGGCCTTGTCCCCGGGCCCGGGACGCCTGGGGTTCTCGTGTCACGGGACAGGGTGAGGAGGGCTGCGTGATGTCCCTGCTGTGCAGAGTGACTTCCAGCCCGGTGCCCGGCTCGCCCTGCCGCGGGGCGGGTTGCGGAAGGCCGGCCCGTGGGGCGGGAATCTTGAATGAAGGATGGAGTGAATGTTCGACCGGTGGGGTGTGTGGGATGTGCTTCCGGACAGCGGGCGGAGGAGTTGGTTGCTGGAACCGTTCGAGAGTGTGGGGCCGCTGCGTTTCGGGATGCGGCCCGAGGCGGTCACCACAGCGCTGGGCGGCATCGTGCGCAACCCTCAGCGTCACACGCGTGCGGCACTGTCACTGGATCGGTACGGCACGGTCCAGGGGGAGTGCTGGGAGCTGGGGCTGACGTTCTTCTACGGCCTGGAGGAGCGGCTGCGGGGAATATCGGTCGACGCTCTGAAGGGCCCTCAGGTCTACGCGGACGGCGTCGCGTTGGTCGGCCGGACGCCCTCGGAGCTCGAACAGTGGATCGTCGACCGTGCCGGAATCCGCGAGCCCTTCTCGGAGCTGTTCTATGCGGACCTCGGTGCACCCGGATCACGAAGCCTGGGCGTGGTGCTCGGCGTCCAGCGAGCAGGTGACCGTCTGCTCACCCGACCGGTGTTCCTCCCCACAGACGCCATGGCCGCGCCGGTGAGCTTCCTCCCTTCCGAGGCATGGGCAATCCACTGACAGTCCATCTTGCAACCTCGGAATGGCGGTTCTCCTGTGATTGAGGGCCGGGTTTCCCGGCGAGTTCGCCGGCGTCCGGCGGTGAGGTGTCCGGCTGCGCGGGTCAGGCTGCTCTTCGTGCCGCGTCGTGCAGGTGCTTGACCATCCAGAACTCCTCGGCGCGTGCGCCGTCCCCGGTCATCGCTGTGCTCAAGGAGCTGAGGATGTCCGGGAGCCCGTGCGTTGGGGCGGGCAGATGGGCGGCGACGCACTGGGCGAGGACACCGAAGACGATGGCCTGGCGGAAGATGAGGTGGGAGGGGCGTTCCCACTCGGGTTCGAAGTCTTCCGGCTCACCGATCAGCAGTGCGCGAGCCATGGGGTGCGCTTGGCCGTGTGCGGCAGTGAGGTCCTCGCACAGCCGCACTCTCGTGCCAGCCGGGAGGGTGGCGGCCGTAAGTGCTGCCACGGCCAAGGGGTGTTCGCGTAGGGCGGCATGGGCGAGGGCCAGGTCCAGGGCGTGGCGCCGCATCGGTTGCAGCAGTGTGGGTCCCAAGTCGGCCAGATAGCTGATGAAGGGCTCCCGCTTGAGCAGGGGCGAGTCGATGAGTCCCTGCCCGAGCAGGTGCTCCGGCACCCGTGTGATCTCCACAGCGTGGTGCGGGCCGCGTACCCAGGAGTTGTCGAATCGCGCGCCGGTCGCGCGCTCGACAGCCGCCAGGCCGACGCCCCACAGGTGGCCGTCGTCCAGATTCAGGCCTTCCAGCAGAGGCTGCCAGGCGTCGGGGCGCGCGCCGAATGTGGTGTCCTCGGGTGCGATCATTTCGAAGGCGCAGGAGATCAGCCCGCCCTCGGCCAGGCTCAGTTGGGAGACCGCGTTGACGTTCCAGTAGGCGCTGGCGGTGCGGCCGTGCCGGGAGAGCGGGCGCAGTACCTCCTCGCGAGACCCTTGATAGTTGTTGTTCTCCACGACGATGACGGCAGGGCCTGACCGGGAGACCAGGATGAGGTCCCTGTCGTAGTGCTCGCGCAGTTCCTCCAGTGGCAGGGGGCGGCACTGCTCGGGGTTGCCGCCGAAGAGCCGGGTGACAGCGTCCTCGTCACCGCCGTGCACGGCCGTGAACGTAGCTGCCTGCTCAAGTCCTAAATCGGCGAGGAGGCCCTGAAGGCGCTGGGGTGAGGTCATGCGGGGATTGTCGTCTGGGCCACTGACATGCGGGGCCCGGTCCCGTCGAGCGTGCGGTCGCGACCTCGACAAGCCGGCCGAGCCCGCAGGCCGAGCGGAGGCCTGTCCGGCTGAACTCCGACGCCCCCGGGGCCCCACGCCGGACCGTCAGGCCCGGCGCAGTCACCTCCCGGCGGGCGGAGCCCCCGGCTCGGGCCGGACCCCCAGCCCAGGGCTGGATCTCCGCCTCAAGCCCTGCCCTCAAGTCTCAAGCCCTGCCCTCAAGTCCCAAGTCCCAAGTCCCGGCCTCAAGTCCCAAGCCCCGCCCCCAAGACGGTCGAAGCTCCCCCTCCTGGCCCCGGCCCCCGGCGGAGAGCCCAGGCAGCTATACATGCCGGGTATACATGCCATGTAGAGTGCGCCGCATGTCAAGCAGTCGCGCCCGCACCGCACTTCTGGGGGTGGGACAGTTCACCGTCGCCCGTTCCGGCCCGCTCGCCACGGAGATCCGTCCATGAGCGCCCCCATCCTGGCCGCCACCCGCCTGCGCAAGGCCTACGGCTCGACCAACGCCCTGGACGGCGCCGACTTCAGCATCCGGCCGGGCGAGATCGTCGCCGTCATGGGACCGTCGGGCTCCGGAAAGTCGACCCTCCTGCACTGCCTCGCCGGCATCGTCCTGCCCGACGCCGGCCGGGTCAGGTACAAGGGCCGGGCCATGTCGACACTGTCGGACGCCGGACGCAGCAGACTGCGCCGGAGCGAGTTCGGGTTCCTCTTCCAATTCGGGCAGCTGGTGCCCGAACTGACATGTCTGCAGAACGTGGCGCTGCCACTGTGGCTGAACGGCACCCCCCGCAAGGACGCCATGCGCCGAGCCCTCGCATGGCTGGAGCGCCTGGAGATCGACCACCTCTCCCGCAGGCGTCCCGGAGAGATATCCGGCGGCCAGGGCCAGCGGGTCGCCCTCGCCCGCGCCCTCGTCGCGGAGCCCCGCGTCCTGTTCGCCGACGAACCGACCGGCGCCCTGGACTCCCTCACCGGCGAACTCGTCCTCGGGCTGCTCACCGAAGCCGCCCACGACACGGGCGCGGCCGTCGTCCTGGTCACCCACGAGGCACGGGTCGCCGCCCACTCCGACCGCGAAATCGTCGTACGCGACGGCAGGACCCGGGACATGGAGCGCACCGCGTGAGGGGCGCCCACAGCACCCGCGACCGCCTGAAGCACCGGCGCGCGGCCCGGGGCGAGGCCCGCACCAGCCCGGCGGCCTGGGCGCGCGACCTCGCGTTCGGCGCCTGGTTCGCGGTGAGCGGCGGACGCCCGGCCTGGACCCGCACGCTGCTGACCGCCGTCGGCGTCGGCCTGGGCGTGGCCCTGCTGCTCCTCGCCTCCGCCGTTCCGGCCGTGCTGAGCGCCCGGGACGACCGCGGCGCGGCGCGCGACGACTTCGTGTACGGCGCGCCGATGCGACCGACCGACGAGACGGTCGTCACCGGCGGGGCGAACACCACCTACCGGGGCCAGGACATCTACGGGCGGCTCGTCCGGCCGGACGGCGACAGACCGGCCCTTCCGCCGGGCCTGGACGAACTGCCCGCCCCTGGCGAGATGGTCGTCTCCCCGGAGCTGAAGAAACTGCTCGACTCCGCCGAGGGCGCCCTGCTCAAGAAGCGTCTGGACCATCGCGTCACCGGCACCATCGGCGAGGCGGGACTGCTCGGCCCACGCGAACTGGCCTACTACGCAGGGGCGGACGACCTGACCCCGAGGGGCGACAACCCGACGCGGACCGACCACTTCGGCGGCCCGAGCCCCTCCGAAGGCCTCGACTCGTTCCTCATGCTGCTGGTCGTCATCGCCATCGTGGTGCTGCTGATGCCGGTGGCGGTGCTCATCGCCGGGGCCGTCCGCTTCGGGGGCGAGCGCCGCGACCGGCGGCTGGCCGCACTGCGCCTCGTCGGCTCGGACACCGCGACCATCCGGCGCATCGCGGCCGGTGAGGCCCTGGTGGGCGCACTGACGGGACTCGCCGTGGGCCTCGGGCTCTTCGTGAGCGGGCGGCGGCTCATCGGCACGGTCGAGCTGTGGCGGATCAGCGTCTTCGCCTCCGACGTGGCCCCCGACCCGGTGCTCGCCGCGCTGATCGTGGCCGGCGTGCCGGTCCTCGCCGTCGCCGTCACGTTGTTCGCGCTGCGCACCGTCGCCGTCGAACCGCTCGGCGTCGTACGGCACGCCGGTACGGTCAAGCGGCGGCTGTGGTGGCGGCTGCTGCTGCCGGCCGCCGGGGTGACGCTGCTCTTCCCGATGATCGACGGCCTTGATCCGCAGACCCGGGTCAACGAACCGAAGATCGCGGCGGGCGCGGTCCTGCTCCTCGCGGGGGTGACGGCGCTGCTGCCCTCGGCAATGGAGGCCGTCGTCGGACGGCTGCGGGGCGGTCCGCTGTCACTGCAACTCGCCGGCCGGCGCCTGCAGTCGGACAGCGGCACGGCCGCGCGCATGGTCAGCGGCATCACCCTCGCGGTGGCCGGGGCGATCGCCGTGCACATGCTGTTCTCGGGCCTGGAGAGCCGGTACACGCACGACACCGGCCGCAGCCCGGTCCGCGGCGAGCTGCGGATCACCGGGGCGTACGAGGGTGAGAACCGGCAGCGCGAGGACATGGCCGCCCTGCGTGCCACGCCCGGCGTGACATCCGCCCTGGCCTACACGCTCGGCCATGCCGCCGAGCCCGGCAGCGACGCGCCCGGAGCCTTCGTGATCGTCGGTGACTGCGCGAGCCTGCGGCAGATCGTCGAGGCCAAAGGCTGCCGGCCCGGCAGTGTCTACACCGTCGCCGACGAGTCGGGCGAGGACCCCCTGAAGGGCGGCGTGTACACCCCCGACCCGGGCGAACAGGTCGACCTGGCCGCCTCGGAGGAGGGTTCCCCGAAGGCCGCGCCCCAGCTGTGGACCGTCCCTGCCACCGCCCGTGCCACACAGGTGGTGCCGGACCCGGCGGGGTCCTTCACGACCGGCGTCTTCGCCACGCCCGAGGCGATCAGGACCCACGACCTGGCGGACGCCGGCACGGAACTGCTGGTGAAGCTGGACCCCTCCGACCGCGACGCGGCCGAGCGGGTCCGCAACACCGCCGCGCGGATCGACCCCCTGCTCCGGGTCGAAGAGAACGTGGAGAGCGAACAGGCACCGGAGTTCACGAACATCAAGCGCGGCCTGTTCATCGGTGCGACCGTCACGCTGCTGCTGATCGGCGCGAGCATGCTCGTGACCATGCTGGACCAGCTCCGTGAGCGCAGGAAGCTGCTCGCGGTGCTCGTCGCCTTCGGCACCCGGCGCTCGACGCTCGCTCTGTCGGTGCTGTGGCAGACCGCGCTGCCGGTACTGCTCGGCCTGGCCCTGGCCGTCGTCGGCGGCCTGGGTCTCGGCTCGATGCTGCTGAAGATGGCGGGCCTGCCGCTCGCGGTGGCCTGGGGCGGCATCGCGGGGATGGCCGGGATCGGTGGCGCAGTCGTCCTCCTGGTCACGCTGCTGAGCCTGCCGGCGATGTGGCGCATGATGCGCCCCGACGGCCTGCGCGACGAATAAAACGAGTGAGACGAATGCGACGAGTGAGACGAATGACCGGACGCTCGAACGCTCGCTCGCGCCACGGGACCGCACCGCGTGACCGGCGGCCGGGCCGGTTGCCGCTCATCCGCGTCGGCGCCGGGCCGTGGCCCCCCGTTCCGGCCTTGGTCGCGCCCGCGATCCCGGTCCCGGCCCTAATCGCAGTCGCGGCCGCAGTCACGGCTGTGGTCGGCCGAGCCGGACCATGTGGTCGAAGTCGGCGCGGCGGACCCGAAGGCGGGCGGCGGCCTACTCGGGACCGAGCGGGGTGTCGGCGGCGACCAGGTCCGGCCCTCCCGCGCGCAGGCCTCCGCGACCTGGTCGGGATGGTGTAGCTCCCCGCCGGGGTTCGCGCTCAGGTCGGCCAGCAGGCCGCGGTCGACGAACCGGCGAACCAGAACGCCGTCACGTTCGCCTTCTCGCGGGCGACGACACGGCGGGGCGGGGATGAGGCCGGTGTGGCGGGCCATCGGAAGGCCGCTGAGGGCACAGAGATGAGTACCGCCGCAGCGATCACCAAGATGCCTCACGACGTCTCTCCTGCCGGGATGCGCTGCGTGGAACTCGCCGGACGGCTCTTCGGCGAGGCCCTTGCCGACGCCCACTCCGCGGACAGCTGATCGCCTGTGCCGGGCACTGACGTGGCCCGACAACCGCTCGCGTTCATCCGCAGGTGACCGGTCGGGTCAGATCGGGTCAGACGTCGAGCCCGGGCCGTCACCAGGAGTGACATCACAACGGGCCGTACGTGGGGATTCCGAATCGGCCGCTGAGACCGCTCCTGGAAGACGGCCGCCTTGTCGTGTGAAACTACGCCGACGGCACCGCTCCAGCTCGCACCGGTCCCCGAACCGTCAGATGCAGGGCGCGGCTCTTTCGTACCGCCTGGCTCAACTCGTGTGACGGAGCCACTGCACTCCCCGGTCTTTCGACATCACCCCGCGCCAGACATCCGCAAGGCCTGGCCGGTGCACGCGAACAGGAAGAGGAGAGACGACGCATGAGCGCTCATCCTGGCGGCACGGAGGCCACGACGTCCGCGAGCGGCCCGCGCCCGCCCATGACACGGTTCGACGACATCTACGACCTTCCCGACCCCCGGGCCTTCTTCCGCGCGCTGGGCGCGTGGCAGTACCAGACCCCTCATCACGCCCAGCCGTTCTTCCGGCGTCTGGTGGACGTCCTCGCCGCGGACGGGGCACGTGGCGACCGAGCCGTCACCGTGCTCGACATTTGCTGCTCGTACGGAATCAACGCAGCCCTCCTCAACCACGACCTCACCCTGCAGGATCTGTACGCGCACTACACGGATCCGGCGGTGGCCCGGCTGACTACCGCCGAACTGATGACACGCGACCGTGCCTACTACGCGGCCCGCCGCCGCCCCGGAGCGGCCCGCGTGATCGGGCTCGACGTGGCCCACCACGCCGTCGATTACGCCTGCGCAGTCGGACTCCTGGACGCGGGTTTCTGCGAGAACCTGGAGACCGCACCGCCCTCCGCAGCCCTGCTGAGCGCCACCAGCGCCACCCGCCTGATCACCGTCACCGGCGGGGTCAGCTTCCTCTCGCCCCGCAGCTTCCGGCCCTTTCTGGCCGATGTCGGTAAACCGCCGTGGGTGGCCGCCTTTGTGCTGCGTACCGGCTCCTACCAGACCATCTCCCATGACCTGGAGTTCTTCGGCCTGGTCACCGAAGAAGACGTCGCACGGACCTACCCGCAGCGCCGGTTCACCAGCCCCCAAGAACAGCAATCCGCCATCGACGCGGTGACAGCAGCCCACGAGGACCCCGAAGGCAAGGAGACCGACGGATACTTCCACACCGCACTCCACCTGTCCCGGCCGGCCGAGGACATCGCAGCCATCCCGCTGGCCGCCCTGACACGGGACACAACGGATCCGGCGGCCGGGCCGCGAGACCCCGTACAGGGATAACCGTCCGCCAGTGCTCCCGCGCAGCAAGGGTGGCCACCGTCATGGAGCGCCCCATCGGCAGAGGCCTCCGGAGAAAGCGGAACCAGGGCAATACGCCAGGGCTGTGACAGGATCACCTCATGTCTACCAACGTTTTCTTCGACATCACCATCGACGGCGACGCCGCGGGCCGGATCGTCTTCAAGCTGTATGACGACGTCGTCCCCAAGACGGCGCAGAACTTCCGTGAGCTGGCCACCGGCCAGCACGGCTTCGGATACGAGGGCTCGGGCTTCCACCGCGTCATCCCGGACTTCATGCTCCAGGGCGGCGACTTCACCCGTGGCGATGGCACGGGCGGCAAGAGCATCTACGGCGAGAAGTTCGCCGACGAGAACTTCAAGCTCAAGCACGACAAGCCGTTCCTGCTGTCGATGGCGAACTCCGGCAAGAACACCAACGGCTCGCAGTTCTTCATCACCACGGTGCTGACACCGTGGCTGGACGGCAAGCACGTCGTCTTCGGCGAGGTCGTCGAGGGTCAGGAACTGGTGACGAAGATCGAGTCCCTGGGCTCGCACTCCGGTGCCACCCGAGCGAAGATCGTGATCGCCGCCTCGGGCGTCGTGGGCGGATAACACCTCCGCCCCGCCGAGGCCGTACTCGCCGAGCCCACCGCGGAGGAAGAGCTGCAGCGTGGACAGCTGCGCTCTTTCGCTGCAGAGCAGCCAGTTATTCGACAGGTCGCGAGTGACTCCCGAACTCAGACTCTGGCCCACTTCCTGTGGTGCGAGGCAGGAGCGCCTCCGTTCGGCCCAGGCGGAGGTCCCTGACCTGCACCGCATGAGGTCCGCTGCGGCCTGACGACCACGACGTCGACCGGCTCCACAGGAAGTGAGCCCGAGCCCGCCGTTCAGGCCTCCGCACCACGCTCGGCCGGGCTCTGTGTACCGCACTCAAGTGGGTGTAGGGCCTGGAGCGGTGCCGCTGCTCTGGACGGCGAAGGACCCCGGGCCGCCCTACGCCCCGGGGTCCTGTTCGTCACGCCGTCCCAACTCCGGTTCGAGGGCGGTTCCCGGTGCACTCAGCAGGTGTCTTTGAACTCTGGCCGTAGGGCAGAGAAGGCTGAATGATCTGGGGTGTGGGGGCTGGCGGGGCGGAGGGTGAACCAGGCACACTCACCGCCATCGCAGCAACCCTTGTAGGCCACCGCCGAATGGCCAAATGGAATGGCGTCTTAGCAGGTCAGCCGACGTTCGGCGCTTTCGTAGGTGGCGAGGTTGTAGTCGACGCTCACGACGGTCTTGTAGGTGTAGGTGCCGGAACCCGTGCAGGTCCACCACGCCATCTGGGTGCCGCTCTTAAGCGCGGTCCAGTCCATTTCCTCCCAGCCGTACCAGCGGTGACGCTGCAGGGAGATGGTGGCATTCGTGCAGCCGCTGCGGGTCTTGCCGGCCTTGCCGATGATCTCGCTGATGCCCTTGTAGGGGGCCGAGATGCTGTAGCAGTTCCGGTCCCAGTCCGAGGCGGCGGCCGGAGTGGCCGGCATCAACAGTGTGGCTGCGCAGGCCAGTGCCACGGCGACGGATGACTTTCCGGCGATACCGAGAGTGCTCATGACAAATGTCCCTGTCTGCGAAAACATGCGGGGTGCAAGAGATACGGGAACACTCTTTCACCGGGGTCGAGACAAGATCAAGCCAGATCCTGGGCACCATCAAACTCGTGCGTACTGCGGCGAGTTGGTAGCTGGCGCGGGGCATCCGGGCGTGCACGCACTGTCGGCCCGACTCGGCGTGCTGGAGTGAGCCGCGCAGACGGAGCACCCGCGGTGCGCAGCGCCAGTGATGCCCACGGCGCCGACGGCGGCATCCGCGCGGCCCGCTTCCCCTCCGGTAGGTCTTTGGAGGATTTGTCTGGTCCACCACGCGGATGTCATCAGCCTCCGCGGTGACAGCTTCCGCATGCGCGGACGAGACCTCGGACGCGTCCGACCCGCCGAGGCCAGCAGCAACGACTGATCTCTGCGGGCCGAGCGCTTAGGCGGGCTTTGCCCCGCGGGGCCGCACTGGGGAGGTGGTCGCGGAGAATGCGGAAGTCGTCGGGGTGCACGACTCGGGCCCCGAGGTCGCGTGCTCGTTCAGCCTTGCCGACGTCCACTGTCCCGTCGCTGACGCGGAGCGCGGCCTCCGGCGACATCCACCCCCCGGACCTTTCGTCACGGAAGGACTGCGTCTCGACTCAGCCTCGCTGCCTCGATGTGTTGCCCTCGATGGCTTCGACGGCCTTCTTCGCTGTGGCCTTGGCCGAGCCCGGGTTCTGGCCGGTGACGAGGTTGCCGTCGGTGACGACGTAGGAGACGAACGGCAGTGTCGCCTTCTCGTAGAGCGCGCCGCGCTGCTTGGCCTTCTCCTCGGCGTTGTAGGGGACCAGCTTGTCGACGCGGGCGAGGACCTCCTCGGTCCAGGCGAATCCCGTCATCCTGCGGCCGGCGATGAGGTAGGAGTCGTCGGAGAGCCGGGTGTTGAGCAGGCCGCAGTAGCCGTGGCAGACCGAGGAGACGATGCCGCCGCGCTCGTAGATCTCGCGGGTGATGTGCTGGAGGCCCTTGCTGTCGGGGAAGTCGTACATCACCGCGTGACCGCCGGTGAAGTAGATCGCGTCGTACTCGGATGGGTCGATCTGGTCCGGGCTCGCCGTGTTCTCGAGCATCGCCATCTTCCCGGGGTCGGCG
The DNA here is from genome assembly GCF_040654255.1 of Streptomyces sp. NPDC050732. Lineage (NCBI taxonomy): Bacteria > Bacillati > Actinomycetota > Actinomycetes > Kitasatosporales > Streptomycetaceae > Streptomyces > Streptomyces sp. NPDC050732. Next base: position 69,675 of record NZ_JBFAHP010000009.1, read on the forward strand.
CGCCAAGCCTTGGCGGTCTTGTCGTAGATCGGGAACTTCAGCGCACGCGGCTCGAGCGGCACCGCGCCGCCGGCCGGGCTGACGAGCGTCTGCGCGTAGCCGTGTTCCTCGAAGACGTGCCAGGCGTGCGTGAGCTCGGAGAGCCACAGGCCAGTGGTGTGGGACGGGTCGTCGTAGTGGCCGACGTTCGTGACGACGTTGAGGACGCGCTTGGTCATGGCTGATCTTCCTTCATGCGGACCGGGATGGCGAGGTGGCGGGCCGTCGTAGCCGGAGCCAGTGGTCGGTCAGCGGATGCCCAGGGCACGCAGCGTCTTGAATGCCCGGGGCAGGATCCGTGCCCACTGCTCGTGCTCGACCCCGCGGGGCGGGGTGAAGCCCTGGAGGCGCTGGTGGGCGACGGTCTGGGCTTCGGTGTACTTGAGCAGCCCGTCGGCGCCGTGACGGCGGCCGAGGCCCGAGTCGCCCATGCCGCCCATGGGGGCGTCGATGCTGCCCCAGGCGGCGGCGAACGCCTCGTTGACGTTGACGGTGCCGGCGCGCAGCCGTCCCGCGACCTTGCGGGCCTCGGCGCTGTTGCGGCCCCAGACGCTCGCGTTGAGGCCGTACGGCGTGGCGTTGGCCATCGCCACCGCCTCGTCGACCGACCGGTAGCGGTAGATCGACACCACTGGGCCGAACGTCTCGTGGTCGAACAGCGTCATCTCAGGGGTCACATCGGCCAGGATCGTCGGCTCGTAGAACAGTGGTCCGAGGTCGGGCCGGGGCTTGCCTCCGGCCAGTACGGTCGCGCCTTTGGACACCGCGTCGTCGATGTGCGAGCTGACGGTTTCGAGCTGCGAGGGGGTGGTCAGCGAGCCCATGTCCACCGAGAAGTCGTAGGCCGCACCCAGGCGCATGGCCCGGGTGCGTTCGACGAAGGCGGTGACGAACGCGTCGTGGATCTCATCGGCGACGTAGAGCCGTTCGATGGACACGCACAGCTGGCCGGCCGAGGGGAAGCAGGCGGCGACCGCGCCGACGGCGGCCTTCTCGATGTCGGCGTCGGCGAGGACGAGCAGGGCGTTCTTGCCGCCGAGCTCCAGGGACGCGCCGATGAGCCGCTCACCCGCGTTGCGCGCTATCTGGCGCCCGCTGGCGGTGGAGCCGGTGAACATCATGTAGTCCCCGCCGGCCATGAGCGCGTCTCCGATGGAGCTGCCACGGCCGACCATCATCTGCCAGACGTCGGTCGGCAGGCCGGCCTCGCGCATCAGGGCCAGCGCCCACAGCGCGGTCAGGGCGGTCTGGGTGTCGGGCTTCTGTACGACGGCGTTGCCGGCCATCAGGGCCGGGATGGCGTCGCCGGCGGCCATGCTGAGCGGGTAGTTCCAGGGCGAGATGACGGTGACGACGCCCTTGGGGTGGTGCAGCTCGGTGGTGTGGGTCAGCACTGGGATCGCGCCCTTGCGGCGCTTGGGTGAGAGCAGCCGCTGTGCGCGTAGTAGCGGGCGGTGATGGCGATGTCGCTGACCTCGAGGAACGCGTCGCGGCGGGTCTTGCCGCTCTCGGCCTGCATCAGGTCGAGGGCTTCTTCCTGTCGCTGGAGGACGAGGTCGTGGAAGCGCAGCATGATGCGCTTGCGGGCGGCCACCGGGGTGGCCGCCCAGCCGGCCTGGGCAGCGCGTGCCCGGGTGAAGGCGTCCTCGACGTCGTCGGGGGTGGAGACCGGCAGGTCTGCGAGCGGTGCACCGGTGTACGGCGAGGTCGTGGTCACCCGCTGGGCGCGGGCACCGGCGGCCACCAGGGTGGCCAGGCGGGCGAGACGGGCCGGTGTCAGCCATGCCGGGAGGGCGACCGCGGCGGGGGCGGTGTCCGTGGTGGTCATCGCGGTCTCAGCTCCGGTCCTGGATGGAGGTGGGCACGGGCATGTGCAGCGCCAGCTGGCCCTCGGTGGTGACGTCGAGCCGGATCGTGCGGACCGGCTTCAGTGAGCGCAGGTCGTCGCTCATCCGGCCCTCGCCGAGCTGCAGGTTCAGGCCGCGAGGGAGCCGCGTGGTTCCCGAGGAGAGCATGTTGATCTGGCTGGTCGTGGAGTGCCAGGCACCGTCGATCGTGGTGTACGAGGTCAGGGTCGAGACGTGTGCGCCGGTAGGCCGGGTGGTCTGCTTCGGGGTGGGCGCCGACAGGGCGAGGTCAACGCCGCCCTGGTCGTTGGCGACCCTGGTGGAGGTGCGCTCGGTGTCGATGTCGACGTCGAGCTCGGTGACCCACTTGGGGAACCCGTAGCCGTCGTGGCCGCGCACCTGCGCGATCTCGGTGTTGACCGGGAGGGAGAGTACGTAGGAGTGCAGGGAGTCGTTCTTGAGCCCGGTGACCAGGTCGAGCAGGCCCAGCCCGCCGTGCCGGGCCGGCTTCACGGCGATGCCGACCGCGGCCTCGGTATAGAAGTCGATGTCGCACACGTCGTACCGGAAGGCCATCACGGAGACGATCCCCAGCCCCGGGGCGATCTCGAGCGGGTCCAGCTCCCGGGGCAGGCGGGCCCGGATCGCCTTCGTCGGCGCGAGCATCGTGAGCCGGGTCGTGGAGATGCGGTAGTAGAAGTTCGGCGTCAGCGTGGGCCCGATGCGGGAGTCCACGCGGCTTTTCGGCATCCGGCGGAAGAAGTCGACGCTGCTGACCCGCGGGTCCCGCTCGACCTCGTCGAGATCGGTGTCCATGCGGAACCGGTCGTAGAGGCCGCCTTCAGGGACGGTGACGAGGCGCCCTCCGAGCTCGACCTCTACGGTCCGGTCGCGGCCGGTCGGCTTGGTGGTCGATGCCATGGACTCTCTCCTCCGATGTAAGCAGCGTTAACACCGAGGGTCGCACGGGATGTGAGCACCGTCAACAATGGATGCTGTGAGGCGCGCGAAGGGCGGGCGGCGCGCGTCAGGAGCCGGCCGACGTGATGGCGAGGAAGGCGCTGCGCACCCGTTCGGCGACCTCCTCGCCCGACGCGGCCTGCAGCTTGCCGTCGAGGTACAGGCAGGCCAGCCCGTGGGCGAGCCCCCAGCCGGCCGTGGCCAGGGCCGAGGCGGCCGCGTCGGGGAAGACGCGATCGAGCGCGTCGGCCAGCAGTTCGTGCAGGGCGTCGGCGGCCTTGACCCGCTCGTCGTCGGCGTCGTCGCACGGCTTGCCGAACATCACGCGGAACAGGGCCGGGCGCCGCAGGGCGAAGGCGACGTAGGTGACAGCGAACTCGGCCAGGTCCGGGAGCGAGGCGGGCAGGTCGCGCCCGTCGCCCAGGTCCGCCAGCAGGTCCCGGAAACCCTCGACGGCCAGCGCGGACTCCAGGGCGTCGCGGTCCTTGAAGTGGCGATACGGCGCGGTCGGCGACACGCCGGCCCGGCGCGCGACGGCGCGCAGCGAGAAGGGTTCACCGCCCTCCAGCATCTCCATCGCGGTCGACAGCAGCGCCGCCCGCAGGTCGCCGTGGTGGTAGCCGCTCTTCTCTGATGTTGACATTGCTTACTTCGCCCTCCTATGCTTTGTTAGCACTGTAAACATAGTGCATGTCCGGAGGAACCGAGACCCGCGGAAATGGGCCCTCATGGTGCTCACCGGCCGACCGCCGTACGCGGTCGACCGGCCGATCGCCGCACCGGCCGCCGTCATCAGCCTCGGCGAGACACGTTGTCGCCGGTCGGGGCCGTTCGACGACCTCGCTCATCGCCCCTTCTCGTCCACCTCGGTGACACGCTGGCACCACACCAGCGACCAGGTGCCCGAAGGCTCGGCCAGCGGCCACATCGGCTGGGTCCGCACCCCGGCCGCGGTGGTCGACCGGATCCGTGGTGGCAAGACGCCGCTCGCAGCTGAGCTGTCGTCGGCACCCGCACCATCCACCTCAAGGAGACCCCATGCAGACCGTTCTCGGCGCCGGCGGACCGATCGCCGACGAGCTCGTGAACGAGCTCCACCGCAACCACACCAAGGACATCCGCCTCGTCAGCCGTAAGCCGTCGAGGGTGAACGACACCGACGAGCTCATGGCCGCAGACCTCACCGACGCCGACGCCACCAGCCGAGCCGTCGCGGGCAGCGACATCACCTACCTCACTGTCGGCCTGCCCCTGGACTCGGAACTGTGGGAGCGCCAGTTCCCCGTCATGATGCGCAACGTCATCGACGCCTGCGCTGAACACGGCACGAAGCTCGTCTTCTTCGACAACACCTACATGTATCCCGGAACACCAACGCCCCAGACCGAGTCGACGGCCTTCGCACCGGGCGGACGCAAAGGACGGGTCCGCGCACAGATCGCCACCATGCTGCTCGATGCCATGCAGGCCGGACGGGTCGAAGCCCTGATCGGCCGCGCACCCGAGTTCTACGGCCCCGGCCGGACGAAGAGCTACACGAACTCGTTGGTGTTCGACCGGATCAAGGCGGACAAGCGGCCGTTCGTCCCGGTCGACGCCCATGCCAGGCGTTCCCTGATCTGGACCCCCGACGCGAGCCGCGCTCTCGCCCTGCTCGGCAACACGCCGGATGCCTACGGCCAGACGTGGCACCTGCCGGTCGACCCGGACCGGCAGTCCTACGCCCAGCTCATCAAGATCGCCGACGAGGTCACCAACCGCAAGACCGGCTACACGGTGCTGCCGATGCTCGCCTTCCGCCTCGGGCGCCGCTTCGTCAAGCCGCTCGACGAGATGTACGAGCTACTCGTCCGCTACCAGGACGACAACATCTTCGACAGCTCGAAGTTCGCGGCCCGCTTTCCCGAATTCCAGGTCACGAGCTATCGGGAGGGAGTGGAGCGGATCCTCGCCGGCCAACCCGTCGACAGGCCCTCCTGATGGCTGACTCGTGCCGCGATGCCGAACCGGCTCCGGTACTCCGACGGCGTGACGCCCGTGGCGCGCCGGCAGAGCCGACGGCAGTTGGACACGTCCAGGTAGCCGACGCTGCGGGAGATCTGGGCGACCGGCTCGCTGGTCAGCTCAAGCAACGCGCGTGGCTTCGCGATGCGCGCCGCCTGGAACGTCATCAGCTCGGGTACGACGAGGCTCGGCGGGATGATGACGTGGCTGAGCCCGTGCGGAAGCTCACGATGAGTGTCCTGTCTCGCCAGGTGGCTTTCGGCTCTGGCATTACGCCCATCAGGGCTGCGAGGCCCCAGAAAAAGCCTTCGACCAACCTCATACCGGCACAGCAGGCTCCGGACCATGACCACAGCGCCCTTCATCCCCGGACTGGAGCTCCCGCCGCTTCCACTTCGAGCCCGCCCGGCCCCCGCTGGACGAGGCCACACCCGCGAAAGCCAATGCCGAGCGCACGGTGGCCGTATGGGCAGGGACGGGCCGCCTCGGCTACGGCTGGTCGTGGCCGAGGAGAGCGATGCAGGGCCACGGTTGTGCCGAGGGTGCGGTGGTCCGCTGATGCCGTCGGCGAAGGCGACGGCGGTGTTCTGCGAGGACGCTTGCCGTTCGCAGCACTGGCGGCGGATGCGGCGGGACGAGAGTTCGGACCGAGGCGGTGAAGGCCGGCGTGACGGCCACGTGTCCGCAGTGCGGGGCGGTATGGACGGCCGGGGTCGACCATCCGGTCTCCGCGGTCTACTGCTCTCCCACCTGCCGCAAACGGGCCTGGCACACACGGCGCGCGCCCTCCGGCGGGGCGTGAGCCTGCGCGCTCGGTGCCGGCGGGGCCGCTTCGGGCGCCGGGCCCGCACGACAGCACGACGAACCCGGAGGCGTTCCACGCCAGATCATCAGTCCTGGTGCGGTCCTGGTGCGGTCGAACCACCTCGAAAATCATTTCGTCGGGACTTCGTGCTGCGCCAGAGCAGGCTCACCCCGAGCACTTGGAGGAGAAGCTGCGTGGCCATGGCGACACGGAAGTCTGCGAGGTCCGGGGCGGCGGCCGCACCTTGCCCATGGTCGAGTGCAGTGCCGATCAGCACCATGGCGAGCAGGGCGGCCGTGTAACCGCCGATGTTGGCGATGCCCGAAGCCACACCCACACGGTGTGGCGGACTGCCGGAGCGGGCGATGTCCAGGCCGAAGACCGCGGCCGGATTGCCCAGGCCGAGCACCACGGTGAGCAGGAACAGCAGGGCCAGAGGAGCGTGCGCGCCCGGCCACAGCAGCACCACCGCCCACGTGACGGTGGTCGCGCCCGTGACCGCGAGGACCATGGGAAGGCGCCAGTGGGGGCGGCGGCCGGAGACGATGCCGAACACCGGGCCCAGGACCATGGTGACGACGAGCGGTACCGCGACCAGGTAACTCGCGGTCACCGCGGACACCCCCTGCCCCTGCGTCAGGAACGGATAGCCCCACAGCAGTACGAACACCTGCACGGGAAAGTGGACGGTGAACATCAGCCACAACCCCACCGCTGTGGCGGGCTGCCGCCACGCCTCGCCCAGGGCCGAGCGCAAAGATCCCGTCGACGGGCCGCGCATCGCGGACGGAGCGTGAGCGTCGGGGGTGTTCCGGACGGTCAGCCACACGCCGACGGTCATGCACGCGGTGACCAGCGCGACGGAGAAGAACACCGGCTCCCAGCCGAAGGCCCGCAGTGCGGCGGACAGCGGCGGGGCAGCGGCCAGGCCGCCCGCGGTACCGACCACGACGGTCACCTGGGCGAGCACCGGAGCACGGGCGGGAGGGAACCACGAGGCGACCAGGCGTAGCACGCTGATCATGACCATGGCGTCGCCACAGCCCAGCAGTGCACGGCCCGTGAGGACCAGGGCGAAGCTGTGGCTGCCCGCCACCATGGTCTGCCCGGCGGCCATGACGGCCAGGCTCACGGTGAGTATCGCGCGGGGCCCGTATCGGTCGACCAGGAGGCCGACCGGTACCTGGGTGGCGGCGAATACGCCGAGTTGGACCGCGGCGAAGGAAGAGAGCGCGGTGGCGTCGACGCCGAGGCGCTCGGCCGTTGTCGGGCCGGCCACGCCGAGGCTGCCCCGGTTGAAGATGGCCATGACGTAGGTGAGAGACGCGGCACCCCACGACAGCCATGCCTGGACCGGGATGCCCGCGCCCGCTTCCTTCTCGCTGCGCGCCTTGGGCTTCTGGGGAGCGGTCACTGTGTCACCGAGGGCCGTTGGTGCCACGAGTTGCCGCGTACATCAGCCGTGGCGGGATCAGCTGTCCTCCCACGTGCCCACTCCTTGGGAGGCCAGGAGGGCCTCATGACCGTGATCGGCGGCCACCGTAGAGTCCTGGCCGAGTCCGACCTGCCCCTTCTGACGCTCCATGTTCGCGCGGGCGAAGGCCCTGGTGCGCGGCGTGTCGAGGCCGAAGGTGACGAAGGCGGACATGCGCTCGCGCAGGGCGTCCAGGTCCGTGGAGTCCGGATCGGGGACCACGGCTCCGGCATGGGTGAGGCGTACGTCGAACACCACCAGGTCGCCCGCGTCCATCAGGACCCGGGTGGGCCGCAGCGGCTGAAGACCGGGGCGCAGGTGCGATCCCGGGTCCACGCGCAGGCAGTTGAGGTCCGTCGACTCCTGGAGATAGATGCCGACCTTCACGACCTCGGGCTGCCCGCGGAAGAGCGATGTGGACGGTTCACCGAAGTAGCCGGCCAGCGGGTCGCCCAGAGCCGTGCTGCCGCTGTCTTTGTGCCAGCCCTGGGTGAAGCCGTGGTGGGCGTCGCTGTGCCCGGTGAAAATCACGTCGTGGGTGCCGAGCGCGGTCCGGGCAAGCTCGATCACGCGGGGGTGAGCGTAGAGCCAAGCGAGCCCCGGAACGAAGTGAGCGGCGGCCGGCTGCACGCGTGCCCCCTCCAGCTGCACCCCATGACCGGCCTGGAAGTGCGCGGCGATCAGCGTCCGGGCACTGAGGATCTCGTGCGGTTCGAGCTGATGCCGGGCGACGGCCCAGCCGTCACTGGCGATGCGATCCGTTAACTCCGCAGGTGAATCAAGGGTTGTAGTCACCGACAACTCCTGTACATACGAAGGATTCGATAGGTCCGCTCCATCCGAAGCGGTCCGGGTATCCTTCTCCGTACATCTCAATGCCGTATGCACGTACCGTTAACAGCTGCCGGACATCCGGTGCTGCGGCGTCCTGTCCGGGGTCGCGACGGGCAGGGTGTCAGGGTGTCTACCTTCGTTGTATTCGACCTTGAATTCACCTCGTGGCCCCGCGCGCTGGAACAGGACTGGTCAGCACCCGGCCAACTGCGCGAGATCGTGCAGATCGGAGCGTTGCGCCTGCGTGAGGACTGCACCGTCATCGAGAAGTACGAGGCTCTCGTGCGGCCCACGGTCAACACCAGGCTCTCGTCGTACTTCACCGAGCTCACCGGCATCAGCCAGCAGGCCGTCGACCACGACGGGCTCCCGGCCGCGCAGGCCCTGGGGGACTTCCTGGGGTTCTGCCGGGACCAGACCGTCTTGTCCTACGGCAACGACATGGTGGTCCTCGGCGAGAACGTCGGCTGGGCGCGCGCCCGCGGCGAACAGCTCAAGCACAGCTTCCTCAACGCAGCCTTCGTCAACATCCGCCCCTGGCTGAACACCGTGGCACCGGCCACGGAGCAGGCAAACGTCGGACGCTTGTGGAGCGTGTTGGGCCTGCCCAAGCCTGCCTCCGGGCAGGAACACTCGGCGCTGTTCGACTGCTACTCCTTCGCCGCCGCACTCGGCCATCTGCGCGCCATCGGCTCCCCCTTGCCCGAGGGGTGCTGTTAGCCCGCCCTCTCATTCGTTTCCGCCCGGACCCGGAACCGGGCCCGACCTGCGCCGGGCGATTGACAGGAACCGAACGAGGACTGGGGCCGGTCAGCAAGACCGGCCCCAGCCCCGCGGGGGAGCGCATGGCCCCGGCTCGGCTGCTACTCCTCGTCGCTGGCGTCCGGGGCCCGGAGCGGCAGCGGGCTGTGCTGGGCAGCCCTCTTGTTGAGCGACCTGCGGTGGGCGCCTCGCTATCTTGTGCTGCTGTGACTGGCTCTGTGCGGCTTCCGCTGCTGTTCCTCGACGTCGACGGGCCGCTTACTAGCTCTAACAAAAGCTGCTGATCATGAGGCTGTCGGCCTCCCTGCTCGTATGTCTGGGTATGGGAAACCGTCAGTCGCGACCGTGGATCGTGTCGGATGAACTGTGGTCGCTGGTCAAGCCGTTGCTGCCGAAGCCGGATCCGAAGAAGGTCGAGGGCAGACCGCGGGTGCCGGACCGCCAGGCGCTGTGCGGGATCCTCTTCGTCCTGCACACCGGCATCCAGTGGGAGTACCTGCCCCAGGAACTCGGCTTCGGTTCGGGCATGACCTGCTGGCGGCGCCTGCCGGCCTGGAACGAGGCCGGCGTCTGGGAACGGCTCCACCAGCTGCTGCTGAACGAGCTGCGGTCGAAGAACCGGCTGGACTGGGAACGGGCGGTGATTGGCTCTCCCACGTGCGGGCCGCACGCAAGGGCCCAAAAACGGGCCCAGCCCGGTCGACCGCGCACGGCCGGGCAGCAAGCACCACCTCATCACCGACGGACAGGACATTCCGCTCGCGGTGCCGCTGACCGGCGGAAATCGCAACGACGTCACCCAACTCGAGCCGCTGCTCGACAGGATTCCGGCGGCGGCGGGCCGGGTTGGCAGACCGCGCCGACGACCTGACGCGCTTCTGGCCGACCGCGGCTACAACCATGACAAGTACCGCCGCTTGCTCTGGCGGCGAGGGATCCGCCCCATGGTCGCGAAACGGGGCGAGCCACACGGCACTGGCCTGGGCATCTTCCGCTACGTCGTCGAGCGCACGATCGCCTGGCTCCACGGCTTCCGTCGCCTGCGCATCCGCTGGGAGCGACGCGACGACATCCACGAAGCATTCCTCGGCCTCGCTGTCTGCCTGATCACCCACTGCCACGCCCAACGCCTTTGTTAAGAGCACTAAGGGCCGGCGGAAGGACTTCACCGAGACCGACTATGCCCGCCTGCTGGATCCCGCACACCAGCAGCTCGGCGGCCCGTCGTGCTGAACTGGGACAACTGGAATACGCACGTCCGCCACACGATGCGCGAGCTGATCGACGCCCGATCATCGCTGACCGCCTATCAATTGCCACCGCACGCTCCCGATCTCGACCCCGTCGAGGGCGTGTGGCCGCACCTGAAGAGATCGCTGGCCAACCCCGCCAAGCACTGCTCGATCAGCTCACCGCGTTGGTGCACACACATGGCTGAAGAGGATGCAGTACCCGGCCTGGCCTCATCCAAGTTCTCATCGTCAAGACCGCCTCTGGCGCAACTGCCCGCTGCTTTGCCTTGGCAGGGCAACCGGAGGGACGGAACGCCACGGCACTGCCGGGTACGTGGGGCGACTCTGAGGGTGTCCCGTGGCTTGGGCGCCAGAGGCTTGTGCTGCGCTGTTTGGGCCGTATCGGCGATCTGAATTTGGCCTGGCCGAGGAGCTGGACTGGGGGTGATCGGTTGTGGTGTTGGTGGAGCGTACGTTGCGTGATCGGTCCGGTCGCCGGTTCGTGAAGGGTGGCTGGTTCTGGGTGGTGCTGTTTCCCATGGCATGAGAGCAAACTGCTATCCGCACTGGGCATTCTGCATGTGGCAAGCAGGTGCGTCCGACTCCCCTGACAGGCAAGGAAATTGGCTAATTGCTGCTCTGGGGGATGCCGATTTGATCACGCGTTGTCGCGGTCAGCGGGTCTTCCCGCTGCGGAACAAGTCGGTCACACGCTGCCATTTGCCCTGCTGGCGGCAGATCCGGAATCTGAATTTGTGATCCAATTCACCTTGACTTAGGGAACTGATAAAGCGTTAACTCGCCCAGCCTGTGAAGAACTTGTGACTCTGGGGTGGGGACTGTGGGGTTGGGCCAGGGGCACCGCTATGCCGGTAGCCGAAGTACGAGAAAGCGTCGTGTGATCGGGGGGACGGCTGCGACTGCAATGCTTCTGTCGTTGCTTCCTTCAGTGGTGCATGCGGCCACTGAGGCGGCTCCAGCCAAGTCGACGACGACAGAGGTGAGCGAGCAGACCGCCTCTGAGCGGGCGGCTGCCTCAGGAGAGCCGGTCGAGGTGACCGCGGAACGCACCGAGTACACCACCACGATGGCGAACCCGGACGGCACGTTCGTCATCACTCAGGCAACCGAGCCCCAGCGCGCCCGGACCCCAGGCGGGGACTGGCGGAGCATCGACGTCACGCTGGAGAAACGCTCCGACGGCACGGTCGGGCCGAAGTCGGCCGTGGTGGACCTGTCCTTCTCCGGCGGCGGCAACGGTACACACATGCTCCGGCTGGGCCACGAGGGACAGGGGCTGCGGTTGGGCTGGCCCACTGCATTGCCCGCCCCCTCGCTCGACGGCGCAACGGCCACGTACGCGGATGTTCCGATCAAGGGTGTGGACCTGCAGCTGACGGCGACGGCCGAGGGCTACCACGAGATCCTGGCTGTCAAGAATGCCGAGGCGGCAGCCAGCCCCGAACTGGAGAAGATCAAGCTCACCGCCACCGGCGACGGGCTCAGCCTGACCCCGGGTGAGGGCGGGGGACTGCGGGCGGTCGATGCCGATGGCAACGCAGTCTTCCGGGGCCCGGCCGGTCAGATGTGGGATTCCGCCGGCGCTACCGCCCAGCAGTTGCAGGCACGGTCCCGGACGGCCATGAAGGCCCAGATGGAACCCGCGCAGACGGCGCCGGAGAGCGAGACCCAGCCCGGCGAGGGCGATAACAGTGCCGAGCTCCCGGTCGCGGTCGGTGACGGTGCTGTCTCGGTCTCGCCGGACCTGGACCTGCTGCGCGGCAAGGACACGGTCTACCCGGTGTTCATTGACCCGGCAGTGGGGTTGGGCAAGACCGAGTGGACGAAACTCTCCTCCGACGGCGACAGGTTCTGGAAGTTCAGCGAACCCAAGGGTGTTGGTCGATGCGGCATCGCCGACGGCTACTACTGCAGCACCAGTGGCTATACAGACCGCATGTACTTCCAGTTCGGTCCCTCCAAGCTGGCAGGCAAGCACGTGCTGGATGCGACCTTCCGCGCCTATGAGACCTGGTCGTTCAACTGCACCCCTCACTGGGTGGACCTGGAACGCACCGACAACATCAAGGAGGGGACCCGCTGGCCGGGCCCCAAGCAGCTGGACCAGATGGGGGACCGCTACGTCTCCGCAGGCCGTGGTGACCTGTGCAGCCCGGAGCAGCCCAATTCCTGGGTGGAGTTCAACGACAACCCCGCCGAGAAGGATGAAAATCTCACCTCTTCGGTGCGTGCGCTCGCGGCCGGCAAGTTCAAGAAGCTGACGCTGATGCTGCGGGCCAAGGACGAAGGCGAGCCGCGGGCGTGGAAGCGCTTTGACAACAATGCCGAGCTGAAGGTCTGGTACGTCCACAAGCCGGGCGTGCCCACCTCTGTCGGTGCCATCCCTGGCACTGGCACCAAGGCGTACTGCGGCACCTCGTCGAAGCCGCTGACCGTCACTACGTCCGAACCGACCGTGCAGGCACGGGTGCAGACCAAGGTCGAGCCGCACGAAGGGGAGGAGGAGGGTTACCTGCAGGCAGAGTTCGTCATGCAGCGCTCCAGCACCGACACTGCCTCGGGCAGTTGGTCGCAGGTGTGGACCGATTACGAACCGGACTCCGGCTGGCACCCGGACGGCACCTTGGAGACAACACATACGGACAAGCGAGCAGACGGCGGCCTGTATCGTTTCCGGGCCCGTACACAGTCGCACTGGAAGTACAACGGCAGAGATGCAGATCTGTTCTCGCCGTACACGTCCTGGTGCTACCTGCGCATCGACTCCACCGCCCCCAAGGCGCCGACGATCGTCCCCGGCTCCCCTTACACCGAATGCACGGCCGATGACTGCGCTGGCCACGGTGGGCCGGGAACCAAGGGCAGTTTCACCTTCAAGCCCCATGTGGACGACAAGGACGTCAAGGCCTACCGATGGCGGCTGCTGACTTCGGACGCCGAGGACACGAAAACGGTGAACGCCGCCTCGACCAACGCTTCGGTGACCGTCAAGGATGTCAAACCCGGCCTGCCGGGCACCCAGACTCTCGCGGTGGAGGCCAGCGACCTCAAACTCGACAAGGACGGCCGCAAACGGTGGGGCCCGCCGGCCGAGTTCGTCTTCAAGACCAGCACTGCTGCGGGGGCGAGCGGACGGTGGCGCTTCGATGACGCCGCCCCGGGCTCGGGGGAGATGACGGCTAAGGACACCGGGCAGGTCGGCTCCCGCCACGACGCCGTGCTGCGGGACGAGGCCGGCACCGGCTGGTCGACCATGGGCCGACGCGGGGCCCGCGACTACGCACTGCGGCTGAACGACAACCTCAGCACCCCCGCGCAGCAGGTGGGATACGCCTCTACCGACGGGGTGTCGGTCAACTCCCAGGATTCCTTCACCATCTCCGCATGGGCCTACCTCACCGACGCCTCCGAGAACCGCGTGGTGCTGTCAGGACCGGGCGAACATGCCTCCGCCTTCACGCTCTACTACTCCGCGACACACAAGAAGTGGGTGTTCAACCGCACTGACCAGGACAAGGACGGTCCCACCTACATCCGCTCCATGTCCAAGACTGCCGATCCGCCGCTGAAGGTGTGGACACATCTGACCGGTGTCTTCGACACGCAGGATGACACCGACAAGAGCAACGACACCATTCAGCTCTTCATCAACGGGCGCGCCCAGGGCGCTCCGGTGGTGCTGGCTGACGCCGCGCCCGCCTACACACCCTGGACGGCGGACCGAAATATGATGATCGGCCGCTCCAAGGTCGGCGGAAGCTACGGCGAGTACTTCCTGGGCCGGCTGGACGAGATCGCCACCTGGCAGCGTCCCCTGACACCGGAGGAGATCCGCAAGGAAGACCGAGTGGAAAAGGGTGAAGTGCCGACCAATGAACTGGTCGCCCACTGGGACGCCACCATTTCCTCCGGCAAGGAGGTCACCGAAAGCCCCGAGGATCCCGACGATCCGAACAGCACCTCCTTCCCCTACCGTCGTGGAACGCTTGCCCTCTCGAGTTCCGGGTCCGCGCTGACGGGTGAGGACGCGACGGCTCTCGTGCTGAACGGAACGTCCGGCTACGCATCTACCGAGGGCCCCGTGGTCGATGAGACCGGCTCCTTCACGGTCTCCGCGCGGGTGCGGCTGAGCAAGGACCTGCTGACCGCCAAGCCGGTCGGTTACCGCGGCCTGGTCGCAGGACAGTCCACCCCCGTGGGCAAGGAGTCGTCCTGGGCCCTGTGGGTGGAGAAGATGTCCGCCGACGCCTACCAATGGAGGTTCGGCCGGACCACGGTGGACGCCAGTGGCAAGGTGACCGATACCGCCCTCGCCCCCGCTGAGGAGGCGATCGGCGCCAGGGAATGGGACACCTGGGTGGACGTGACTGGCGTCTTCGACGCAGGCCTCGATTTCACCGACGGCGAGGGCGAGCAGCAGTTCGGCGTCGCCCAGCTGTACGTGGGCCCGTTCGTCCAGCAGGGCGATGACAACCCCGGCCTCAAAACACCGCAGCAGGGCAACGGCGCCCTCGCTGCAGGACGCGGCTCGGCGAAGGCTACTACCGGGCACTACCTGCCAGGCGACCTGGCCCAACTGCGCGTGTGGACCGGGGCGATGACCCAGGACCAGGTGGGCAGCCAGATCGCGGAACTCTCGCCGTAACACCCGCCGACGCCGACCGGGCCTTTTCCTTCTTCCCCAGCTGACCTTCCTGTGACGTCGTGCGGTCACCTGCTTCCGAGTAGGTGACCGCACGCAAGGAGACGTGTGATGAACCTGCCTGCCTTCGGCCTGCTTCGGACGGGTCGTACGAAGAGACCCTCGCCAAGCCGGGCACGCGCCCGAAGACGGCAGATCGCCGCGTTGACCGGATTTGCCCTGCTGCCGGGTCTGCTCACTCCGATCGCGTTCGCTGCGGACACCGACCCGCTGGGCAGGCCGAAACTGGACCCCCCGCGCGCGTCCAAGGTCACCCCGTTCACGGCCAAGGTGAACAAGAGAACCGCGGCGGCCGTGGCGAAGAGCGCCGAAGCGGACCAGGCCGCGGCCCGACGCGCCCGCACCAACCAACGCCGCACCGTCACTTGGCCCACCAGCGGCTCCGCAACGCTGACTCAGCCGAAAAGCGGCCGAAAGCACGCCCATCCCGGGTCGCTGCCCCTCACCCTCGCGGCCCCGCGAAAGGCCAAGGACAAGAAGGCGCCGGCTGCTGCGAGCACGTTCCGGGTCAAGGTTTTGAACCAGCGGGAAACCAAGAGGCTCGGCGTCAAGGGCGTCGCACTCACCGTCACCGGACCCGAAGGCGGGGGGACGGCTCAGCTCGGGCTGAGCTACAAGGCCTTTGCCACCGCCTACGGCGGTGACTGGGCAGGCCGCCTGCAACTGCAGCGGTTGCCCGCCTGCGCCCTCGAGGCGCCGACCAAGGCCGACTGCCGCACCCGCACGGTGCTGCCCTCCACCAACCATCGCGAAGACCAGCAGCTCACCGCAGAGCTCGCCTTCCCTGCTCCGGGCAAGAACGCGGCGGCCAAGGGCAGCACGATGGCGCTCGCCCTGGCCGCCGGTACGAAGTCCGGCTCCGGCGACTACAAGGCCACCCCGCTGGCAGCGTCCTCCACGTGGGAGGCGGGCGGATCCTCGGGCTCCTTCACCTGGTCCTACCCTTTGCGTACGCCCCCAGCCGCCGCGGGGCCGAGCCCTGATCTGGCGATCTCCTACGACTCGGGCAGCGTGGACGGCCGCACCGCCAACACCAACAACCAGGGCACCGTGATCGGTGAAGGCTTCGACATCACGTCGTCCTACATCGAGCGCAAGTACGGCTCCTGCGACGACGACGGCCACGAAAAGAAGTACGACCTGTGCTGGAAGTACGACAACGCCTCCCTCGTCCTCAACGGTAAGGCCACCGAGCTGGTCAAGGACGACACCCGCGGCAAGTGGCGCCTGAAGAACGACGATGCCTCCACCGTCATCCGTCACGAGGGCGCCGACAACGGCGCCGACGAAGGCGAGTACTGGACCGTCACCACCGGCGAGGGCACCACCTACACCTTCGGCCTGAACAAGCTGGAGGGCGCGGGCGCCGACGAGCGTACCGAGTCGGTGTGGACCGTTCCGGTCTTCGGCGACGACGATGGCGAGCCCGGCTACAAGGACGGTACTTCCTTCTCGGGCCGAGACAGGAAGCAGGCATGGCGCTGGAACCTCGACCTGGTCGAGGACACCCATGCCAATGCCATGACCTACTGGTACGAGGCCGAGCACAACAACTACGACAAGCTCGGCGACGACACCACTGGCACTGACTACACCCGCGGCGGCTACCTCAAGCAGATCCGCTACGGCCAGCGCGCCGGTTCCCTGTTCTCGGCCAAGCCCGCCTACTCCAACAAGGTCAGCTTCACCTACGCCGAGCGCTGCGATGCCGCGGGCACCGGCTGCGACTCCCTGACCGAGGACACCCAGAACAACTGGCCCGACGTGCCTTTCGACGCCGTTTGCAAGGACGGCGGCAAGTGCACGGGCAACACCGGCCCGGCCTTCTTCTCCCGCAAGCGCATGACCGGCATCACCAC
This sequence comes from Streptomyces sp. NPDC050732, assembly GCF_040654255.1. Lineage (NCBI taxonomy): Bacteria > Bacillati > Actinomycetota > Actinomycetes > Kitasatosporales > Streptomycetaceae > Streptomyces > Streptomyces sp. NPDC050732. The sequence goes on from NZ_JBFAHP010000009.1 coordinate 86,214, forward strand.
CTATGCCTACAATGCCGCCGCCGCAACCCCGGCCTATCAGTATGTGGACGCCTGGTCCCTCACACAGCGATACCTGGACCCGGGAGGGGACACCGGTGACTCCCACGACGAGGCCCTGTGGCTGGAGGAGATCAAGCACACCGGCAAGCACGGCACCGATCTCTCACTCGATCCGGTGCAGTTCGGCCATGTCTCCATGCCCAACCGGGTCGACGGGCCGACCGACGACATCATCTCGCTCGACAAGCCCCGTCTGAGCTCCATCACCTCCGAGGCCGGCGCACAGACACTCATCTCCTACGCCGCAGCCGACTGCGTCTACGGGCAGACCATGCCCAAACCAGACACCAATACCAGGCGGTGCTACCCGGTGTACTGGTCGCCCAACGGTGAGCAGACCCCGACCCTGGACTGGTTCCAGAAGTACCCGGTCACCGCCGTCTCCACCACGGATCCGCGTGGAGGCTCGGAAGCCGTCCAGCACAGCTACCAGTACTCCGGCGGCGGCGCCTGGCACTACAACGACGACCCCATGACGCCGGACAACGAACGCACCTGGTCCATCTGGCGCGGCTTCGGCAAGGTCACCCACCTCACCGGCGACAAGGACAGCAAGCAGCTCAAGGAGACCAACGTCTACCTGCGCGGCATGCACGGCGACCGTGTCCTCGGCCCGGACGACAAGACCCTCGACCCGGACAAGCGCAAGAGCGTCAAGGTGAGCGGCATCAAGGCCGCCGAGATCACCGACTCCGATCAGTACGCGGGTTTCACCCGCGAGAGCGTCACCTACAACGGCGACGCCGAGGTCTCCGGCACCATCAGCGACCCCTGGTCCAAGAGGACGGCCACCCAGCACAAGTCGTACGCCGACACCGAGGCCTACTTCGTCCGCACCGCCGCCAGCCACGCCCGCACCAGCATCACCACGACGGCGACACCGCGCGACCGCATCCGCACCACCAAAACCACCTACGACGACTACGGCATGGCCGAAACCGTCGAGGACAGCGGCGACGCGGCCCGCACGGGCGATGAGACCTGCACCCGCACGTGGTACGCCCGCAACGACGACCCGAAGGTGCTGATCAACTCCCTGGTCTCCCGCACCCGTACGGTCGCCAAGACGTGCGACGTCACCGGCGCGAACATGGACCTGCCGGCCAACTCCGACAAGCCCGGCGATGTGATCGCCGACACGGCCACGGTGTACGACAACCCGCAGGCCACCACCTGGTCCCCTTCCCAGGCTCCGACCAGGGGGGAGGCCACCTGGACCGGCCGGGCCAAGGGCTACACGGCCAGCTACAACCCCATCTGGCAGAAGACGGTCACCACCACCTACGACGGCCTGGGCCGGCCCCTGATGGTGAAGGACACCAACGACCTCACCGTCTCGACCACCACCTACACACCGACTGCCGCGGGCCCGCTCACCTCCAGCAGCGTCACCAACACCAAAGAGCACAAAACCACCACGGAGGTCGACTTCGCCACCGGGGCACCGGTGAAGGTCACCGACCCCAACGACAAGATCACCGAAACCGAGTACGACAGCCTCGGCCGCGTCACCAAGGTCTGGCTGCCCAACCGGTCCCGGGCCCTGGAGAAGACGCCCAACTACGTCTACGACTACAAGGTCACCAGCAAGGACCTCTCCTGGGTGTCCACCGGCACCCTCAAAGGCGACGGCTCTGGCTACAACACAACTTACGAGTTCTACGACTCCCAGCTGCGCCCCCGCCAGATCCAAACCCCGACCCCGATCGGCGGCCGTCTGGTCTCGCTGACCCTCTACGACGACCGTGGCTTGGCCGTCAGCACCCAGGGAGACATCTGGGACGAGGGGTCGGACCCCTCCACCGACGTGGTAGGGACGGAGGGCAGCCAGGCTCCCGTCCAGACCGACACCACCTACGACGGTGCGGGCCGCGCCACCAAGGCGGTGACCAAGAACTACGGCGTCACCCGCTGGACCACCAACACCACCTACACCGGTGACACGGTCGCGACCAGCGCCCCCACCGGAGGCCAGGCCACCGCGGAGGTCACCAACGCCCTCGGCCAGGTGACGCAGCGCCGCGAGTACGGCAGCCCTCAGCCGACCGGCACCGACTTCACCACCACCGACTACACCTACACCCCGGCCGGACAGCAGAAGACCATCACGGGTCCCGACGAGGCGAAGTGGTCCTACACCTATGACCTCTTCGGCCGCCAAGTCGCCGCCGACGACCCGGACAAGGGCACGACCAGCACCACCTACGACACTCTCGACCGGCCGGCCACCACCACCGACGAGGAGAACAGAAAGCTCCTCAGCGGCTATGACGACCTGAACCGTCAGACCGGCCTGTGGCAGACCGACAAGACCGATGCCAACAAGCTCGCCGCCTGGACCTTCGACTCCCTCGCCAAGGGCCAGCAGGACACGGCTGTGCGCTACGAGGGCGGCACCACCGGCAAGGCCTACACGCAAGAGGTCACCAAGTACGACAGCCTCTACCAGGTCATGGGTAACAAGCTGACACTGCCCGACGACGACCCGCTGGTGAAGGCGGGCGTACCCAAGACCTTCTCCTTCACCACCGGCTACCGCCTGGACGGCACGGTCAGCCAGGCCTCACAGCCCGCAGTGGCGGGCCTGGCCTCGGAAACGGTCGGCTACACCTACAACGCCACCGGCCAGCAGACCAAGTCGGTCGGCACCAACGGTTATCTGCTGAACGCCGCATTCTCCCCGCAGGCCGACCTGCGTCAGCAGACTCTGGGCATGAGCGGCGCCAGCTCCGACAAGAAGGCCTACCTCAACTACGACTACGAGCCCGGCACCCGCCGCCTGACCCGTTCCTACGTCACTGACGACGTCCACGGCTATATGCCGCAGGAGCTGAAGTTCACCCAGGACGACGCCGGGAACGTCACCTCCATCTTTGACGGCACCACCCAAGGCGGCACCACCAAGCCCGACTACCAGTGCTTCACCTATGACGGCCACCGCCGCCTGACCGAGGCCTGGACCCCTAAGACTGCCGACTGCGCGGCCACGGGTCGCTCAACCAGCAACATCGATGGCGCGGCCCCGTACTGGACCAGCTACGCCTACAACCAGGCAGGCCAGCGCAAATCTGAAACTCAACACGCCGACGGGGGCGACAAGACAACCGACTACACCTACCGCACGCCCCTGAACCAGCCCCACCCCCTCGTCGAGACCAAGACGAACGGCAAGACCCAGACCTACGCCTACGACAAGACGGGCAACACCACCTCTCGACCCGGTGGCACGGTACAGCAGACCCTCACCTGGAACACGGAAGGAAAACTCGCCCGCACGATCGAGGGCCCGGCCCAGACGGACTACCTGTACGACGCCGGCGGCGAACTCCTCATCCGCCGCGCCAAGGGCGACGGGGACACCGTCCTCTACCTCGGCGCCACCGAAGTCCGTCTCACGGCAAAGGGCACGGCCAAAGCCCTCTCCGGCACCCGCTACTACACGGCCAACGGCCAGACCATCGCCGTCCGCACGGCCACGTCCGGAGCCTCAGGAACAAAGCTCAACTTCCTGGCCGCAGACCACCACGGCACTGCCAGCCTCGCCCTGGACGCCACCACGTACGCGACCACCAAGCGCTACACCACGCTCTTCGGATCCCCTCGCGGAGAGAAGAGCACCAACTGGCCCGATGACAAAGCCTTCCTGGGCAAACCGGCGGACGCGGCAACTGGTCTGACCCACATCGGCGCCCGAGAATTCGATCCAAGCACCGGGCAGTTCATCAGCGTTGACCCGATCCTCGCCACCGATAAGCACCAAAGCCTCAATGGCTACGCCTACGCGAACAACAGTCCGGCCACCTTCAGTGATCCCACAGGGCTGGACTTCTGTGGCGACGACCACTGCCGAGCTGGTTCCGGCCGGGTCGACAGGGACGGGAACTATCACAAGGGAAACCCCAACGGGGGCAGTATGGGCTCTGGTTACGGTAAGGGCGGTGGTGGAGGCGGGGGCCGTGGTGGGGGTACCGCTCCCACCAGCTCCTCCGGACACACCGGCGGAGGAGGCGGCAGCCCGAGGTACTCCTGCGACTGGACCGGACGTAACTGCGTGCCGGCGCAGTCGGCCCGTCCTGGGCCTGCGGATTCCAAAGCAGGAGACACATTCATCCTGGGACTCCTTAGTCCCTTCGTTCACACGGCCGAATATTTTGGCGCACTCGTGGACCGCGACTGCCGTGATGTGGATAATTGCACGTACGGCGAAGACTATGATAAATGGGTCGCAGGTAAAGGGTACGATACTGAAAGCGACACGTATCTAGTACCTAGTGCGCTGGCCGCCATGTTTGGAGCCAGAGCTGGTGGTGCGGGCACGTCAAAGCCGACTCGCTTTCGTGGGTTCCCTAAGACTGGCAAGCCTATTTCGGGACGTTTCCCTGACGCGGGGCAAACCTCGCTTTACGCTCTTGTTCAACCTCGCACGGGCAAGCTACTTAAATGGGGCATATCGAAGGATCCTGTCGGCAGATATAAAAGTGGCGAGTATGAGAATGGGACCCGAATGCAAATCGTCAAAAATTACGATTCCTGGAGGGATGCGTATGATGCTGAGTGGTATATGACTTCCCGACACCCTGGTCCACTGAACCTTGAACCCCATCGGGGATCGGTCAAGCCGGAGCAGTCATGGCATAAGGACTTGCAGTATGTGACCGGCGGTAGATTTTTCGCAGATCGTGACGGCGGGTAAGATTCGGTCATGACGCCTATCTGGAGTAACGATGTCGGCACGTGAGGCTTCTTATTTCGTCGAGTCGGAGGGTGGAGTCACTTTCGACGGAATGTCCGAGGATCTACTGTTTGACATGATTTCCGATCTGCATTTCCCGAACGACTCATTCATTACTGTCCAGTCCCGTGATCCGGATAACGATTGGTATGTGGTGATTGCCCTCATGGAAGAAGGGGGGTTGGAGGTGGAGTACCGGCACCCGGGAGGGAGGGAACATCGCGTGGTTCAGGAAGGGGAGCCTTCCCGTGTCGCAGCAGATGTGACCATCTGGGTTTCGTCAAGAGTGAGGAGAAATTAGGGTCTCCCACGAGTCGTCGGGAGGGAAAGATACCCTCCACCGACCCCTCGGCGAGGATAGACCTACTGGGCGCGGTACAGCCGACGAGCGGGACGTACGACGGGGGGCTTGCTGGCGGTGTAACTGGGCTGGTCCGAGCTGGTCCGAACCCCTCACCTCGTACGCGCGGGGGCGGTGGGGGTCGCGACGCAGCCGGGCGGCGTTGGCCTGGCCGCCGCGAGTACTCCTGGGCATGCTTGGCCTACTCTGTCGACCAAGTAGCCGTGACGGGAGGCAACGGTCCGAAACGGCGCCAATCGGTGTTAGAGGGCATCTGATCAACGTTCAGGATGTTGTGCGCGGGTTGTCCGTTTCGGTTCGCCAGGTTGGTGTGGATTCTCCGGTGAGTTCGCGGCTGGTTTTGTTAGCTATGGCCCAGTGGATCATTGTGCGGGATCGCTGGGGCAGGGCTTCGTAGTCCCGGACGAGGCGCCGGTGCTGCATCAGCCAGCCGAAAGTCCTTTCAATCACCCAGCGTTTCGGCTGGGGCTGAAAGCCTTCCGTGGTGGGCCGTTTGACGACCTCGACGTCGATTCCTCTCGCGGCCCCGTGCTGGAAGACGCTGGTCTGGTATCCGCCGTCGGCCCACACCTTGGTCACACTCGGATGTGAGTCGGCGAGCTCGTCGATCAACCGTTTTCCGCCGGTGGAATCGTGGACCGAGGCGGCCGTGACGATGACGGCCAGGACCAGGCCGAGCGTGTCGGTGGCCACGTGTCGCTTACGTCCTTTGATCTTCTTGCCGGCGTCGATGCCCTGACTCGTCTCCGCCACGTTCGCGGAGGTCTTCACGCTCTGCGCATCGATCACCGCAGCCGACGGGGCGCCGGACCGGCCATGTGCGCAGCGCGACTTGTCGCGCAGGAGATCGTGAACCCGCTCGGCAGTGCCATCCACTTCCCACTTTGCGTAGTAGTCGTAGACGGTCTTGTACGGAGGGAAGTCGTGTGGCAGGTACTCCCACGGAATCCCTGGGCGATTGACGTAGAGGATGGCATTCACGATGTCCCGCAAATCATGGACTCGCGCCGCGGTACCCGGTCCAGTTCGGGCAGCCCGCCAGGCTACGAATACCGGCTCGATCAATGCCCAGCGCGCATCGGAGACATCACTGCGGTACGGCCGTCGAGGACTCACGAGACCAGCAACGACCCACCGCCACCGCAGTCACAGAGAACACCTCAAACCGCCCTCAAAACAGATCAGTTGCCCTCTTACTGCCCGGCAGCTCGTCGAGGCGCACTCACCGAGGACACGCAACTTCCCGAAAGGTGGCCGATGACCCGCAGGTCAAGAAGCGGGCAGAGGAGTGGGAGGCTGCAGAAGCGCAGGAGAGCCCCGCGTGCGGCCTCTCGGGGGCGTCAGCATGTGGCTTCTGGCCTGCTCGGTCTCCTGTGCGGCTGGGGCTGTAGTCCTGTCGGTAGGTGCCAGCATTCACCTACCTCCTCGCCGGACTGAGGTCATGGAGTCCTTGCGGACGCTTTCGATGATCTCCAGGGCCACATCGAAGTCGACGCCGCGGAAGTACTCGCCTATCGCCGTGGATCCCTCAAGCTGCTCCAGCGCGTTGAGGGATTTGGCTTCCCAGTTGCGGGCGTTGGCTACGGGCCTCGATATCCAGGCCCGCGCCATGACCGTGTAGTGAGCCATGCTGACCCGCTCCAGGGACTTGATGCGCGCAATGGCAGTTCTGCCAGATCTACCGGTCTGCCCCGCTCGTGAGCTGGTGAGCCCGACCTTCAGATCTGGCCCAGGTCCTACGAAACCGAGAGCGTAGATCCGCTCGCCGGGCGCATCCAGGGGCGCGCCTGCCGTCTCCAGTTCCGCCCAGGCCAGTTGGTTAGCCCGTCGTAAGTCGGCGGCAGTTACGTCCGGTACCGCGTGCGGCAGTTGTGCGTACGCCTGCATCACTCGCTGCCGTGCGGTAGCGGCTTCTTCTCGATTCAGCATGCGGGGCAGTGTGCCGGACAGGACTGACAGCCACGGGCCACGGTTCCGAGAGGTGGAGCTCGGCCGACCGGGGCGCGCCGCTCGGCCGCCGTCAACACCCGTTTGGCTGCCGCGTGCGGCGAAGGCCCCGGCGTATGAGGTTCCGGGGCCCTCGCGCCAAGTCAGGCGGACAGGTAGGCGATAGGGCCGCCCGACACTGCGGCTTGCACGCGTGCTCCCAGGAGTTGCTCCGTCAGCACGGCGAGGGTCGCATCCTTCGTGAGTACTCGGTACGTGGAACGGTCGTGCAGCACCCCGACGCGGCCGGCGACCTGTGCGGTGAGGGCGTGCCGTACTTCGGTCGGACCGAACCGTTCGGTCGTCTCCACTCCCTGGATGTCCAGCACACCGGTTACCCAGCCGGCCACGGCGACCGGAAGGATCCCGGCGTTCACGATCGCGCCGGCGTCGCAGCGCCACCACTGCCGGGACGCTTCGAGGAACTGGGGGTCCGAGAGAGTCGGAGAATCTCCGATGAAGTCCCGCGTGTCGCCCGCGCGTTCGGGGCGGGCGACCGCCGCCGTGCGCAGCACCGGCAGAAGGCCTTCGACTACCCCAACCTGGGGCGCATTCGCCAGCGCTATGACGTGAGTCGACAGAAGGTCGGGCAGGAACTGGCTGTTGAGAAGCTTGCCAACGGTGTTGGGGGAGATGCCGAGCACGCTCGCGGCCTGTGGCCGGGTAAGGGTGTCGGCCGCGACGGGAGCCGGGGCGGATAGCGTGATCGCGGGCAGAATGGAAGGCCTTTCGGGAGACGGGACACCCCTGTGCGTGGGGCGCCAGCAAGTGTATTGAAGCAACGCGCTGTGTGTTGCTTCAATACGCGATCGTGGTGGTGTCTGCCGCCCCGGCCGTGGGCTCAACTACCTCACCGCAGAAGGAGAGTGGCTGACCCTGCAGGGTGTGCGCGGAGGGGACTCCCGGGCGTCAGGCGTGGCATATCCCGCTGTTTGCGCGTTCACTCACCCATCGCGTGGAGATTGTGTAAAGGTTCGTGTGAGGTGGCGGACGGGGCCCGTGGGGCCTACGCCACTCATGTGGGGGAGAAGGCACCGAGCAACGGGGGAGTGCGCCAGTGCACCAGAGGCATGACCAAACGCCGGACGGGATGTACCTGAGCCGGCTGGGCATCAAGAACTTCCGGTCCTGCTACGACCTGAAGGTCGACTTCCAGCCGGGCATCACATTGCTTGTCGGCGAGAACAACTCCGGCAAGTCCAACGTCATCGAATCGCTGCGGCTGGCCACCACGCCCCTGAACCGTCGTGGCACCCGCTGGTTCGAAGACACCGACCTGTCCCGCGGCCGGGAGGGGGCCGAGGCCGAATTCACGGCTACCTACGACGGACTGACCGACACCCAGCGGGCGCACTACATCACCGCCCTTGATGTCGATACCCATCAGGCCAGCTACACCACCACCTACCGAAAGGACCCCGTCCGCCAGCAGATGCGGGCCAGCGTGACCGCAGGACCCGTGGGCGGCCCCGATGCCGAGCCGGCCAAGCGGGAGCAGATCACGCACGTCTACCTGGCCCCGCTGCGCGATGCGCAAAGGGAGCTCGACTCCTCCGACGGCAGCCGACTGCTGCGCATCATCAAGTACCTCACGACGGAGGACGACCAGGAGAAGTTCCGCACGACTGCCAACGACTCCCTCAAGGAACTCACCAATCACGACGTCCTCACCTCCACGACCGGCGCGATCCAAACCCATCTGGGCAAGCTGACCGACTCGGTTCGGGGGCAGAGCGTCCAGGTCACGTTCGCCGAGTACCAACTGCACCGCTTGGCCCGCAGCCTGCGCGTGAAGATGGCCGAGTCCGGGATCGAACCCGCCGACCTCGCCGAATCGGGCCTGGGCTACGCCAACCTCCTGTTCATCGCGACCGTCATCCTCGAACTGCGCAAGGCCCAGTCGGCAGAGCTGACGCTGTTCCTCGTCGAAGAGCCCGAAGCCCACCTCCACCCGCAACTGCAGGCCGTGCTCCTGGACTACCTGCGCGAACAGGCCGAGGCCTCACCCCGCGACGACCTGCAGGGGCCGGCCGGGCGGATCCAGGTCATCGCCAGCACGCACTCACCGAACCTCGCCAGCAGCGTCGGCATCGAGAACGTCGTCGCCCTGCGCACCCTCGCCGAACAGGAGACCGCCCAGGACGACAAGGGGCGTGACATCGAGGTTTTGCGCCGTAAGACCCACTCACTTCCTCTGGCCAAACTGGGTCTGACCGACAACGAGCGACGGAAGATCAACCAGTACCTGGATGCCACCCGCGCCAGCCTGCTCTTCGCCCGCCGTGTCGTCCTGGTCGAAGGCATCGCGGAAGCCGTCCTGCTGCCGGTCATCGCCCGGCACTGCCTGTTCAACGGCGACGACCAGGCCAAGCAGCGCCGGGACTTCCACGGCGCCACCATCATCAACGTCGGCAGCGTCGACTTCGCCCCCTACATCACCCTGCTGCTCTCAGAAGTCAACGGCTGCCGGCTGCTGGACCGGCTGACAGTCATCACAGACCGGGACCCCGACCCCGAACTCCCCAAGAAAAAGAGCGAGGACGGCCAGCCGGGCCAGACGCCCCCGGCCGAAGAACTCGAAGCCACGACGGACGACGGCGGCGAAGACCAGATCGGCAACCGCACCAAGGTCAGCAACCGCAAGGAGCTCCTGGAGGAGCATGCTGCCGCCATCGGCGCGACCGGCCACCTCATCGTCGCGGAGGCACCCCACACCCTTGAGGCCGACCTCCTCACTCCGATGGCCAACGAACCGACCCTCCGGGCCGCCTACCTCAAACAGCACCCGAAATCGCAACAGCACTGGGGCGACATACTCACCCACCCCAAGGGCCGAGCCTTCGGCTTCTACCAAAAGCTCTGCAAGCACGCCAAGTTCATCAGCAAGGGCGAGTTCGCCCACGACGTCGCCCTGGCCATCCAGGACGGGGCAGCCTTCGAGGCACCCCAGTACCTCACCGACGCCGTGCACGGCGTCCTGGCCGATCAGCAGGGCGGCGCACAGTGAGCGAACTGCCCCTGACCATCGACCAGCAGGCGCTGGTCGATGCCGAGGAAAGCCTGTTCGCGGTGGCCTGCCCAGGCGCCGGCAAAACCCGCGCGATGGTCGCCCGATTCCTCAAACGAACGGCCGAGGAAGACCGCCGAGGCATCGCGCTGCTGTCCTTCACGAACGCGGCGGTAGAAGAAGTCCGCCAACGATGCGGGCAGCGCACACAAGCCCTCGAAGCACCCCACTTCGTCGGAACCTTCGACGCCTTCATCCACCGCTTCATCGCCACCCCCCTGTACGCCAAGGCGTTCGGGAAGAGACCCAACTACGTGCAACGCTGGCGCGACATACCCAGTGCGAGCTTCCGCCTCAGCCAGATCGGCCGAGCCAAGAACCTGCACCTCGACTGGTTCGACTTCGACCCGGACGGCCGCGCCCACCTGATAGAAAGCCGCATCCCGCGCGACTTCGGCAGCCCCACGGTCCGCGCAGAGCTCCTTGCAAGAAAACATGCAGCGGAGGCCTATGCCTCCCACATCTTCGGCCGCCTCGTCAACGCCGGCACCGTCAGCTGCGTGGCTGCCCGCTGCCTGGCTGAGTACTGGCTGCAGGAAGCTGACAAGCAGCAGATCCTCGCCCCGCTGCTGCGCTCCCGCTTCGCCGAGGTGATCGTCGATGAAGCCCAGGACTGCGGACGCGAGGAACTGCGTATCCTCGCGTTCCTGCGGCAGCAGGGCATCCGCATCGTCATGGTCGGAGACACGGACCAGTCGATCTACGAGTTTCGCAGCGCCACCCCCGAGGGCGTGCGGGCCTTCGCCGAAAGCCTTCCCGGCGATCCCATCCAGCTCAGGGACAACTGGCGCAGCACACCTGCCATTTGCGCGTTCAACACCTCGCTGCGGTCCGGACAACTCACCGAGCTCGCCTGCGGCGAAAACTCCTGGAACCCCACCCCCGTGCACCTGGTCGAATACAAGGCGCATGGCGAAATCGTGCCCACCGCCCTCAGCATCGCCGAGCGCAACAAACTCACCGCCGATGACCTCATCCTGCTGTCACACGCCGAGACCCACGGCATGAAAGCCGCCGGAGTGCCCGGCATCGACAACAACACACCCAACCGGGTGGCACGCATCGCAGCGGCAGGCCAGATCCTCAGATCACGAACGACGGACCCCCGGACCCGCCGTAAGGCCATCGACCAGGTGCAGCGCACGGTGCTCGACGCCCTCACCGCCGACCAGGGGACGAAAACGGGACGCGAAGGCTTCGACGCCCAATGCGAACTGGCAGGCGTCGAACCGCGCTGGCTCGAGGCCTTCGCCGTGCGCATGGCACTGCGCCTCGACGCGGCAGACACAACCAGGAACACCTTCGCAGCGGACGTCCGTACCTACCTGCGAGACGCAGACTGGGGCGACACCCGCCCTCCCAACACCTCAGAGCTGGGCGGACTCTTCAGAGCTCCGAATGACGCAACGTGGACCAGCATCGCCTCCACCGGCGCCGAACCCCTCATGCGCTTCTCCACCGTGCATGGCGTCAAGGGCCGCCAGTACCCAGGAGTGGTACTGGTCGTCCCCGAACGGCTGCGCACCGACACCGCCACGGAGCGGAACGTTGTCGACGACTGGGAAGGCGACTACAACACCGAGGCCCGACGCGTCCTCTACGTCGCAGGGTCCCGAGCACAGCAGCTGTTGATCTGCGCCATCCACAAACGGCACATCGGCCGCATCGAAGCCGTGCTCGACAAAAACGGTGTCCCTTACGCCAGGCCGTAGCCCTGATTGCCCTGTCCCGCCCATTCCGCCAAGCGCAGAGCGACACGCGTGTCGACTCGCTGTCGACGTCGAAGCGCAGGCGGTCACCGCCGGAACCTGCACACGCGGGCGATGGTGCCGACGTCCGTCGGCGTCACGCTGCCTCCTCGCGGCCCCCGTGGCCCGCCTGCGTGGCCTGCCCCCTATCCGTCCTGGTCGCTGCTGCGGGGGGCGTGCTCGAAAAAGTGGTGTGTGGGGGACAGGGCGAGGCGCCGAACCCTGTCGTGCGTGGATGCGGGCAGGGCCCGCGCGGCGAGGAGGACCTGGCCGCGTCCGTCGCGGGCCGCACCGACCAGCTGCTCCAGGAGACGGGTGCCGGTATGCCGGTCGGTTTCGTTGGTGTCGCTCCCGTAGACGGGGAAGTCGACTACGAGCAGCGACGGAATCGGGGCGGACGGCACCTCGCGGGCGACGTCCCGGAGAGCCAGCAGCGCGCAGATGTTGCGCAGGATGCGTTCGCCGCCGGCCACGCTGGAGTCCTCGAAGACGGTGTGCCCGATCACCGTGGTGTAGGCGTCGGGGTCGATACGGGCTCGCTCCACGCCGGGCAGGACGGTCTGTACGCGGGCCAGGAAGTGCTGTGACCACAGCTGGATGCGTTCCTTGCGGCGGGTTTCGCGTTCGTGCTGGGCCGCAGTGAGCGTCTCCCGGGCCTGGGCGCGCTGCTTGCCCAGCGTCTCCTTCTCGGCGGTGAGGTCGAAAATGTTCTCGACCTCTTTGAGCCGCCATTTCAGCTGGACGAGTTCCCCGTCCAGCCCGCCGACGAGCGTCTCAGCCTCCAGGACGCATTGGTGCTGCGGCTGCCAGACATCGCGATCGTGCCGGTCGCGCGCCCTCTCGGCTTCCTGCGTGGCGTCCGTGGCCTGCCGGGCCAGGAGGGCCGCTTCGGCCTGCTGCCCCCTGCGCAGCTTGGCCGCCAAAGTGGCTGCCTCGATGCGCGCGGCAGCCTCGGCGAGCTCTTCCACCGCCGGGCCGGTCCGTCCCTCGCCAGGCTGCGCGCACTGGCGGCAGTGTCCCTCGGGGCGCTCCGGCAGGGGCTTGCGGCACTCGCTGCAGCTGTCACGCTGGGTCGAGCGCCGCTTGAGGCCGCGCAAGTACCCCCTGGCATCGGCAAGATCGGCCTCCGTCGCTGTGACCTCTCTGCTCGCCAGGTCACACGCTGCGCGCGCCGCCTTCTCGGCCTGGCGGGCCTGCTGCAGAGCAAGGTCAAGCCGGCCGCGCTGCGCCGCGATGTCGCTCAGCTTCTTCTTCTGGGCCTCCAGACGGCCACGGGCCTCTTTCAGCTGAGCCTGCTTACGCTCCTGCTCGGCGATGATGACCTCAGGCTCGTCCAGATCTCGCTCCTTGCGCTGCTTGAGGAGCTGGCTCAGCAGCCTGGACGTTTTGCTGTAGGCGCTCTCCGCGGCGGTGTGCTCGTCCTCCAGCCGCTGCAACTCCCGATCACGCAGCCCGAGCAGCACGTCGAACAGCAGTTTGCGCTCCTCGGCGCCCAGACCCCCCAGGTAGTGGGTGGCGATGGTGGCCTCCTGCAGGTACATCGCGCGGGCGAGCTGCGGAAGACCCAGACGGGCCGTGCCGCGGCGGGCATCGGCGATGCCCAGCAGCTCCAGCAGGAAGTCGCCGGCGGTGCGCTTGCCGGATCTGCCGGTGGCGGAAAACGCTTCGACGCGCCGCGACGTGCCGCCTGTTTCCCGGAAGACGACAGTGTTGCCCGCCGTGGTGCGCGAGATGCTCCAGGGCACGCCGCCGATCGTGCACCGCGCCTCCAGCTCCTTGAGGGCCTTGACCGGCGGCATCACCGCCACATCGCCCTTGTCCAGCCCCACCACATAAAACAAGGCCTCCAGCGCAGTGGAGGTACCGCTGCCCACCGGACCGGTCACCGCCCACGCCGACGCAGCCATGCTGCGCTCGCGCCACGCCCCGTCCGCGCACAGGAATCGAAGCTTGCTCACGCTGACCAATGGCCCCACCGGACGGCCCCTTTGCGAGTTGCTCGGCACGTTGGGCCTGTTCAACGACGTGCCGGGGGCGAGGTGACGAGCACGAGCGCACTCTGAACACCATGCGCTCTTCGGTGCGACCGGCCGCCCTGAACGCGGTCTGGCGGAAGCGGCCGTCGCAGTAGGCATCCCCGCGCGCCTGCGCAGTACTCCGCCGAGCCCCTCACCCTCGCGGATGCTGACACCGCTGAGCCCCTGGGACCGCGATGAATACGAGTACCAGATCAAGGAAGACCGGCAGCGGCTGCTGCACCAAGTCGCCGCACAGAAGCCCCCGGCCGCGCCGGCTCCGGCCACCGGATCTGCAACCCGCCCCCGCGTCACCCGCGTCCGATTGCCCCCGCTCACCGCCCGCTGCCTGCGCTCCGCGCGGATCGATCACTACTCGGCAAGGAAGGGGCTCTGCCTGAGACGATCACGGCATGAGCTCTGTCGCCTGGTCACAGATGCCGTGGAGCCCGAACACAGGCGGGTATTGCGCCAGAGGTCTATGTGTTCCTGTGCCACAAAGGAGAACAAGAGAACCAGGAGATATCGGAAGTCAATTCTGTAACTGCAACACCGTCTGTCTCTATGGTAACTTCGGCGCTGGCTTGTAATCTCCTTTCCTGGAGGTCGTTCTCCGGCTGAAAGAAGAAATCTGACTTCGTGTGGGGAAGCCGTCGCGAAGATGAGTGAATGCGACTTTCCTTGACGCGTTGGCTGTTGTCCCCGGCCACCAGCTGGCGCGCCCGTAAGCTGGTGGCCGCCAGTAAAGGACGCCTGGACTTCGATGCCGCTTGGCGTCGCGCACGCCTGGTCAGCTGCCCGGACGAGCTGCCCTACCAGCGCTACGGGCACCGGGCCCCGGACGAGCGTGAGACGTGACAGCACGGCGCCCGGCCGACGCGGCCGGGCGCCGTGCACGGAAATACTGGCGCAGGGCGCGGCAGCGAATGAGGCGCGTTTTTGAGTCAGATCCACAGAATGCGTAGAGGACTCAGGGGGGCGCGGCGAGAATCTTTCGAAAACGCTGAGATCCTGTCGAATTCTGTCTGCATACGGGGGAGCTGCTGTGCCGGATTTTGCCTCGCTGTCTGCCGTGATCGGCGCCGGCCTGACACCCACGCTGGCCTTTCTCTACCAGCGTCTGGAGCAACTGCTGGACCGCGGCGGCGCGCCCGAGCCGGACCCAGCGGTTCCCGCCGAACTGACCGGCACGCTCGCACTGCCCCTGCAGGCCGATGCCGCCCGGCTCGCCCAGCACGAGCGCGACCTGGCGTCCCTGCGAGACGGACTCAACGTGTACTACCGCGGCGACGCCCCCGTCGCGGCCACCGACGACGCACTGCTGCGCACCCTCGGGAGGGCGCGCAGCCTGCTGGAGGACATCTACAGCCAGCGCCTGACCTTCGCGGGCGAACAACGCCCGGCATCAGGTCCGTTCGTGCGCCAGGACACCGAGCGCGTGCAGGGCGAGCAGATCGGCATGGACGCCGACGAGATCGAAGGCAACGCCTCCGTGGAGCAGAAGACCCACACGGTGGAACGCGGCAGCACCAACATCGGCATGCGGGCCCGCAGGATCGGCGGTCTGCCGCCGGTCTGACTGTCCCCTGCCCCGGCACCTCGTTCCCACCACAGTCCGGGAGGTTCAGGCATGTCCACCGAGAACGCAGCCCCGTCATCCGGCCACCCCGCCGAGTACCGCAGCGACACCCCCGCACCGGCCCCACCGCCCATTGGAGCCACCGGAGCCGCCCCGGCCGCCTTCCTCGGCCGTCCGGCAGCCCCTCCGCCGCCGCCCCCGGACGGCAGCCCCGCCGACCCGCAGACAACCCCGGACCGCAGCACGGACCAGCCGGGCCGCAGCACGGACCAGGAAGACGGCGCAGACCACACCAGCCGTCGTGCTGTCGAGCAGCAGCACCTCGAGCGCAACGATGACCACACCATGCCCGGCCTCACCATCGAACAGCACTTGGACCGCAACGACGGCCAGAACATCGGCCTGCAGATCGTCCAGGCGATCAACCGGCTGCGCGGCGATCTACTGCCCCCGGACTGGATCGCCCAGCAGCTCGCCACCTTCACCCGGCCCGACGACGAACAGCAGGCCCTGCGCACCAGCCTCACCCTCAGCCACGTTCTTGTACTGCACGCCCCGGAGAGTGTCGGCCGCTACACCGCCGCTCTGGCCGCCCTGCACCACATGGTGGGCGACAACATCCGCCAAGTGCGGCGCGAACCCGGGGAGTCCTTCAGCGCCGAAGGGCTGGAGGGCGAGAGGACCGGCTGGATCCTCGATCTGCGCGACGAGGGAGACCGGCTGCCCTCCGGCGTGGGCCCCGCTCTGCTGGAAGACGCCCCTCACCTGCAGAAGGCCGGCTCCTACCTGACCGTCCTGACTGCCACCCACACCTGGCGCAACGTCAGCAGAGGTACCGACGTCCTGGCCCACCCGCTGTCCCTCCCGGACCCGAACGGCGTGTTGCGCGCCCACCTGGAGAACGTGGCACCGCCCGTCAAGGCAGACCGCTGGCTCGCAAGGTCCGAGATCACTGAAGGCATCGCGGGACGGCTCCCCGCCGAGATAGCCGCGTGGGCCCGCGCCATCCGCGAGGCCGAACACCGCGACCCGTTAGGCGAGTGCTTCCTCGACGACCTGGTCGACGAGGTGGTCCAGGCCGCGGAAGACTGGCGCACCCAACTGCTCGACTGGCACACCAAACAGCAGGACAGTGCCCACCGCAACTACCTGCTGGCCGCCGCGGTCCTGGACGGCGCCCCCGTGGAGACCGTGTACGACGCCGCCCAGAGCCTGGCCAAAGCCCTGGGAGAAAAACCCAAGCCCCCACGCGGGCAGCAGGGCCTGGGCGTCATAGCCCTGACCGACGCCATCGACGCCGACGTGAGCGACGAAGACACCGTCTGCTTCCTGCGGACCGGCTACGCCGAGGCCGTCGTCGACTACTTCTGGGCCGACCGCCCCCACCTCGTCCAGGACTTCACCCGATGGACCGCCGACCAGACCGGCAACAAGAACCTGCCCGAGGACGTGGCACACCAGCTGGCCGACCGCGTCACCGGCTGGGCCCTGAAATACATGCGCGCCAAGCGCGGCAAACGCGCCACGAACCTGCTGCGCCAAATCGCCGGCCAGTGGTCCCAGTCCCTGCCCGAGCAAGCCCGCGACCTGCTCACCGTGGCCGCACTGGACACCGAAGCCGGCCGACGTGTCCGCGATGTCTACCTCGAATGGGCCCGCACCAGCGACCAGGAGACACCGCCCCGGCTCAAGACGGCACTGGCCCGGGCCTGCGAGCGCCTGGCCGACGTCTATCCCACCATGATGCTGCTGCGGCTGACCGAACTCGCCGCCCACACCGACAGCAAGGACGTCACCGGCGCCGTCGGACACGCGCTTACCGTCCTGTGGGACCAGCCCCAAAAGCGCCAGGACATCCAGGACCAGCTCGCCGGCTGGTCCGGCAACCAGGACCCAGGCCGCCGCAACGCCGCCCACCACGCCTTCCTCCACCTCGCCGCGCGCACCAGCAAGGACGGCGCTCCCGTGCTGCTGGCCACCGCGCACCAGGACAACGCCCAGGCCACCTGGCAGACCGCCCGATGGCGCGGCCTGTTGCAGGACAGCCGCTCACTGCCCCGCCCGCTCCTGCAGCAGGCCCTGACCAGCTGGATGGACGCCGCCCTCGCCCTACCCGGCGTGCAGGACCTCGTCCTGACCACGCTCCAGCACGCCGTCTACCAGCCGCAGACCGACACCGTCTACGCCGCCGACCGCTACCTCGCCCTCAGCCACCTCCTCTTCGCCTGGGCACCCGTCCAGCCCCAACACCCCTCCTCCGACCCGGAAAAGCTGCGCGACCAGTTGCTCCTGGCACTGCGCCAAGCCGACCCGGCAGCCCCGGCGCCGGAGGGCCATGCGGCACAGGATTAGCGGGTGGTGGCGGCGCCAACGCCGCGGAAGCCTGGAGCTGTGCTGCACCCTGGACAGCGAGCTCCCCGGCTACCACTTCGAGGCCCACCTCACCGGCGCCTGGCAGCAGCCTGTCGCCCGCCCGCACCACAACCCCCAGGCTGCCGCGGTCGAATACGCCCTGACCCTGGCGCAGGAGGCAGTCGGCACCGTCCAGCTCAGCCAGGCCGCCCTCGCCGAAGCACGCGCCAACCGCCAGCTCGGCCGGCCCATGGACGTACCGCACACCCCCGTCCGCCTGCTGTGGGCCCATATCCGGCTGACCGCCGACCCCCAGCAGGCCGACCGCGCCGATTCCCTCCTGCGCGACCAGCACCAGACCGAACACCACGCCCGCCAAGACCACCACCGTCTCCAACGCGCCAAAGATCTCCGCGACGCACTGCTCACCGACCCCTCCCTGGCATTCGCCTACTGGTTCCTCGACCACCCGGAGACCGTCGACGAACAGAGCGTGCAGCGCGTCGAACACCTCATCAACGCCGCAGCCTCCTACGCCCCGCACACCACCTGGGTCCAAGTGGCGCGCATCCTCCAGGAATTCGTCCACACCCTGCCCGACGAATCCCGCCAGCACCTCATCATCAGCCTGGCTCACATCCTCGACCGGTACGGCCACACCGACCGCGCCCAGCAGCTGCGTGCCACGGCGCAGACACCGCAGCCCCGGACGCCTGCAGCGTCAGAATCTCAAGGCCGTCCGGGGGACTGAGCGACCGCACTTTTGAGTGGCGCATGGACGGCCAGTCAGGCTTGAGACGTTGTTGGTCGGCCTTGGTCGGCTCCGGCATGTTGGCTCAGAGCGGCCCTGGTTCGTGAAGGACGCGCCCGAACGGTTTGCCTGTCAGGGGGCGGGGGGCGGGGTGCTGACGGAGCCAGTACTGGAGTTCGCTCAACGGTCACCGTGGCGCGGGCTCAGCGCCGTGTCGCTTCTCCAGTACGACCAATTCCCGTACACAAGTGAAACGTTGACCGTTCGTGGTGAGCTGGACCTGTCCGCCCGGTAGGCAGGTCGCATGACCCGCACTGCTCATGCACTGGCCTGCGCCGTCCTCAGCCGCCTTGTTCGTTCGCAGCTCCTCCGTCACCGTCAGGGGCATGGTGTGCAGGGCAGGGCAGGGCGGTGCGGGAGCGCAGGAAACCTTCAGATTGGGCGAGGAAGTCGTCGACGTCTTCGGTGAGATGCCAGTCATCCGGGCGCATAGTGCATGATCTCTGACGTACTCGACGCTGGGGAGCACTTGCCCGGACCAAATTGCCACCGGCCGAGGGTGCTCGGCATTAGATTCGACATCGCGCTGGCCGGTCTGCGCAGTGAACCGATGACCGCCCTGTCCGTATCAGACCGGCTCGCAGTAGCTCTCCACAGCCGGATTCCCATCGAACACGCCAAGGCCGTCCTGGCCAACCGCCTTGATGTAGACATCAATGAGGCCCTCGCTCTGATGCGCCGTCATGCCCGCTCCCAGCGAGAGCCGCTGGCCGACGTTGCCTCGGCGATCATCCAGGGATCTGCCGACCTCGCGAGCCTTGCTCGGCCCGAGCACAGCTGAACCAACTGGCTGCTGCACCCGTGCGGTGGCGCATGGGCACATCGAAGTGCTCCTCAACCTCAACTCCAGGGTGAGGGCCGGGCGGGTGCCGGCGCAGAGTGCAGCCCGAGCACATCACGAGGCGCCGCGCCAACCGTCGCCGAGACGAGGCCTGACGTATCTCGGTGACCGAGAGCACACAGGTCAGAACTACGTGACCGGGAGATAGACACTTGTTCCTGCAGTCCGCGATCAATACCCGCACGAGCGCTCCATAGGCATCAATGTCACTATTGTCGTCGGCTGCCTGGAACCAGGTCATGTCTCGGTCCGTGGGGCCAGCCGTCAAGTGGCCAAGACCGCCATGCTCGCCTGCGCGTTGGTATTGACAATGCCGAGCCTCAGCTCTTGTCCGACCTGTAGCCGAAGTCGGCCGAAACCTTGTCGGGCGGGTCGGGGAGGCCCTGAACGGCATCATGTGCCTGCGGTAGGGGCTAAGCACAGTACGCAACGCGTCGGTGGCGCGAGTCCACGCCCAAACCCTGCTCCACTGGGGGCCAAGCCGGAGATGTCGTTCGGTAAATCGGCATCCGGATCGCTGGGCGTAGCGGCTGAAGCGCCCCCGCAGCGGCCATCTCTAACCGGGCGCGGGATCCGTCGTCGAGGGGGCACTCCAAATAGTCGTAATGCGGCACGGCAAGCGTTGTGCACGTCAACTGCGATCCACGGCAGGGGAGTCGATGGAGAAGGGGTTTTCCGCGCTGGCGTTCCACATGAGGTGCAGCGCCAGCCCGTGTCGTGCCCTGGAGTACCTGCGGAGCTGGCCTGGGTGTCGCAGCATCGCGAGTCGGCGAGTGGCGGGAGGTTCCACCCTGGCCGACGTGGGTGTCATACGACCAGGTCAAAGTAAAGAAAACACAGGAAAAGTTAGGGAATATCAGGTAGGGTGGCGGAGTGGAAGACGCTCTGGAGGCCCTTGAAAGGGAGATGGCGCGCCTGCGCCGTGCGATGCGCATGGCACGGACTGACGGCGATCGCCAGCGGGTTGAATCCCTGCGGGCCGATCTGCATGCCACGCAGTCCGCATGGGATGCGCTGGTCGTTCCTGACAGTCGGGGGACTATGAGCGGCCAGTCGTCCACCAGTCGTCGAAGGGGCTTGCGGCCACTGCGCGAGCAGGTCCTCGACGCCCTGACCCTGATCGGCGTCCCGGCCGCACCAAAGATGATCCGGACCGTCCATCAAGCCTTCTACGGCAGTGACTTGCCCGCCCGGCGGCTGACCAGCCTGCGCAGGGATGAGGAAGCCAGCTATACGGCTACCCGGACCGCCCGCACTTACATTTGCCCGGCGCTGACCGCCGACCGGCTCACGCCGGCTAGGGCCCTGCTGACGCTCAGCACCTGGCCTCTGCAGCAGCGCATCGTCGCAGACACCTCCGCCCGGACCGACTTCCTCACCCTGACGATCCGCCTCTGCGCCGCCGCAGAACCCTCCGGGACCCGTGCCGAATCCGGCAGCGCCGGCGTTGAACAGCTCCTGCAGCACCTGGCACCGAATATCCCTGGTGCCGCCGGTCTGCACGCCAAGCCCAGTGCCCTTCGTGCCGCAGCCCAGGCCGAACTGGCCACTGTCTCCGCCCTCGACCAGGCAGCCCGCGCCGCCGCCGCTGACCGGGGCCAGCGCCTCGACCTTGCGCACCAGCTCTTCGGCCGCCCGGCCTGAACCGTCCCGACAACCACACCCCGAAGAAGGACATGGTGGACAGCGACAAGCCCTCGGCACCGGCGGCCGGACCCGCACGCAAGCTGGTATCCCTCAAGGACCAAGTCGGCGACATCCTTGCCCCCACCACACTGGGTTGCACCTTCGGCCTCGCGGAATTGGACGCGGCCACCGGCGGCCTGCAGCCCGGCCGGCTGACCCTCGTGGCGGCCGCACCTGGGACGGGTGGCAGCCTGCTGGCCCTCGCCGCCGCGCGCCACACCGCACTCAGCGACGGGCGCGGCGTCCTGTATGCGGCCGCGGGCCTGACCGCGGCCGACGTGACCCGGTGGATCATCGCAGCCGAGTCCGGGACGGAGCACCGCAAGCTGCGCGCGGGCACGCTCACCGCACCCGAGCGAGCTGCCGCCGAGCAGGCCGGTGCACACCTGACCCAGGCCCCGCTCCTCGTCGATGACGGTGCAGGCCTGACCGCCGAGGCGATCGCCGAGTCCGCCCCCTACGCCGACGACCTGGCCCTGGTCGTCGTGGACCGCCTGCACCATGCCGCTGACCCCCATCTGCCGCTGTCCGGCTCCCGGGTGCCTGCCGCGGTCCGTACCCTGATGCACCTGGCCCGCCAGCAGTCGGTACCGGTCCTGGCAGTCCTCAACACCGATGACGCCGACGCGGTGCGCAGCCTGGACGCCGACGTGACCCTCACCTTGTCCCTCGCTCCCGGCGCGGACACCGCCACTGTCACCGTCACCGAACGCGACCTGGGGCGGACCACCCTGACGCTGCGCCCCGACCTGAGCCGCGCACGCTTCACCGACGCACCACCCCATCCCACCCCTGCCCCGTCGGAGGACGACGCCGCGTACCGGCTAGCCGCAGCGGAGCGTGAACTGGTCGACGCCGCCCTGCCCTTCACCTCCGGAGCTCTCAAAGGCCTGGACCCCCGCACCGTCCAGATCCTGTCCGACCACCGCGACAGCGTTCTCAACCAGCACATCGACACCCTGCCCGAACGCCGCACCTACACCGCAGCTCTGGCCCACGATGCACAACTGCACCTTCCCGACCACCCCGCAGCCGACCGCCTGCGCACCGCACTGGACGACTTCACCACCGCCCTGCAACACGACCAGACCCAACAGCAGCCCTGCCCGCCCAGCCCCGAACCCGCAGCACACACCCCTCCGCCCACCCAGCACACCGACGTCAACCCTCAAGCCGACCAGGTGCCCCCGCAGCCCGAACAGCCGGGGCAGGAGCTACAGCCCGGTGACGAGGACGACGAAGGTGACGACGCACCCTTCCCCGCCCTGCGCCTCCTCAAGGAGGCCATCGGGAGGTCGAAGATGCACCCGATCCAGGTGATCCGCAAAGACGAGCGAGAACAGCCACCCTGGACCCTGTTCAACGAAGTCATGGACGGCGAACCCCGCTGGGTGCACCCGGATGTGGACAGCGTGCGCACCCGCGGCGGCAAACGCCACCAGCTCGTCGTGCCGCCCGACCAGTTCGGCCCCGGGCAACTGTGCACGATCGACCGCAACGGCTCCTACCCCTCCGCCTGCTCGGCCGTCACCCTGGCACCGAACAAGCTCCTGCACACCGGCCCCCTGGACCACCGCGACAAGGACCAGGCGGGTGTCTTCCAGATCGACGTACCGGCCTGGAAACACCCTCACATGCCGCACCCCCTGGGGCGCCTCGCCGACCGCGCCGACGACCAGGGCCGGATCTGGGTCACCACACCCCACATGGAGATTCTGGAAAAACTGATCCGACAGGGCCACCTCGACGGGCAGCTGCACATCCACGACTCCTGGACCGGACGCGCGAACAACTCCCTCCTCAAGCCCTTCTACCAGGCAGCCAGGACCGCCCGCGCCGAGCTGATCACGACCGGCCAGCCCTACACCGAGTACAAGCGACGCCTCTCCATCGCCCTGCGTCTGCTCTGGCCCAAGGGGGAACGCGTCAACTCGCCCTTCTGGCGCCCGGACTGGCGCATGAGCGTGGTCGCCGAGGCCTCCGTACGCCACTGGATCACAGCCTGGGGCGCCGTCAAGGACAACCACACGCTGATCGCCCTGCGCAACGTCGACGAGGCCGTCTTCTGGACCCCCGACGGCACCGCGCCCAGCAAGTACAAGGTGGGAACCGGCTTCGGCGAGGTCAAGGTCAAAAACGAGCAGGGGAGTGACACCTGATGCCCCAGGGCCAAGGCGGCACCCTGGGGGCCGCTCTTAACAACCTGCTGGCCGCCTACAACGTCCAGTCCAGGGGACGGCTGAAGTCCTACCGGGCCAAGGGCTGGCACGCGCAACTCGTCCACCTCACCGAAACCCACCGCGGCTACACCGAACTCTCGCGAGCCGGCCTCGGCGTCACCCAGCAGACCCTGTTGAAGTGGCTGGCGGACGACGAGTACCCCGTGCGTCGCAGCTACCGCGAGATCATTCACCAGGCCTACGAAGCGGCCGCGACCATCGCGGCTAACCCCATCCCGCGGGCCTTCAAGGACCACCAGTTCGAGATCCGCGGCGTCGTCAAAACCGGCGACGACGAACGCGACCGCGGCGCGAGGGGCACCGCGCCCCTGCGCATCGACGGCCGCAACGGACACTGGGCATCCATTGAGTCGCTGTGGCGCGAGGGTGGTCTCGACGACGATGCTTTCCAGGATGACTTCATCGACTTCGTCATCTGTGATGATATTGGCGAAGGCACCGACGGCTGGGACTTCCCCGGCAGCGCGTACGTGATCACCTGACCGCCAGCACGAACAGGTCGGTTGGACTGAGGTCTGCTCGAGCCCCAATCGGCAGC
Source organism: Streptomyces sp. NPDC050732 (assembly GCF_040654255.1). NCBI lineage: Bacteria > Bacillati > Actinomycetota > Actinomycetes > Kitasatosporales > Streptomycetaceae > Streptomyces > Streptomyces sp. NPDC050732. The sequence continues at coordinate 110,230 of NZ_JBFAHP010000009.1, forward strand.
CCGCGCGGTGGTGGTGTGTGCATCACATCTGGTCGCCAGTCTGGTCGAGAAGTTGGCGCATCAGAATCTCGGTATCGAGTTCGGCGCTCAGGCCCAGGGAACGGTTGACCTGGTCGAGCCTGGAGGTCGCCGCGATCAGACCGCTCCGATTTCCGGCAGCGGTTTCGATCTGGAACCAGTCTCGGTAGAGCAGTTCGCAGGTGTCATCGACTTCCAGCCCGGTGGCGACGGCGCGGCGGGCCAGGGTCAGGTCGTGGTGTGGCCCGGATTCCAGACGCAGGGTGGCCACGGTGTGTGCCGTGCTGACGATGCGCATGATGATTTCCTGTTGCAGGGGCTCGCTCCAGGGCAGCGGATGCGCGCCAAAGGGTTTCCCGCGCACCTGGCTCAGGGCCTGTTCGAGGTGGGGGAGCCCGGCGGGCCCGTGGGGCAGAGCAGCCTCGACGGTGCGCAGGAAGACGTGCCAGTCACAGCAGATCTTCGGGGAGATCTCGAACGGGTCCGTCTTCACAGAGCGCCGCGGCACGTACCAGAGCCCCTCCTCGTCCTTGCCTAGACTGCGGCGCAGCCCACCAAGGCGGGAGTTGAGGGTCTCGGGGGCCCAGGGGTGGGCCGGGTCCATTTCCGCGCACAAGGTGTCAGCGCTGCGGCCGGGACGCAGGTGGAGCAGGGCAGCCAGTTGTGCTTCGCGGTTGCCGTGGCGGGAGGCGGCCACGCCCGCGATGGCGACCGGCCCCATCACTTGGATGAACGGCACGCCGGGAGGAGCACTGCCTGTCGGGCTGTCGGGGGAGGGGCCGCTGTCGGCGGCTGGCGCGGGGGGTGCGCTGCTGGTGGCAGGGACGGTCCTCGGGAGCGGTCGCTCGGTGGCTGGTGCCTGCGGTTCGTTGTCCGCAGCTGCGGATGGCAGCGGGGTGTCGAGGTCCTCGGTCGCAGGGGCCAGCGGTGCATCGGGCTCGTCGGGATTCCTGCTCACCACAGAGACCATGTCGGGTACGGCGCTGGGGGAGGCGGAGGCGGCCAGGAGCGCTGGGTAGATGCCGAGCCCGCCGCTGTCCGCCGCAGTGCGGCGGGTGCCAGTGATCGGGGCGTCGGCAGCAGAGCTGGGGGAGTTGGTGGACGGTGTGCGGGGTGGGTTGGTGCGGGCGGAAGGTCCGGCGGCCGCGGTGCGTGCCGCGTGTGCGGTCTGTGTCTCGGACGGCACGTGCTGCCAAGGCCCGTCGGCCGGGCGTGGTTCCTGTCCGGACACGGTCAGGGCGTCGGTGACCTCTTGGAGTGCGTCGTGCTCCAGGCGCTGCAGTGTGACGTCGAGGCCGAGGCTGTCGAGTGTCTGCGGCTGAGTGCGGGCCGCGTCCAGGAGCTCGCTGTCCTCGAAGAGCAGATGGGCTTGTCCGGCGGGGGCGATCAGCGCGACCTTCATGGTGTCGCCCGCTTTGTGGAAGGTCTCAGCGACCTGCCAGGCACTGTCCGCCCCGAGGTCGACCGCGCACAGGATCAGGTAGGGGGTGCGGGATGCGGCGGGTTCCTGGTGGGCTTCGAGGAGACGTTCGGCGAAGTCCCGTGCCGCCTGATCAGGCTGGTCGATGTGCGCGATGCGGCCCGTGGGCAGCAGGTGGTTCAACCCCTTGCCGAACCCGACGACGACGATTTCCACGTCGCTCGCCCACGGGCTCATGCCAAGTTCCAGAGCCAGGGAGGTGAGGACCTCCGTGCGGCGTTCAAGGTCACCGTCCAGCAGCAGCACGCCGGTGCGACAGAGATCGAGCAGCACCAGATGGCCGTCCTCGTCGGCGCCGATGGTGACCAGCCCCGGGTAGGGGGACGGCACGCGTGCGGCTTCGTCCTGGTCGAGGAGTTCGGCGGTGTTCTCACACTTCCACCAGCCGCCCCGGTCGGCCGTGAAGGGCGCGAGCGGGGCGGCCTGCAGGTCCTCGGGCAGGACGTGCACGCCGCTGTCGGTGATCCGGGCGCCGCGCAGTGCCGGAGGCGAGTGCCCCTGCTGAGTGCTGTGGTGGGCGAGCGTGCGCAGCGCCAGGTCGAGGCGGAGGAGGCCTGCAGGCTCGGCGGCCTGGGCCAGTTGCGCCTCGGTCGTGGAGGTTTCCTGTGGCATGGCGATGAGCTCGCCCGGCCGGGCGCGGCGGCGCTGCAGGATACGGCGCAGGGCCAGGGCCAAGGTCACCGCGGCGGCCAGGGAGACCAGCACGCCCGCAGTACGGAGGCTGAACGCCCCCGCTGTCCAGGAGGCATCGGCGTCCGGGGCAGGTTTGGCCGCAGGCAGCGGCTCACGGGAGGGGGTGGGTCCCGGTTGCTCACGGCCGGGCTGCTGGGGTGTCGCCGACGGCTGCCGGGGATCAGGCGACCCGGCCCCGGCATCCTCTCCATTGCCGGAGTTGTCCTTTTCCCCGGCAGAACCGTCATCGTGCGAGCCGGGCCGCTCACGCTTGTCGCCTGATGCGCCTGGCGGGGAGGTGGGCACGGTGATCAGTTGGCCGGGGTAGATCAGGTCGGGATTGCTCACCGGCGGTGTAGTGCCCGGCTGATCTTGTCCCTTGCTGGCCTCGAACAGCTTCGGCCACTGCGCGGCATCGCCCAACTCCTCCTGGGCAATGCCCGACAGCGACTCGCCGACCTTAACGGTGTGGGTCCGCTTGCCCTGTTGCTCCTCGGCCATTGCCATTTGCTCGTCGGCGGCCGCGAGTTGCATCCGCGGGCTGGGGCCTGCCGGCGCCGAGGGGTGTTCAGGCACCGGTGAGGGGGCAGGGGAGGGGATGCGGGCGTCGGGCGGGAGCTGTACGTGGAGTCCGGCAGGCAGCAGCGCGCTCTTGGGCAGATGCGCATTGAGGGTCCGGATCTCGCTGGAACGGGCGCCGGATCCGAGGTAGTCCACGGCCAGGTCCCACACGGTCTCGCCGGTTTCCCCCACCACATGCACCGGCCCCGCGGGCGCGGGCCGGGGTGCCTGCCGGGCAGCGGCCGCGGCAGGAACTCTGTCCTTGGCGGCCTCCTCGCCACCAGCGCCTTCAGGGGTGGGCTGGACCGGCGCGGTAGCGGCGAGCGCAGGTGCCGGAGCGGCCATCGCGGTGCCGGCCGGCAACACCAGCAGACCGCCCAGGAGGAAACCGGCCAGCCGCTGCGGCGCCCCCAGCGCACGCTGCCGACCATGTGCTGGGCGGCGGCGCAGCAAAAGATAAGGGAGCTCGGCCAGCACGCCCAGGGCGAACCACAGCCACAGCGCCCACGCCAGCACGGTCATCACCGTGAACAGCACCTGCCCGTCGTCCGGCGACAGCAGCGCGTTGCTGATGTCCGCTGCGCTGGGCACCCCGGCCGGAAGGGTGCCGGCCCGGGCGAGCACCCAGGGCACACCGGCCAGCAGCAGGGCCAGGACGGTCAGGCGGCCCGCGGCCCGCAGCACGCGCAGGGCCCGGCGGCCGAGGAAGGGGTGAGGCATCTCAGGCTCCCGGGTCGGTGCGTTCGAGCGTGACGTCGGCCCGCGCGGTGACCTGCATGCGGGTGGGGCCGAAACCACCGAGCAGCAGCGTGTGGTAGGTGTCGTGAACGGTGATGGTGAGGCTCTGCCCGTCCGCGGCGACGGTGACCGTGCCGTGCACGCCCGCATCCGCCAGGAAGTCTTGCGCTGTGGCAACGGCCTGGGCCGGGTCGGCGCGGGTGCCCTTGCCGGTGATGGCGTCCGGACCGTTGATCTCCTGGCCCGCCGCGCGCGCGGCTTCGGCAGCAATGTCGTCAGCATCGGCATCGGCCATCAGCAGGCGTCCGCCGTCAACCAGCAGCGCGAGCAGAGCGATGATGACGAGCGCGAAGCCGATGAAGTAAAGCTGCACCGAGCCGCGGTCACCGCCCCGCAGCGCCCGCGCCCGCAGGACACGACGAGGGCCTGCGTGCTGTCGGCCGGGTAGGCGGGGAACCGTCATCGGCTGTGCTCCTCACCGGCGCGGGCCACATACCGGTCCACGGCGCTGTGCCGGGTCGCCCGCAGCGTTTTGGAGCCCGGGAGCCCCGGCACGGCCAACTGCGCCAGCGGGATCGTGCAGTGCACGGTCACCGTGACGGTGCCAGCCTGGCCGGGCGCAGAGGGGAATCGGCTGGTGTCAACCTGGATGTCCGCGCTCGCACAGGTGCGCTGCGCCTGGCTGAGAGAGCGCAGCGCCGCCTGCCGGGCGCGCGCCTGGGCGGTACCGGGGTCGGCGGACCCACTGGCCGCGCGGGCGGCCGCGGTCGCGGCGTTCGCCGCCGTGCTGTCCCCGAGCCCGGCCAGCCCGAACGCCGCGATGATGCCCAAGATCGGTACCAGCACCGTCAGGCACAGCACGGCCTCCAGCGTGTACGAGCCCCGATCGTCCCCAGCCCGGCCGGCCACCGCCACGATCCGCGCGCGCGGCCTGTGGCCGCGGATGCGCTCCTGCTGCCGGCTCACTGGTTCTTCTCCACGGTGTCCTCGGCGCTGCGCTCGATCCGCAGGTCCCACGGCAGGAAGTTCATGACCCGCCCCGACACGGTCACCCGCACCCGCTGGCCGGTCGATCCGGCCGTACTGACCTGGGCCTGCTGCACCACCCCGACCCGGGCGAGCCAGGCCTCGGCGCGCGCCGCGCCCTGCCCGGGGCTGGACCGGAACTGGGCACCGGTCTGCGCGCCCTTGCGCGCCGCGGTATGGGCGGCGGTACTGGCCAGGAAGAACACCCCCAGCTGCAGCACCAGCAAGGAGATGAACAGCAAGATCGGCGCGATGATGAGGAACTCCAAGGTGGCCACCCCCGACTGTCCGCGCACCGCCTCATGCCGCAGGCGCCACCACGTGCGGATGCGGCCGCTCATGCGCCGACGGCGGCCTTGAACCGGTCGATCAGCGTCGTCGAGGTGTCCTTGAACACGGTGCCGAACGCGACTGCCACGCCCAGCACCACCGCGCCCAGGATCAGTTTCTCCAGGGTTTCCATCCCGGCGTCCCGGCGCGCCCCCGCCATCTTCTCCCTGCGGATCAGCCACGCCGTGTGCAGCCGGACCGTGGCCTTCTCGAACCCCGTTAACTTCATGACATCTTCCCCTTGTTGAATGGCACACCACATGTGCGGACATGTCTGGTCAGATGGAGGTCAGGGCGCTGAACGCCGGGTAGGCGAACATCACCAGCACGACCGTGAACAGCACCGTGCCGGGCACCACCAGCCGCTCGGACGCCGAGTTCGCCTCGGCCTCCCGGTCGGTGAGCAGCCGCTGGCGCAACAAAAGGGCCTGGGTCGCCAACGTTTTCTGGATCGAGGCCCCGGCCCCGGCCAGCGAGAAGGACTCGGCCGGCGCCGCCAGCTCGGGAATGTCGAGCTGCTCGCCAAGCTGCTTGAGCGCCTCCCATTGCGGGATGCCCGCCAGCTCAGCCCGTTTGAGGGCCGCACTGATACGGGTCAGGATCCAGTGGTCACCGACCTCGGCGGTGCGCTGCACCGCCGCCTCCGGACCCACGTTCGCGCCCCGCTCCAACTGGGCGCGCTCCAGAAAGGAGGCGATGGCGTAGCGGACTTCCAGGCGAGCTGCTTTCGCGGTGCGCCGCACATCGGCGTCCGCGGAGAACCAGAGGTAGGCGGCAAAGCCCACCGAGACCAGCAGCGGCGGAGCGAACGAGAGGCCAAAGCCCGCCAGGTTCAGCAGGAGCCAGCTGACCTGCACCATGACCAGGGCCGCCACGGCGCCCAGCACCTTGGTGCCCACATGGTGGGTCACCGACTTGTTCAGCAGCTCCAGGTCGGCGCGCGGCACGTTCAGCCGGTGGCCGTGCGCGACCAGGATCTGCGCCCCGGCCCGCTCCCACACCGACGCTTGAGATGCGGCCCGGCCGCCCGCGGGCCTGGCCTGCCCGGGCAGGGGCGTGGTGTTCTCCAGCCGGTCCAAGACCGCGTCCATGTCCGCCCGGGCGGGCAGCAACTCCCGCACCAGCAGGAACAGCCCGCCGCCCACCAAGGCACCGCATAAAAGGGCTTCGGGAGAGATCACGACAGGGCCGCCTTCCGCTTCCTCGGCTTGTTCACATCCGCCGGCCCGCGGCCCTCCCCGTGCATACCTGGCGTGGAGGGCAAGGCGGCCAGCAGCCGCGGCGCGGGCCGGGACCGAGCAAGCGCGCGCATCCCCACCAAGGCGCCGCCGAACGCACTGCCCAACGCCAGCATCACGAGCTGGCCCTGTCCGGTGCGGTAGATGTCCCCCCAGGACGGATTGGTCAGGACATAGACAGCAATCATCAGCGAGATGACCGACACCCAGCGGGTGCCGGTGCGCACCTGGCTGCGTTTGGCATCCAGCGTGCGCAGCGAGATCGCTTCCTGCTCAGTGAGGCTGGCCATGGACTGCAGGGCCCGGCTCAGCCCCGGACCGTGGTCCTGGGCGTGGGTGAGGAACAGCATGACCGCGTTGTCGACGGCCCCGTCCGCGAACGCGTCGGCGAACTGCCGGTAGGCCAGCGGCGGATTAGAGCCCACCCGCAGCCGCGCGGCCAGCCGACGTACCTGCGGGCGGATGGCCAACGGCGCGCGCGTAGCCGACGCGGTGATCGCACTGTCCAGGGTGCCGCCGGACTCGTGCACCCCCGCCAGCTGCTGCAGCCACTCCGCCAGGGCCTCCAGCCGCACGATCTGCCGCTCGCTGGTACCGGCCGGATTCCAGATCCACGGAATACCCAGCACCGCCACCGCGGCCAGCAGACCGTGCACCGGACGGGCCCAGTACAGCCAGGCACCCACCGCGCACAGCCCCGCGAGCACGACAATGAACCGGTACCGGCGCGCCCACGCCTCGGGCAGCGAGGCGCGCATCTGCTGCCAGCGCACCCCCACCCGCGAGGGAGGGCGCTGGCCGGCGACCGGCGCCGGGGCGGCGCCGCGCACCGTCACCAGCAGCCCGCCCACCAGCAGCGCCCCGCACAGCGCAGCCAGCAGGTTCCACTGATCCGTACTCACGCCGCGTCCTCCTTCGCCCGCAACAGATCCAGCGGGGCCGGCCACGCCCCGTACTGGGCCACGGTCAGCCAGCGCCGGTCGAATCCGGCCAGCGTCTCCAGCTCCTCAATGCAGGACGGGGCCAGCTGCGGGATGCCGCGCAGATCACAGCCACTGGGCGCAAAGATCTCCTGGAGGGAGGGGCGGCCGCTCTCACCGGGCTGCACCTCCAAGACGTGAGAGACAAACCGGTGGCGGCGCCCACCCTGACGGGTCTGGTTGATCTGCTTGAGATAGACCACGAAGTTGACGGCGGTGCCCACGAGTTCGTGGACGTCGTCACGGTGCATCCCCGGGCACAGCGTGACCAGGCGAGGCAGCACCAGCTTGGGGTAGGCGGCGTGCAGGGTACACATGGACCCGGCACCGCCGGCGCTCATCGCCTGCAGCATCGCGATCGCCTCACGGTCGCGGACCTCGCCGACGATGACGCGCGTGGACAGCATGCGCAGCGCGTGCGGGAACATGTCCGCCACCGTGATCTGCCCGACCGGACGGCCATCGACCAGCTCGCCGTTGGACTCGCGGGACTCCATCGCCAGAAACTGCGCGCCGTCCTCGAACTGGTCCAGATACAGCTCACGGTCCGACTCGAGGGTGACCACCCGCTCCTCGGCCGGGATCTTCTTCGCCAGCGCGCGCAGCAGCGACGTCTTGCCGGTTCCCATGTCCCCGGCGATCAGAACGTTCTTCTTCGCCAGCACCAGGGCGTGCAAGAACGCCGAGAGCGCGGGCGAGAGGGTGCCCCACTGCTGCATCTGCTCCAGGCTGGAGGCCATCACGCGGTGGCGCCGTACACCCAAGAACGGGTCGCCGGTCAGGGTGGTGGCCTCGGCGCGGGAGCCGTCTGGCAGTCGGAAGCTGACCATGGGGGAGGAGGCCGACAAACGCCGTTCACGGTGCCCGGAGTTCGACGCCAACCGGTTGATCAACGCGATCAGCTCATCGTCGTTCTGAGCGACCGGAGCGACCCTTACGGTGGGCCGGTTGAAGTAGTCGACCTGCACGCTGTCGCCCAGCACGACGATGTTCTCCACGTCCGGGTCGTCCAAGTACTTCTGCAGTGGCCCGGCGTGAAACAGCGCGTCATAGACGGCCTGGCACAACATCTCGACCTGCGCCTGGGTCAGCGCCGCACGCTGGCGGGCCTGATCCACCGCCCACCGCGAGACACGCGTGGCCACCAGCGAGCGGGCCCGCTCGCGGCGCGCACTCTCGTTGGCCAGCGGGTCCTTCTCATCGGCCGCGACGATGTCATCGCTGACCGCATCCCGCAGGCCGGCGATGTCCTGCGGAGAGGCAGGCAACACCCCGGCCTGCTCGGTAACTCCCACGGCCGACGGAGAAGAACCCACCGAAGGGCGCACCACCGTGCCCGCCGGCGGGGCGGCCGGCATGTCCGGAACCTGCTGGGCCAGGGACTGGCGCAAGACGTCCTGCAGACGCGGCATCCCGGACACCTGGGACTGCTCAGCCATGAGCGGACACCCCCGGCAACCGGGGATCCGGCACGGTCGCACCAGGCGGCCGAGCCGCGGACAGCCGCTGCAGCACCCCGGCCACCTGAGGGGAACTGACCGCAGCGGCGGGCATGTCCAGCGCGCGACGCCGGGTATTGACCTCTACCGCGATCGCCGCGGCCGTCTTGCGGGCTTGCTTGAGCAGGGGCAGCTTCGCCAGCCGCGGCGGGCGCTGTGCACCATGAGTGAACAGGCCGGCGGCGGCCGCATCCCAGGGCAGGAGATCCACGACCGGGATGCCGAACCGGCGCGCGATGGCATCGGAGCGCAAGCCGCCTGCGGCTGCGGACAGTTCCTGAATGACCAGCAGCCGCAGCGCTTCGCTGCCGCTGCCCCGCCGTTCCAGTTCGCCCTGCAGGACACGCGCCACCGGCAGGGTCTGGGCCACCGACGTCAAGGTGTTGCGCAGCACCAGCAGCACCACATCGGCGCGGTGAGCGAGAACTGCCGGGAACAGCCCGGCATGCACGCCGCCCCCGTCCACAATGACCTGCCCGGCATCGACCATGACGTCGTAGCCCGCATGCTGGTCCATGGCGTGCAGCAGCAGCGACAACGGCTCCCAGATCCCGGACAGGGCCGCGGCCTGGGCGGGATCGGTCAGCCCGGGCAGAATCAGCCGGTTGCCCTCCGCATCCAGCGGGCGCAGATGCGCCTCGAAAGCTTCGGCGAGGTGGTGCTGGAGATGGGCCTGGGCCAGATGCCATAGCCCCACTTCGCCGCCCCAGGCCCCTTGCCGGTAGCCACTGCGGATCGAGGCTTGCCGTCCTGAGGCCTCCACGAGCAGGGAAGGGCGGGGACTGGACATGGCCAGGGCAAGCGAGGACACGGTGACCCCGCAGCCATGCCCGCTGGCGAGCACCATGACGGACATCGCGTTCAGCCCCCGGCCTTGAGGACGATCGCGACCCGGCCCGCGCTGGCATCGGCAGCCACCACCGAACTGTCCCCGTCGCCGACGGCGACCTGGACCACGACATCACCGCTGCTGGCGGGCGCGCCCACCTTGACTACCCGCCCAGTCACCTCGGGCAGTTCGGCCGGTTCCTTGCCGGGAGCCGCACCTTCCTGGGGACGCGTCACCAGACTCACCGTGTCGCTGGGGCGCAGCGCATCCACCGGCGCCATGCCCCGCTTGACCTCGACGGCGACCAACGCCTCGCCGGGCCTGAGACCTCCCCGGCTGGTGAGCTGGCCTGCTGTGAGCAAGGAGCCTTCGGACAACGCGGATGCGGCCCGGCGGCCCACGACAGTGTCCTTCTTCACCGCGGACACGGGCTTGAGACCGGGGTCGTCAGGCAGGGAGACCACCCGCAGATCCGCCGCGCTGATCTTCTTTCCGGACGGCACGTCACGGGCCAGAGCCAGCACATCGGAGCGATCTCCTGAGGCGTTCATCAGCCCGGCAAAGCCGATGGCACCGGCGAGCACCATCACTGCGCCGATCACCATGAAGGAGCGGCGGCGCCGGCGGGGCGGCTCGGGGTCGGTGATGGCGACGTCGGGGCGCATCACGGCGTCCGCGGCTGGCGGAGCGGGTACCTGCGGTCTGTTCTTGGACATGCTCTTCAACACCACGTGCTTGCCATCCTGTTAGTCGAGGACTCTCATCTCGCCCACGGCCACCGTGAAGTCGCTGTCACGGACTTCGGTGAACTCGCCCTGTTCACCGCCGCCGGTGACGTGCCACTCGACGGCCCAGGTCGCGGTCGCGGTGCCCTTGAAGCGGCCTCCCGCCCGGTCCTTGGAGCCGGCGCGGTAGAGATGCCCGCAGTCGGGCGACTTGGTCATGCCGTATGAGACCCGGTACTTGGTGCCGGCCCCGTGGCAGATGACGGTCTTCCCGTCACCCATCGACCAGCGGATCGAGGACACCTTTGCGGTGGCCGACACAGTCACTCCGGCCAGCGACGCCGAGGCGGTGTTGGGGCCGAACGTGGTGGGGGAGGGCTCCACCCACATCCACATCGGCACGCCGACGGTGTACTTTCCGGCTGCTCGCGGGCTTGCAATGTCCGGCCCGGTCAGGAGCATCGAGTCGACGGCCTGCCTGGCAAGGACACGCGGATCAATCTTCGGCGCCACTGGTGCTGTGGCAGACCAGAAGGTCTGGAAGGGCACGACAGGTCCGCCGCTCATAGCGGCGCCTACGAGCGCGCCAGCGCAGGTTCGTGTGTAGATCGCGCCGTCACCGGGCTGGTGGCCGTCCCACAACGCGCTGCTTGCGGGAGGCTGTGGCTGCATCTTGGTGACGATGCAGTCGTTCGAAGGCCCTTGGCTCCTTTTCCTTTTGCCTTGCTTGGTGGGACCTGCGGGTTTGCCCGGACTGCCGGGGCGGACCTCGGTGGCATCCACGTCGCACAGTATGAAGGAGGAGATGGGGCTGCATCCCGTCTCAGGTGGTACGGCATGTGCCTGTGCAGTAAGCATCACCAGTCCCGAGGCGACCACGGCAGTGACTAATACCGCGGCTAACAGGCGCGTTTGTGCGGAGTGACGTCGAGAATCATCCACTGCTTCCTCCACTGCTCGGCCTTGACAGTGACGACGTACTTCTTGATGCGTTTCGTAGGAAGAGGAAACGCTTTGCCGGTCTTGCGGTACTTGTACTGCCAGTTCGTGGTGTCCATGCAGTCGCGTAGCTCGGCGCGGGGCACCTGACGGTCGATGTCGATGCTGATGACCGTGGTGTTGTGTTCCGGTTCGCCGGTGGCAACGATCCCCTTGGCCTTAAGGCCCATCACGTCACTCTGGGCGCGAGCGAAGGCATCCGCGGTGGCGTACTTCTTGAGGCCAGTCCCTTTGGTATCCGCCTTCGCGTATGCCTTGACCTGCTCATCCCACATATGTTTGTAGGCGGTGAGCACGGCCTTCTTCTCCCTGGCTTGCGGGGTGTCGGTCTTGGCCCGCGGGCTGGTCGGCGTGACGGACTTGGTGGGCTTCTCCCGTCGACTGTCGTGAGCGTGGTCTGCACTGCTGTCACTGCTGCAAGAGGTCATGGCGAGGGCGATGCCCAGCACGACCGTGAGAGATACCAGGGGCATAGTCCGTCGTGCGCGGACGTAATGATGCGATCGCAATGTCATGTGCGCTCTCCCCGTATGGCCTGTTGTGAGAACGATGACCCAATGCCGCTAGGCTGGGCGAATCCGTCAACTCCGGTCGAGCGGACGCCAGTTGTGGCTGCCGCCTCCCGCGTGCGTGGTGCGTACATTAGGACACCACCGCCAACAGGTCACGTATTTCCGGTAGTTGATGGTTGCAATAGCTACGGAGTGATGACGTCACCGTCGCTGGTCAGCCTCCCCGCAGGTCATCATCTGCGTGCTTTCGTAGGGGCCTATATATCGATTTGGAGATTCACGGGCCGCGGTGAGGCGTGGGAACGTGTCAGGGTCGGGCCGGGAGTATGGCCTGCGACGGTCGCCAGGGCCCGGGGCGGGCTTGCGCCCGTGGAGGCCGCTGACGTGATCCGGAGCAGCGAGGCGGCCGAGTCGCTCTCTGTTCGACGGTTCTTCGATCGGCTGTTGAGGGGACGTCGGGCAGCTGTGCGTCGTCACTGGTAGCTCCTGGTCTTGGTGAGTGTGACCGGTGAAGTGGGCGCCTGTTCGTTCAGGAAGGTGATCACCCGGTTCAGCTGGGCAGTGGCCCGCGTGGTGAGCTGAGGCAAGGGCAGTGCGCCGGCCATGCGGTCAGCGCAGCGCTCAAGGAGGCCGACCCTGGCCGGGCGTGCCAGGTGGGCGAAGACGTCGTCCAGGTGAGGGCCGTGGATGAGGACGGGGCCGATGCGGCGTCCTTCGACGGTGAAGGTGGCGTAGTGGTCGTACTGGTCAAGGTGGGCGATTTCAGCGGCGCTAGGGCGTTCTCCCCACTCCTCGGTGAGGGGCGCGACGGCGGCCCGGGATCCTTTGGTGGTGGAGAGGGTGGAGGCGTTCTGGAGCAGGGACTGGCGTACACCGCCGGGCAGCCGGGCCAGCAGCTGTGTCAGTGCATGGATTTGGACGCGGTACTTCCGGAAGTCCTCGAACATGCTGGCGATCGAGTCCGAGGAGGCCTCGGCGAGCGTGATGAGCTCGTCGAAGTAGGCCCGGAACAGCCGCCGTTGGGCTTCGGGGAGATCGACTCGGGAGCGTCCGGCCTGCAGCAGATCGCGGTTGAGGAGGGCAGCCACGAGGCGGTCGGTGGGGCCGCGGCCGGCCGTACACACCCACACGATCATGCGGTCGTCCATGGCGGTACGGATGTTGTAGACGCCCTGGCCCTGACCGAGGAAGCCGTAGGTGACCGGATTGCCGGATAGCCGGGTCAGCGGGTTGAGCAGGATGCTGAAGGCATCGGGCGGGAAGGTGGGGAAGGTGTGCTCCCACCAGGCATGTGAGTCCTCATTGAGGACGTGGCCGACGGCGCCGAGTGCCTGGGCGCGGAAAGACGCGTCGGTGAGCAGGGCACGGACGTGGAAGATGGTGGCCTGGTCCGCCGGGCGCCCGGCATGGCAGGCGAGCTCGTTGACCGCGGTCAGCACCGTCAGCGCTGCCGTGAGGATCGCGATCGCGCGCGGCGCGGAGGCATCATCCCACCCGAACGCAGTGGCGAAGGAGTCGACCACACCCTCGACGACCGCATGACGGGCCCGCTGGTGGTCCATGCCGATCGGATTCCACGAGCTGACCTGCGGGGTGGCTCCGACGCCGGTCAGATCGATCCGGGCCAGCCGGTCCGCGATGTGCTCGTGGGCCAGGAAGGGGGCGGCCCGGGCGAAGCTGTCGCGGTGCGGGTCGACGAACAGCAGCCCGCCCCCGGCATGGGCATACCCGATGGCCTGGGCCACGGCGAGTTCCGTTTTGCCGCCGCCCGACTTGCCGACGCCCAGCTCATACAGTGTCTCGCTCGTGTGCGTAGCGACCAGGCGCCGGCGCCCGTCGGGCCCTTGGTACCAGCCCTGCAGCAGCAGCTCGGGATCTTTCGGTCTCCATGTGGGCAGGTCAGCGGGCAGCAGCGGTAGACGGCAGTGCACCGTGGGCGGTTTGAGCAGCCCTGCCAGCTCCTCCAGACGCACCCAGTTCGCGCGCGGCGGCTCGCACTGCCCGGTCTGCCAGCGCCGGTCGAAGACGGCACGGTGCGGGAAGCGGTCGGCCCCCAGGCGCCAGGGGCCGAGGCGTAGGCCGCGCATGGCCAGCCGGGCCGAGCCGCCGAACACGTCGAAGCCGGCCTGGACCCGTGCCATCCGGGCGTGCGCGCGGCCCTCGATGTCCGAGGCGCAGCGCACCAGGATCTGCACCCGCACCAGTTGGTCGTCCTCGGCGAGCTTGCCCAGCGCCTGTAAGCGGTCCACGCGGCCCGTTGAGGGAGGCATCACCACCGGCCGCTGCCGCAGGGCCCCGCTGCCGCGGCCCGACAGCAGGTGCTGCAGATGGGCTAGGAGTGAGACGTCCAGCCCGGCCCCATCACGCTGCAGCCAACGCGCGGCGCGCGCGGCCTCCCGCTCCTCTGCACGCCGGGCACGGCCCACCAGCTGCCAGCGGCGCACCCGCAGCGCCCACTTGGGGGCCCGCTGCAGATCGACGCAGATCTCGGCCAGGTCGCCCAGGTCGGCGCGCAGGTCGGCGACGGCATCCACGAGCGGCTGCAGGGGGTCGGGCTGGAGCGGGACCTCACGCAGTCTGGCGATCGGATTGCCGCGCAGGATGAACTCGGCGCGCACCTCATGGGCCCGGGGCCGGTTGGCCAGCGGTCGTGCCTTGGTGACGCGGACGTGGGGGCCGAACGGGGTGCTGGACAACAGCCGTTCGGCTCCCGCGGGACCCTCGAGCCGGTAGGCGAAAGGATGCCGGTCATCGGCACACAGCCGGATCCGCACCGCCTTGGCGCGACGCGGCGCCCACCAGGGCAAGGCGGTGCAGGCCCGGGCGAGTTCCACGCCGCGCCGGAAGATCTCTTCTGCGGTGGGATCGAAGTACGGAGCGGGCTCGAGCTGCAGATGCATCCGCTCCTGGGAGGCTTTCATCGCCAGATAGTGGGTCAGGACCAGCGCAGCGATGAGCGTGGCGGCCACGGCCAGGGCGAGCAGGTACCAGTGCGAGGCCAGCCACAGCAGCACCCGCACCGCCCCGGCCGCGTGGGCGAGGGGATCGGAGCTTTGCCGCGTCATGTGCGGGGCATCCACGTGCCGGCTCCTTTGCTCCGGTGGAAGGCGTAGCGACTGGTGCGCCCGTCGGTGAAGGTCCCGCCGCGGTCGGCGGCCGCCCACACCAGGTGCACCACCGCCCGGTCGGCCGCACCGTCGCGGCGGGCGATGGCCGCTTGGATCCGCAAGCGGCTGAAAGCGGGCGCCACAGCACCGGTCGGGCGGGCACCGAACAGGCGGGGAAAGCGGGCGCGGCCTACTCCGGTGGCATCCGCCTGCAGCAAGGCCGCTGCCTGGTGGCGCAGTTGCTGCTCCTGGGCGGCGGGCAGGTCCGCCGGCCAGGCGCTTTGCAGCTGTTGCTGGATCTCCCGGTCGGTGGCCCGCCCGCTGCGCCGTGGCTCACGCACCGCAGGGCCCGGGGCGGAGGAGCGGGCCGGCTCCTCACCCCGGGTGATCTCGGCAGGGCGGCGCGCAGTGCGGGGAGTCTGCCGGGCCTGCGGCCCGGATGCGGCAGCGGCGGGGCTCTGGCCGTCCTCGGCGGGCCGACCGGGGGCGGCCTCCAGGAGCATGCAGCCGCCCAGGGCGAAAAGGAGCGTGCAGGCGAGCAGCAGCCAGGGCGCGCGCGGCACCCGGCACGGGGGAATGGAAGCGGTGGTCACAGCAGGCGCGCTCCTCCCGCATAGCCGGGCATCGCGTCCACGGGGTCGATGCGCACCCGGGTTCCGGGCCGTGCGGCGTTGACCATCTGCCCCTTTCCCACATACAGCCCGACGTGGAAGATGGCGCCGGTGCGGTCGGCGTAGAAGACGAGATCGCCGGGGCGCAGCGCGCGGATGCCGCTGCTGGCCGGGATGCGCATACCCATCGCGGCCTGGGTATGCGCGGTGCGGGGCAGGGCCATGCCGGCCTGGGCGTAGGCGTAGGTGGTCAGCCCTGAGCAGTCGAATCCCGTGATGCCGGCACCGGATGCCCCGCTGGGGGAGCAGCAGGTGCCGCGGCTGGGTCCGTTCGCGTTGCCGCCGCCCCAGGAATAGAGCGTCCCGCGCTGGGCGAGCGCCGCCTTGAGGACAATCTTGGCTGTGCCGGAGGCCTGCCCCAGCTCCACACTCGTCGACGAGCTGGTGGCGGCCGCCCGGTAGTGCTCGATCTGCCGGCTGACGTGGTGCACGTACTCCTGCGACCGGTTGTACTGGAAGATCGCGGCGCGCAGCTGGTCGCGCTGGTGGAGATTGCGGCCGCGGCCGCACAGATACACCGCGGCCCCCAGCGCGGCGTCGAAGGCGTTGTGCGGGTCCTTGACCCTGTCGCCGTTGCCGTCGCGCCCCATGGCCTGCCAGGTGGAGGGCAGGAACTGGAACGGGCCCACGGCCCGTTCGCCGCCGGCGGTGCCATCCCAGCGGCCGCCGTCGGTGTCGGGGAAGACGGTGTGATTGTGCCCGGCGCCGGACCCGTTCAGCAGCACACCCAAGATCCGAGGCCGGTGGATATCACCGTTTGCGGCGATGGGGCGCCCGGCGGCGTGGTTGCTCTCCACCTTGGCGATGCCGGCCAGCACCGGCCAGGACATCCCCCGGCACCGCGGCACGTGACGGCCGATGGTGTGGGAGGCCTTTTTGTAGGCGGCCAGCATCGTCGGCGGGATGTCCGCGGCGCCGCCGCCCAGGCCGGTCTCGTCCTCGTCCGGCTCTTGGGCGGAGAGCTGGGCCGCAGCGGACAAGACCCCGGCCATCGGGGCGGCACAGGAGGCGGCTGCGATCAGCAGGATGACCAGCAGGCACCCCCACTTCGCGCGCCGGCGCCCTTTCACCCGGTTCACGGCTCGCCCCCTTCACGGTCGGCGTCGGCGCCGGCCACGTCCAGGCGCGGCGAGCTGTCCTGGTCGCCTTGCACGCTGCGGCGCCGCAGTTCCTCAAAGCGCCGGCGTGCCTCTTCGCGTGAACTGGGGCTGGAGCCCAGCACGGTGGGGGAGGACTCGGTGCGCTGCGGGCCGGGCAGCCGCGCCTGGCCGGCGGCCCACCACGGCTGGCCCGCCGCCTGCCCCGTATCGGGGGAGGGGGAGACAGACGATCGAACGGAGCCCGGCGGGGCGGCCGGAGGCCGCGGTGGGACCGGCGGCGGTGCGGTGGGGCCGCCGGGGGAGGGCGGCGGCAGACGCCGCGAGCCGGCCGCCGGACCCGATGCAGTAGTGCTGTCGTCTGCTTGCCGACCGCGCCCCCTCCAGGCCCGGCCATCCTCGCGCACGGTGTTGCGCCACACTTCCAACTGCTGCCGGGCGTCCTGGGTGTACTGCGAGGCGCGAGCCCGCCCCCGCCGGGTATTGGCGGGCAGCGCGTAGGTGGCGCCGTAGGCGATACGGCCTGCGCGGTTGAGCAGGCGATAGCCGCGCAGCCGCACCAGCTTGTTGTGCGCACGGGTGGACAAGAGGGTGCGGTCACTGTGCTGGTCGTGCAGGACCGCACCGGAGCGCTGGTCGGCGATCAGGCCGTCCTGGTCCCGGTAGCGGTCCGGCGGCCCGTGGCGTCCATGCCCGCCCGGCCGCCCGGCCGCAGCCGTGGCGGCCGCGCCGGGCGGGACTGCACCGGCGTCGATGTCTTCGGCGCCGGTGGGCTTGCGCATCTTCTCCAGCCGCTGATCGTCCGGATGGCGGCCCACCGCCAGCCACCACGCCCCCCGCGTCCCCACCCGGGCGCCGGTCGCAGCCAGCGCGAGCGGCGCCAGGCCGCGGGAGGCCTCCGCGCCCGCATCGGCGAGCAGCCGCCCGGTGTCGAGAGGCATGCCGGTGCCGTCCGTCATCGCGGCCAGCGAGCGCATGAGGCGCTGACGGGTACCGAGCTGGCTGTATCCGCTGCCCAGGGTGCGCAGCCCGAATCCGCTGCCCGCACCCTGGCCGCTGCCGTGGACCGCCAGGGCCGCGCCGATCTCGGAGCTGTCCCCGGGCAGATGGGTTCCGCCGATCTTGGCGTAGCGCATCCGCAGCGACAGCCGGTGCCCGGCCGACGTGATCGCCTGCAGCAGACGGCGGTGGAAGGCGAGAGCGGCCAGGGCCAGTCCGTTGAGGGCGAGGAGCCGCTCGGCGGGCATCTGCGGGCCGTCGGTCAGCATGATGTCGATGCCGATGCCGTAGGCGGGCAAGAACATGCACACCGCGAACATCGCGGCGACGGAGACGCCCAGCAGCGCCAGCCACTTCCACACGGCCTGCCGGTTGGGGCCCGGCAGCATCGCCCACACCAGCGCGACACCGCCGACCGCGGCGGCCGCCGCATCCGCGGCCTGCACCCCCACCAGCACGAACGCTCCCGACAGGGCGATCGCACAGATCAGCAGCGCGGAGCAGAACAGCAGCAGCACGCCGGCCGCCCGCCAGCCAGTGGGCTCCTGGGCGTAGCGCGCGCAGGCCTTGCCCACCGGCCCGGCCTTCTTCAACTCCGCCAAAAACGCGGCGAACTGCTGATCCTGCTCGCTCAAGACGGGACTGGCCGCCTCCAGGAGCTGATTGCCCAGCGTCAGCTTGGGCAGGTCCTTGTCCGCATCCGGCCTCTGGTTGTTCAGATGGCCCGCCTTGCAGTACTTCTTGGCCGGCCCCTTGATGCCGCTGCAGGCGTCATCAGCCTTTTGGTCCTGCTCGGCATGCTCCCGGCTGCCGGGCTTGTAGCCGCCGGAAACCCATTTGAGGTGCAGCGCATAGGCCTGCCGCTCGGCCTTCTTGCCCGGGTCCAGGACCCGCCCGTACTGCACAAGCATGTAGCCCTTGACGACCAGGACATTGCTCAGGGAGTCCTGGATGGGCTTGGCCACCTCGGAGGCGGAGTAGGGCCGCTCTTCTTGGATCTGGTGACACTTCTCCAGCGCCTGCCCCCACAGCCCCGCCCCGCACGGCCCCGCGTTGCCGCTGGCCAGCTTTCCTCCCCAGTCATGGGAGGCGACGGTGGCCTGGGCGACTTCACCGGCCGCCTGCTGGCTCTGGGCCAGCGGGCCGTCCTGGCCCAGCAGATAGTCCGGGCGGATGAACGCCGATGCCGCGAACGCGGCAATCAGCAAGGTCAAGGCGATCTCCCCGAGCCCCTTGCCCGCCTTGCCCCGCACCAGAAGGATTCCGCCGAAGATGAACGCCCAGGCCAGCAACAGCCCCTTGAGGCCAAGAGTGTCGACGACGATGTCGTTGTAGGTGTCGGAGATCTGCTGCGCCGGATCAGCCAGCACCTTGATCAGGGGGAAGCGCAAAGCGAACTCGATGGCCCAGCAGGCCAGCCCGACCAGCAGACGCAACAGCGTGAACAGCCCGTTCATCAAAAACGCGTAGGCATTGGTCTTCAGGGAGAAGATCGACCCGCCGTGCGCGGACAGCTCATAGCCGTTGATCGGCACCCCCTCGGAACTGTCCACATTCAGCGGGGCCAGCATGTCCCCGCCGCCCTCAGCGGCGTAGGCCACCTGGGCGTTGACGATCAGGAACACCACCGCGAGCAGCAGAGCGTAGGTGAACGAGCGCAGCCTGCCGTGCCCCGGACGCCACCGGATCATGAGAGGTCCTCTCTCCCAGACCGCCGAAGGATCACCAGGGCGAGCGCGGCCGCAGCCGCGGCCGGCGGCAGGCCCGGCACCACAGGAACGTGCTCCTGAGGCCCCGTCTGCGCTGGCCGGCCCGCTCCGGCTGCGCCTTGGCGCAGCGCCGGCCCGACGACCAGCACACACACGCCGGTGCGCTTTGGGGACGCGCGGTGGCCGATGGCTGGCCCGTGGCCGTCCGGCAGCGCCCAGGCGGCCGACAGCTGCAGGGTCATGACGAGCGCGGCCAGCATCAGACCAGCCAGAGCCGCGATTCCGGCGGCCCGGCGGCAGGCATGGCGGCGCCGGGCTTGGTCCCATTCCCGGCTGATCATCAGGCGGCCGTCTCGGGCGCCGGCACCGGTGGTGCCTGGCCGGGCGTGGTGGTGATCCCCGAGGCGATCCGCGCGAGCGAGGGGATGACGACCTTGAGACGGCCGGTGTTCTGCCGCGGCCCAGTCAACAACAGTTCCCCGGCCCGCTCCCGCTGGCCGACGGGGGACAGGTTGGAGGTGACCAGCCGCACCAGCGCACTGTCGCGGCCGTCCAGGCCCACGAACTCCAGGCCACGGCGGGCCCGTTCACGATCGGTGGTGCGCGCCAGCGCCCGGTAGGCCATCAGCCCCCGGTCGGGGCCCAGTTCCTCGGCCTCGTGGGCGCCGGCCAGCAATCCGGCGCCGTGCTTGCGGCCATCGTGCAGAATCTCGTGAACCAGGGCGGTGCCCTCGGTGGACGAGGTGAGCCAGTACAGCTCATCAAGAGCGACCGCACAAAACTGCTCGGGCCGGGCGAAGGCGGCCTGCCGGGCGATCGCGGCGATCAGATAGAGCACCGCCCGGCCGATCAGCGCCTCCAGCGGCTGCTGATGGAGCACCTCAGGATGGGCGAACGCCTGCTTGGGCGGCAGCTTCAGCCCGCTCGTCGACACCACGATGAAGTCCGAGGGCCCCTTTGTCTCCAACTGCACAGGAGGCAGCGTGGGATCGAACACCATGCGGGCCAGATGGTTTTGTTCCACCACCCGCAGCAGCCCAGCCAGCGTGGCAGCCGCATCCTGCCGCTTGCCCGCCTGGCCTGCGGCCATCTCCCGCAGGACCGCGACCACTGCGCTCATCGAGCAGGCATCGGAGGTGGCAGCCTGCTCCACGGCGTGATGCAGCACCTCACCGGCGGTGGTCATCGGCCCCACCCCCAGCTGCAGCGCGAGGTAGCTGAGGGCGTAGTGACGGCCCTCGGCGCCCGGGAACATCCGCAGCGGATCGATCGACAGCGCGGCCTGTGCGGCATCGATGATCTGGCAGCGGCCCGGCGCGGCCGCCTGGGCAAAACGTGCCCACTCCCGCACCGGAGTCCGGTCGATGCAAATGACGCGACTGCCCCGGTCCACGAGCGACCCGGCGATCAACTTCAGCAACACGCTCTTGCCGCCGCCGAGATCCCCCACCACCCCCAAGGAGGCAGAGGCATCCTGCTTCGGCGCATCCGCCACATTGATCAACACCGGCCGGGTGGTGCCACAGTCCAGATCCAGCCCCAGCAGCAGGCCGCTCGGATCACCGACCTCACTGTGGGCGAAGGCTCCCGATAACGCCCAGTCCTCGCTGACCTGATGCTGGGTGAACTCCCGCAACCGCGGTGCCCGCACAGCCCCGGGCAGCCCGAGGGAGAACAGATCGACCTGCAGCCCGCACGGGCGCACCGCCCGGTAGTCGGCACCCGCCAGCAGCTTCTCCAGCGCCCGCGCCCGCGCATCACACAGCTGAGCAGTCGGCCCCCACACGGTGAGCACGGTGATGCTCTGCACCTCCACCTCGACGCTGTTGCGGGACAGCCGGCCATCCAGCTCCCCGAGATCACCGGCGGCTTCCGGCAGCGAGGCGGGCATCCCGGTGGGCCGCACCTCGTACTGGTCGGCCTGGTCCACCAGCTCGTTCTTCTTGCGCTGCACCTGGGCGCGGGCCGTCTCCGCCGGCACCAGCGTCAGATCGACGGTGAAATCGACGGGAAAGTCGAGGACTTCAAGCTGCGTAAACAGATCCGCCGCTTCCTCACTGACCGCGGGTGGGCACTCAGCCAGCACCAGATGCGCCTGATACCCGGTGCCGGAGGCGCTCTCGACCTGCAGCCACCGACGCCGCAGCGGCGATGGCGACCGCGCCTTCCACCACGGCGCCCGGCCCCGCCCCGCCCGCGCTCCCGGCGGCTCGGGGGTGGGCTGCGCGTCGCGGTCGGTGCCACCCTCCTCGAGGCGGACCTGCCCCAGGTCGGCATAGCTGGGCGAGCGCAACACCCCGCCGCGCACCTGCCCGCCATACAGTTCGCTCTGCGCCGCCTGGCCGAGCAGCGGCTCGGCCAGCCCCCGGTGCACCGCATGCTGGATCATCCACACGATCTCTGCGGGCCGCGCCGGACGGAAGGCGGCACTACCCGCCAACTGGGCGTGCACCTGCGCGGCTTGTTCCCGGCATGCCCTCACCTCGGCGCGCGAGATGGGTGCGGCCCGCAGCCCGAGCGCGTCGCAGACCTGCGCCCACAGCGCTGTCGCCGCCTGCAGATTCTGGCGGCCGCTCTCCAGCGGAACGGCCAGCCACCAAGAGCGCTGGTGCATCTCCTGGTCCTCCAGCAGATCCAGTGCCGCCTCCAGATGCTCGATCCACGGGTACGCCTCAGGCGGCAAAGACCCCTCGGCCTCAGCGATCCCGTCGACCATGCGCCAGGCGACCTCACTCGCATCGACCTGAGCGCACAGCCCGAACAACCGCGGTGCGCCGGACAGCGCACGCACCAGCGCTGTCGTTTTCTCGAGCAATTCGTCGCGAACCGCGGGCGGCACGTAGGTGCCCGGCACGCTCTCTTGACCGCGCCCCTGACTGTCGGGGCCGGGATGCAGCCGGTAGATGGCCCACACGTGCCCGTGGGCGGACCACAGCAGGTGTCCGGCGATGTGCCGGATGGGAACACGCATCAACCCTCCCTGGTCCTGACCGGGTTCTGGGCATGCAGGTGGGCGTGGGCCAGCAAGGCGTGCACCGGTGACCTCGGGGCTGCGGATGCCGGCGACGGCATCCGGCGGGCGTTGACGGGCGGCTGCCCACCGGCCCGGGTATCCGGCCGACTCGGGTGGATCGGGCGGCGCGCGGGTACCGGGCGCGGCGTGTGGCCGACAGGGGGAAGGCTTTCGATGGTGAAGCCGCCGCCCAGGCGCCGTGCGGGCTGATCCCGTGCGGCCCGGTGGCCCATGCGGCCGCCGGCGGGCGAAAGTGCCAGCGCCAGCAGGCCCAGGGCGGCCGCGACCGGCGTACGCCCACCGATCTTCGGGCGCCGCAACATCCAGATCCCCACGATCCAGGCGGCCACCGGCACCGCGGACAGCGGTCCGAACCCTCCCCACAGCCCCACCGATTTCACCAGGACGAAGCCGCCCACGGTGGCCAGCGTGATCTGTGCCGCGTTGTAAGGCCCTAGCGGCAGACGCCAATCGCCGATCTTGCCCATCACCCACGGGTAGCGCCGCGCGGAGGTATAAAAACGTGCCCGGCGCGGGGCGGCTGCCGCGCTCATGCTGGCCCTTGCCCGTCCACCGGCCCGCCCTCACGCCGCGGAGGTGCAACGGAGGCGGGGGCGCTCTTGGCCGGGTTCTTCACCTCGTCCTCGAACATGTCCGCCAGCTGGTTACGCGAGTTGTACAGGCCCAGCGCGATCACCATGAGGATCAAAGCGCCGATCCCTGCCTTGAGGCTGAAGCGCTGCAGCATGATGACGAGGACGATGATGACCAGCGTTGCCTGCAGACCGGCCGCGCCCAAGTCCTTCGCCGTTCCGATCCATGAATCGCCCAGGTCAGCCAACCTGCCCGCGACAACCACGTGGTGGACGGTGTCCATCAGCGCTCACCGCCCGACCCGGAGGACAGCGCAGCGATCTCCCACCGGCCGCCGCGGGCCGCGAGCGTGAGCTCGTAGGCCAGCGGCCACCGTCCTGCCGCCCCGTCCGCCTCGACCTGGACCAGGGTGTGCACCCGCGTCCCGTCCCGCGGCACCCCGCCCTCGGCCGCCGTCTCCTCACGCGCGGCCACCTCCTGCACCTCGACATCTTGTGCGGCCGCAGGGGAGACCGCCGCCACCTCCACCCCGGGTGCCAGATACCGGCCGACCTCACCCCGCCCGGCCAAGTACGCCAACAAGAACTCCTTCGCGGTCTGCGTCAACGGGCCCTCGGGGACGGTGACCCGAAACGCGGAGACAGGCACCCGGTACAAGGCAGGAGCAGCCACCAGCGCCGGTGCAGCCGTCACCGCGAAGGAATCCCCGCTCGCAGAGACCAGCGCGGGCACCGCGAAATAGCGCACCGCATCCGCGTACTGCGCGGCCACCGTCACCGACCACTGCCCGCCCCCGCGCGGCACACTGCGCACCGGCGTCACCCGGCGCGGCGCCTGCGCATCCTCCTCCAGGGAAGGCAGCGGGACACCGGGGGCCATCGACTGCGCCCGGCGCCCGGCCGCACTGTCCGCATCCTCGCTACTGCGCAGCCAGGCATCGACGAACTCCGCGACGTATCCCGCCGGATCGGCCACGGCCGCGGGCTGGACAGGACGCTGCGCGGCCACCCCCGGCGCCGCGACCGTCGTGGACGGCTGCAGCGCCGCGACGGCCAGCGCCAGCGGCCCGGCCGCAAGTGCAGCCCAGACGCCCGCGCGGCCCCACTGCACACGTCGCCGCATCTGGGTCAGCGCCACCCCGGCGGCCACCGGCGGCCTCCCGGCATCGGGCGATTGCTTGGGACGAGACATGCGTGAACTCCCAGGAAGGGAAGGCGGGTTGATGCCCACTGAGAGAACCCGACCGGCCCGACCGTTTCACCGACCACACAGCCCCGACCACAGCCTCGAACCGGTCACGAAGACGTGGTCGGCCCGTGGGAGCAGCTACCACCGCACCCCGGGCACAGTCTCGATGCACGAGCGCCGCAGCCCCCACCTGCAGACCAGAACAGGCCCAGAGGGGGACCAAGACACACTCCTGGTGGCGCCCACCCGCGCACGGACCCTGTGCACAGTGCAGCGCTTTGACAGCCCAGCGTCGTGCACACAGGGCCGAGCACCGAACCGGTAGCGGGACAGGACCCTGAGGTCTGGCTACGGGAGGTCAGGTCCTGGCGGCCCCTGAGCATCGCTGTGACCAGCGGTGGCCGAGGCCATCCCCATGGTGGTCGGGGCTACTGGCCGTCAGGGTCGCCTCTCCCACCATGCGTCGCAGGAGACACGACTGACCATGCGCCAGCGCCAATGGTGCGATCACCACACGGCCAACCGGCCCCAAAGGCCTACGTGCGGTCGCCGCAGAAGGCATCGGGGACTGCGCACCGGCCCCCTTCGCGCTATGCACCGTTGTTGCCGCCACCTGTCCGCTGCCGGCCCAGGAATGGTCGGGTCCGACCACCGACACCGTCTGTCGTGATGCCGTTGTGATCGTGGCCGGGGCCCGTTGGTCGGTGAACTGGTCAAGGCTGCCGGATTGGCTCACGGCATGAACCAGCCCTCCCACTGGCCTGGGAGCGTTCCGCCGCCAGCCCGGCGCCGTGCGTTGACTTCCGTCCGGCCCGGTTACGCACCGTTTAGCGGACCCACCGCCCCACCTGGTGCCCTATTCAACCTCCGGCGCCCCAAGGGCGCCGGCCAGTGCACTGTCTGCGCCACACGACTACCGAAGGCACCAGCTGCGGCCGGCTGCGGCGGCGCACCCCGGCCACCGGCTCAGTCAATGCAGCTCGTTCAACAGCCCACTGCGGGCCTCGTCTTACCGACGCCATATAGCCGACCTCAAGTGAGGAGCCCCCACCATGATCCCCCGTCCCGGCGAACTTCCAAGCGTGCAGGACGCACCGCACCTCTTGTTCGCCCACCAGCCCTACTTCCCGCCCCGAGGCCTGCGTGAGATCAACACCACCATCGTGGAGGCCGCCACCTTGCTCCACAGCCGGGTACGCCAGCCCGACGGCGACCGGATCCACCGCATCCTCAACAACGGCCACCGCGCCCCCAGGGAGATCGTGCCGCTGGCCACCCTCACTCACGAGCTCGACGGTGGTGCCGGCTGGCCGTCCGTCGGTGACTGGGAGCAGGTCACCCAGGACCTTCTCATCCTGAGCCGCTTCGGTACCTGCGACGCCATCCGGCTCGCTCTGCCTGCCATCGAACGGGCCTTGGTGTGCTCTGCACCCCACAGTGAAGTGGTGGCCTTCGACGCGACGACCGGAAAGCGGCTCACCTACGGGCCCACCGCGCGGGCCAGCGTCCTCGCTCAGCTCCAAACCCGCCTCGACCAGCGACCAGCGGAACACGCACACGATCCTGGGCCCGGCACCGGAGCCCAGCCCGAGAGGCCCCGGCCGTAACTCCTACCCCCTGTGCCACCCTATCGGGGCCCTACGACGCGCTGGGACCACCGCCCGGCCGGTGGCAGTGGCGCGATCGCAGAAGGGACCAGTCGATGACCGGAACAGATGATGTCCGTTCTACGGGTGCGGGAGAACCGGCTCGGCTCCCGGGTCCCAGGACCATCCCCGCAGGTGCGGGGAGCACGGCCGCCTTGATCGCGCGCGGTCGGATCTCCTTGGACCATCCCCGCGGGTGCGGGGAGCACACGAGCGGGATCACCGTGGAGACCCGGGCCCGGGGACCATCCCCGCGTGTGCGGGGAGCACCGAAGCACGATAGCTGTCACAAAGGCGGGGTAGGGACCATCCCCGCGTGTGCGGGGAGCACCCTCATCGACCTGCAGGTCTGACTGCCGGAAGCTGATGTCGAGCGCTTTCGCTGATTCGGTCATCACAGTCGTACGGGTCGAACGAGGGGTCGATCTTTGTATGTTGAGTATGCGTGATGCCGGAAGGCGCCGTACGTGCGGAGGCATGTTGGCGGGAACTGCTGCGCAGGCACCGGGGGAGTACAAGCGAGCGTAGGCCCTCCGGAGCGCGAGCGCACCCTTCACGCGTCACCCGATGGCCAGCCCTTGTAGGACCATCCCCGCAGGCGCGGGGAGCGCTACCGTCCCATCGTGAGCATGAAGCGCGGGTGGGGACCATCCCCGCGTGCGCGGGGAGCAGCAGGCGTTGTAGAGGCGCCACACGGCCATGACGGGACCATCCCCGCGCGTGCGGGGAACACTGGCACCGCCGCATACGCGTGAGCGACTGCACGGGACCACCCCCGCGGGTGCGGGGAGCAGTTTCCTCGACCTGCAGGCTTGTTACTGCCGGAAGCTAGTGCCGCGTCAGGCAACGTTAGCCCTGTTGTGGTGTGACGCGTCGCCCAGATATTTGGCCGGGTGACATGGGGCGGGCCACCTTCGTCGTGCAGCGATACAAGTACAGGCCCGCGCACTCGCCTGTTATGGCTTCATCGATGTCTAGCGCCAGCACTTGTCGACGGGTTCCGACAGCAGTTGGGGAACAGCCTGGCTGGCTTGTTGACGAGAAGGGATGGCACAGCCGGTTGCGCCCTACGCAACTATTCGCTTTGACTGGACGGGGGGCGTCCGTAGGGTGCGTCCATGGCAGACGAGAGTGAGCGGGCAGTTCAGGCGGCTATCGAGGCGGAGCTGCGGCTTCTCGATCCCGCCGTGCGCGCCACGCCAGCCTTGGTGTTGCAGCTTCTTGACCCCGACTTCACCGAGATCGGAGCGTCCGGCAGGCGCTGGGACACAACGTCGATTCTCACCGTGACGAGTGCCGTTTCAGTGGACCCGGAGTCTCCGGTCAAGGTCAGCGAGATGTCCGGGCGCGTACTCGCTCCGGGCCTCGTTCACCTGACGTACTTCGCGGACAACAACGGGCGCCGAGTATGGCGGAGCTCCCTGTGGCGTATGACCGGAACGGGCTGGCGCCTGTACTTCCACCAGGGCACTTTGGCGAGCTGAACGAGTGTGGTCCGCCAACCGTGGCTGGAGCCTCGGCGCGTGCTCGGCTTGCGAGGCGGCAGAAGTCGGAGGCAGTAGCCCTCATGCCTCAAATGCATCAACATCCTGCAGATCGGGGCGCCTTCCGAACCCATCGAGAGGTGACGTTACTACTGCTCGATAGAGCCACCTGTTAGATTCACCTTGAGTAACTCACCTTCCCGGTCCGGAGTTCGTATCCACCAGGGAGGCTTTTTCATGCCCGGAAGCAGATTGTCTCGGGCTGAAGTCGACCACCCTCACCACGGAGTCTCGTGCCAGACATCTCCCTGCGTCTCGCAGACCTTGCCGACAAGCCCACAACCGAACGCCTTTGGCTGATGTTCCGACATGACATGTCGGAGTTGGAGAGCGACCTGCCCGACCCTGACGGATCCTTCCAAGACGAATGGCTTCACATGGCCTTCTCCGAACCCGATCGGGCACCGTATCTCCTGACGAGCGGTGACCGGCCCATCGGGTTCGCGTTCGTCCGCGGTCTGATTGGTCCGACGCGTGTGATGAACAGCTTCTTCGTGGTGCGCGGGGCACGACGGGCGGGGACCGGGATGCACGCTGCTCAGGGCATCGTGGCCAGGCATCCGGGGCCGTGGGAGATCGCGTTCCAGGATGCCAACCCGGGCGCGGTGCAGTTCTGGCGTCGTGTCGCCACAGAGATCACCGGCGGCGCCTGGACCGAGGAGCGCAGACCGGTACCGAACCGGCCGGACCTGGCACCTGACGTCTGGATCTCGTTCAGTACCACGGCCGCATCAAGCAACGTTTGCCCTGTCGACGACGGCGCGTAGGCGCTTGTCGTCGACATGGCGGTTACACCAGGTGATGTAGCGGCGGATCGTGCTGCCCTGCTCCTTGTGGGTGGCGTGGTCGGTGCCGTCGAGGGTGAAGTAGCGCAGGGCCGTGAACTGCGCCTCTATGCGGTTGAGCCAGGAGCTGTTGGTCGGGGTGTAGGCGATCTCGACGTTGTTCGTGGCGGCCCAGGTGCCGACCCGCTGGCATTTTCTCGTGGTCAGGTGCGGGGAGAAGTTGTCGCAGACGATCGCGATGCGGGTTTCGGGTGGGTGGAGGGTTCGCAGGTAGCGGCAGAATTCCAGGAACTGCGTGCGCCTCTTGACCGGCTTGATGTGTCCGTAGAGCTTGTTCTTGGTCAGGTCCAGGGCGGCGAACAGGTGCCGTACTCCGCCGTAGCGGTTGTAGGTGGCCCGCCTCCTGCGGCGTGGTTCGCGGTCGGGGTCCTTGTGCTTGCCGGCGCGTTCGGCCCACTGCCTGCCCGGGTGGGGCATCAGGTTGAGCGGGCCGAACTCGTCTATGCAGAAGATGAATTCGGGCTCGTCGGCCTCGGGTATGACCTCGCCGTCGGCGATCGCGTAGAGAAGTTCGACGCGGGCTTTCTGACCGTAGTCGGGGTCGCGGGAGGTCTTCCAGGTCTTCAGGCGTTGAAAGGAGACGCCTTCCTCGCGGAGCAGGATGCGCAGGCCCTCGTGGCTGATGTCGTCGACCACCCCCTCCGCGACCAGGAAGTCCGCCAGTTTGGTCAGACTCCAGGCGGAAAACGGCAGGCCGTGCTCGGTGGGCCGGGACTTGGCGATCTTCTTGATCTCGCGCCGCTCGGGCAGCGTAAACGTCTTCGGACGGCCTCCCTTGTACTTGGGATAGAGGGAGTCGAAGCCGTCGTTGTTGAAGTTGTGGATCACGTCCCGGACCCGGTCCGCGCTGGTGAATGTCACTTCGGCAATCTTGGCCACGACCATGCCCTGTGCGGAAAGCAGCACCATCTGGGCCCGCCGCCAGGTCACCACCGATCCGGTGCCCCGGCGGATGATCCGCAGCAGCCGTCGGCCTTCGTCATCCTCGATCTCGCGTACATGTACTCGTTCTGCCACCTGAACAGGGTGACGTTCACACGCCGCCCGGCCCAGCACCCGGTCGGCGAGTCAAAGCACAACAGGGCAAACATTGCCTGCTAAGGCACTAAGTTTCGAGCACTTTCATCGATTCAGGCGTATCAGTCATACAGGTCGAACGAGGAGCGAGCGCTGGCACGTTGAGTATGCGTGATGCTTCAAAGTGCTGTTCGTGCGGAGGCGTGTTTGCGCAGAACTACTGCGAGGCTGGCCGGCGCCCCCACCCTGGCTGACCGAACGGCCCGCGCGTTGGGACCACCCCGCAGGCACGGGGAGCAGGGCGAGCCGGGATCACAGTCGGGGAGCGGCGGGGGGGGGGCCATCCCCGCGCGTGCGGGGAGCACCACTTCGATGTCCACGACGACGGCACCGTCACGGGACCATCCCCGCAGGTGGGGGGAGCAGTGCACGCCAAACGCGCGCGAACCCCGCCACGGCGGGACCATCCCGGCAGGTGCGGGGAGCAGCCGCTGGGTCTGGGGCGTAATCTGACCGGCATGGGATCATCCCCGCGCGTGCGGGGAGCAGGGGCCTGCTGTGAAAGCCCATCTCGCCGCCGCGGGACCATCCCCGCGCGTGCGGGGAGCAGCTGCCCACCGGATACGCGGTCAAGGGCGAAGCGGGACCATCCCCGCGCGTGCGGGGAGCAGTACCAAGATCGGTAAGGGGCTCCACTGTGATCGGGACCATCCCCGCGCGTGCGGGGAGCAGGACACCGACTTCCGCGCGCGCAGCGGCTGGCCGGGACCATCCCCGCGCGTGCGGGGAGCAGTCACCGGGGCGGGCAGCAGGTACAGGGCGCTGGGGACCATCCCCGCGCGTGCGGGGAGCAGGCCGTAGGGGTCGGCGCCCTGGTGGTGGTGGCGGGACCATCCCCGCGCGTGCGGGGAGCAGCAGGGCCCGGCCATCAGCTACTGACCCGGCCCGGGACCATCCCCGCGCGTGCGGGGAGCAGGGCTACGGAGCAGAGGACGAACCGCCTGTCGGGGGACCATCCCCGCGCGTGCGGGGAGCAGACTCCGTCAAGGATCACGTGGGATGAGTGTGAGGGACCATCCCCGCGCGTGCGGGGAGCAGGTGGATGCTCTTCCGCTCGCGCCAGTACTGGCGGGACCATCCCCGCGCGTGCGGGGAGCAGCCCTCCACCCGTCAGGGCAGAGGGGGCTTCCTGGGACCATCCCCGCGCGTGCGGGGAGCAGCCTTCCAGACCTAAAGCCCCAGGTCAGAGCCGGGGATCATCCCCGCGCGTGCGGGGAGCAGACTCCTCGACCTGCAGGTTTGTTACTGCCGAGAGCTGATGTCGAGCACTTTCGCTGATTCGGCCATAACGGTCATACGGGTCGAACGAGGAGTGGGCATCTGTATGTTGAGTATGCGTGATGCCGGAAGATGCTGTCCGCGCGGAGGTGTGTTTCCCTCGCAACTGCTGCGTGGTCGGCCTTCGGGGCGCACCCCGCAGGGGCGGGGAGCACGACTGCATCGCCGTACATGCAGAAATGAATTTGGGGCCATCCCCGCAGGCGCGGGGAGCATTCCGCCGACGTCCCGGTCGGCGGCACTGGCTGAGATCGTCCTTGGCCTGGCTGCGCCAGGGTGGTGCGGGTGCCGGGCGACAGGACCGGGGTAGCTCTCAGAGATGGCGAAGAAAACGAAGAAGACACGTGGGGCGTCGTCCAGGCTGACACGGGTGACGAAGCAGAGGCTGATCGATGGCTTACCCGGGCCCGGCGGAGTGCGGATCCGGTTCGCGAGGCCGCAGGAGGCAGCCAAGGTCACTGAACTACTGAAGGCGGCGTCCAACGACATGGAGACCGGCCACCTTGAAGCGCTCACCGAAGGAAGGTGCGGGACGTGGCTGCTGGACGGCCTCGCAGGCGCCCGTCTGATCGATCCCCTCGTGCGGGCGGCTGCGGGCGGTGGCTTGAAGGCAGCGGCGGCGGCGATGTCACTGCCGCTGGTCGCTCAGGACCGGGAGGGGCAGATCGTTGGAGCACTGCTGGCTGTACCGTCCGGCACGGTCATCTCCACAGTCACCCGCCTGCCAGGCCACGAGCAGCACGCCCTGCTCTCGGTGCTCAAGTACGGGAAGATCAAAGCGGTCGCGGTCAGCGAGGACGTCCGCGGCCAGGGAATTGGGGCAGCCCTGCTGAAGCGATGCGTTCAGTTGTACTGGCAGTTGGACTACATGCTGCTGTTCGGCGGGTTCGAGACCTCGCGCGCACTTGGGCCGTACTACACACGCCAGGGCTTCACCGTGCTGTGGCCCGGCCAGACCATCGACGTCGGCACCTTGCTGGCCGGTGTGCCGATCCAACTCGGTGCGGGCCCGGGCGAGACGCTCTTCTACCGGTGGCGCGGCCGCGTCAGCTGACGGGTGACGATCCCTCGGTGAGTGTTTGAGAACAGACCGGATCCACTGGCCCGAGTACCGGGAAATGCAACGTCGTTAGCCAGGCGATGCCTGGCGATCTGTCTCTGGGAGCTGGCACGATGAGCCCCCATGGATGATCAAGAAGCTGTCCAAGCCCATGCTCTCCGTGTGGTCACAGAGCTTTTTCCGCATGCCCTGGGCTCCATACTCGGAGGCTCTGCCGCTCAAGGACGCGCCACCCCGACCAGCGATCTGGATGTGGCCGTTCTCCTCCCCAACTCGGAGACCAGCCGCCGAAAGGTGATCCGACATGAGGGCCGCATCGTCGAGTTGTTCCTGAACACCCTCGCGGACGTGCCGGAATTCTTCGCATGGGACCGCGCCCGGCGTCGCGGAACCGTCCTCTTCGTCTATGCCCAGGGTCTACCTCTGTCTGATCCACACGGGCATGTTGCCGGTGCGCGTAAGCTGGCCCAAGACGTACTCGCCTCCGGGCCTCCTCCGCTCACCACAGCCGAGTGGGAACACGGTCGCTATGTTCTGACCTGTTTCCTGGACGACCTGGTCGATACTCCATCGGGTAACCGGTACGAACAGCTGTCCCTCGCTGACCAGGTGCTGCGTAAAGCAGCAGACCTGGTCACCGCCCACCACGGTGCCTGGACCGGTATCGGCAAATGGGTTCCCCGCCGGTTGCTGAGTGCGGACCCCGTTCTTGGTAAGGCCCTGTTGGACGGCCATCAGGTCGTAGCCGAGCGTGCCGACCCCCTGCCGTTGGCCACTGCGGTGAAGCAGGCGCTCGACCTGCTCGGTGGACCGTTGATGGAGGGATACTCCCACCGGTGGCGCGCCTGAGTTGATGACGACGTCAGTGGGCACTGGTCTTCCTTGACCAGTCAGCTCGGGGCTCCTTGCGGGTGAGTCGCCGGGTCATGAGGGTGATGAGTGCCCAGGTCAGGTGTGCTTCCGAGTTCTGAGGAAGGCGCTCGTAGTCCCTGACATTGCGGCGGGATTTCATGATCCAGCCCAGTGTCCGTTCGACTTTCCAGCGGCGGGGCAGGACGACGAATCCCTTCGAGCCGCGCGGTCGGGAGACGGTCTTGAGGGTCATGTGGAGGAAGTCCTCGGACCAGTTGATGAGCTGGCCGGCATAGGCGGAGTCGGCCCAGATCTGGGTGATCTGGGGCTGCATGATCCGGAGTCTCCAGAGGAGTTCGCGGGCCGCGTCGCGGTCGGTGGTGTCGGCGGGAGTCACCGTGATCATCACGGGGAGGCCGAGGGTGTCGACGGCGACGTGTCTCTTGCGTCCATTGATCTTCTTCCCGGGGTCGAAGCCGCGGGTGGCTTTGGAGACGGTCTCGGCGCCCTTGACCGACTGGGAGTCGACGATCAGCGTGACGGGCCAGGGGCACCGTCCCTGGCCCGTGCGGATCTGGCGGCGGAGCTGGTCGCGCAGGAACGCGACAACTCCGGCCCGGTTCCAGCGCCAGAAGTGGTAGTAAACGGTCTGCCAGGGCGGGTAATCGGCGGGCAGAGCACGCCACTTCACGCCGTTGTCGACGACATAGCGGATGGCGTCGACGATCTCGCGGCGGTGCCATTTCTCCGGCCTGCCGCCGGTCTTGGTCTGGCAGGCCGGGACGGGCAGCAGGACCTCGATGAGCGCCCACTCAGCGGTGGTGGTGTCGGAAGGGTAGCGGCGGCGTCGCGAAGCAGTCGGCATGGCGGTCTCGGGCAGGTGACGGGGCTATTTGATGAGTTGGGCCAGGGTCGCGCGGACGCCGGTGAGCTGGGCGGATGCCAGCTGTGCCCATTCGTCCTCGGGATAGCGGGCCAGGTGCGGGTCGAGGGTCCCCGTGATCATCCGGGCGAGTCGGCCCAGGAGGAGGCGGAACTGCTGTTTCTCGTATTCGATCCAGTCCGCGGGTTCGTCGGAGAAGAGGTAGCCGTCCTTGCGGCGCCAGATGATCGGGGTGAGGTGCTCGGCGGCGCCGACGTCGCGCAGGTGGCGCACTCCCCGCGCGACCTGCGACGGGCTGAGGCGGGTCGCGGCGACCAGCTGCTTGGTCTGCAGTCCGGCGGGTCTGGCCTCCATCAGCGCGACGCGGACCAGGTCGCCGTAGTGCTCGTTCAGCGGCCGGGTCTCCCGGCGGCGGGCCATGGCGCTACTCGCCCTTGAGGAGCTGGGCGAGCTGCTCGTCCAGGGTGAACTCACCGTTCTCCAGGGCGCCCTCCAGCCAGTCGGCCGCCGCCCTGACCTTGGAAATGCCGCGGCGGACGGTCTCTCGCTCGTCCTCGCTGAACTCCTGGCCCCGCAACCGGGGAACCAGCCGTCCCAGGGCGGCCACGTATTGGTGGCAGGAGCCGACCAGGTCGAGATACTCCATCGTGTGTTCGATCTTGCGGACCGCCGGGGTACGTTCGCGGATCTCCTCCCGGGTTTCGGCGGAGTTGTCGAACTGGGCCCGGTTGACCAGGAACCGGGCGGTGTCGTCCCGCATCGTCTTGCGCGCGACGTCCGGCCTGCGCAGCAGATCCGACGTCACCGTCGTGGCGACCTCGTCATCGCGGGTGAGCTCCTGGACGACGCGGACTCGCTCGGCCGGGGGCAGTTTCGCGGTGGTGGCCGGCCTGCGCAGCAGCTCGGTGGCGACCTGCGCCGCGACGTCGTCGTCCCTCGTGAGGTCGGTGACCGCCTGGACCTTCTCCTCGACCGAGACCGGCGTGTCGACACGTTGCCCGACCAGGCGTTTCGCCGCCGTCGTTCGTCCAACGGCGCTGGCCGGTGCGCTGGTTGAAGGGCGGGTCCTCGATCTGAGCCCGTCGCTCTTCGTCGTTGCTGATCGAGGCCAGGATGCGGTGGACGCTGAACGCGACGTCGTCCTTGCGTTTGTCCTTGGGCCAGCGTGAGGCGACCCACCGCCAGTCCTTGACCGTGGACGGCGCGACGCCGATGTCGTCCGCGAAGATCGCCAGTGACTCCTCGACGGTGAACAGGTCGTCGGTGCCGTTCGGCATCGAGCCGCCCACCGGCCTCATGGGCTCGATCTCCAGGGCCAGGTCCCCCAACGCAAACTGGGCCCGCCCGATCTGCGCGATCAGCTTCCGGGACTCGGCAACGATCTCTTCGTAACGCGACCGGGTGACGTTCCCGACTCGTTCTGACATGACGCCTCACCACCTCGCCCCCGGGCCGCCCGGCCACCAGAGGGCGGCCGATGAGTGAGGTTCCGGCCCAGGTCAAGGCCAGGATGAAGCGCTCATGACGGGCAGCGGCAGGCGCGGGCCGGGGGCGCCCGGGGCGCTCAAGGACATCGTTCCCGACCTCTGCGAAATCCCTGTGACAGACGGGGAGTTCGAGGCGTTCGGCTATGCCGTCACCGTGACGTCATTCCGTGACGCGCTTCTCCCGCCAGGCCCTCGTCCTGCACCGCGCAGAACAGAAGACCGCCGACCGCCGGTGTTCCACTCCCACCGTCCACCCGCGGCCACACACCGGACAGACGGCCCCGTCCCCACGTTGCATCGCAGCAACCCGCCGACGGGCCTGTTCCAGGACTCGCCACCGCCGTGACCTGCACCTACCCGAACAGAACACCGCTGCCGCCGACTTCGTCGGCGGCAGCGGAACCCCACACTCCCGGCAATACCGCCGAACCATCCCGCCAGACGCCACGGGCTCCATGGTCCAACCGCAGACGCCCCGCGACCAGGGATCTCAAACACTCACTCACCGCGCACCAGGTCGAAGTGCATGGGAAACAGACACCTCAGGAGCACGAGCTTTCCGGACACGGCAGGCTCGGCCGGTGCCAGATCATGACGCCCGGCCGGCTGCCGTGCGCGTCATCGAGGTCGAAGGAGTCGGCCGCGGTCAGCCGCTCGACGAATGTCTGGAAGTTCGTCGCCAGCGGGAGCTCCGTATCGGTGTCCACGTCGAACCACGTCACGGATGGGTCCCCGCGCTCTCCGCATGCCCGGTAGTCGAGAGCGATCCAGCAGTGACCATCACCGGAGAACGGAACCAGAGGAGATGGAAGACTCCACTCCTCGACCAAGTAGGGCGAATCCAGCAATGAAAGTCGGTCGTCGGGACGGCCGATGCCCATCATGTCGTCGAGCGGCACGTGGTTCTCGCTCCACGACGTCGGCACATCGGTCGGGAACGCGTTCCACAGTTCCGCCACCAGGCCGCCGTTTTGGACCCGCAGGATCTCAAGCAACGAGGCTGGCAGACGGACACCGAGTCGGCGCTCGGCATCCTGAACGACCACGTCGGTCAGCGGTGCCTGAACTCCGTACAGGCCATCGCCCCAGAACGTCGCCTTAACCTCATCAAACCGAGCCACGAACACATCCTATGGACCCCGCAGCCCGGCTTGACGATCTATAGGAGCTTCGGCAGCTTGTTCCCAGGAGCCATCCCACCGGGTGCGGGGAGCGCTTGTTGGTGTACTCGGTGAGGATCTGGAGCACGGGACCATCCTCTCAGGCGGCGCAGGAGCACGACATCAGTTCCATCTCGGACTCCGAGGACCAGGGGCCATCCCCCGCGGGTGCGGGGAGCACCACAAAGGAGATCCGGGGCCACGGGGAAAAGAGGGATCACCCCCGCGGGTGCGGGGAGCACTCCAGGCCGGTCTGGGAGTTCGAGACCGACTCGGGACCACCCCCGCGGGTGCGGGGAGCACCGGTCGATGTAGCCGTGGCGGGCGCGGAGCTCGGGACCACCCCCGCGGGTGCGGGGAGCACGTGGTCGCCTCTTTATTCGGACCCTTATCAGGGGGACCACCCCCGCGGGTGCGGGGAGCACCCTTCGGCCAGGCGCCCCAGCGGGTGGGGGACGGGACCACCCCCGCGGGTGCGGGGAGCACACTCATGGACCTGCAGGTTTCTTACTGCCGGGAGTGAATTTCGAGCAGTTTCGCTAATTCGGTCATAACTCCTGTATTGGGCGATTGGGCGGGTGGTCGAGCTTGCGGAAGGCCGGATACTACGCGGCACTGTGTGCTGGTGTCTGGATTCTCCTTGATCTGTTCGTACAGAGATGCGTTTTCTCCGTATCGGCTCCGTGGCCCCGGGTTTGCATGTATGCCTCTGGCATGACTGTTGAGAGTAAGTCGTCCCGGGTGGGGCTCGGGGGGCGGCTTGTGGGGCCGGTGCGTTCGGTGTGGGCCAAGCACGACCGGGATGCCGAGGGGTGGCTGCCCTTGTGGCGGCACATGGCTGACAGTGCGGCGGTGGCCGGGTTGTTGTGGGATGAGTGGCTGCCTGCGAATGTCCGGGGGCTGGTGGCGGAGGCGTTGCCGGGTGGGGCGGGGGATGGCCGGTGTCTGGTGATGTGGCTGGCGGCTGTGCATGACATAGGCAAGGCGACGCCGGCTTTTGCGTGTCAGGTTGATCAGTTGGCTGATGTGATGCGGGGTCAGGGCTTGCAGATGAAGACCCGCAGGCAGTATGGGGCTGATCGTGTGCTGGCTGCGCATGCGCGGGCGGGGCAGGTGCTGCTGGAGGAGTGGCTGGAGGAGCGGCATGGCTGGCCACCCCGGCAGAGCGGCCAGTTCGCGGTTGTTGTGGGTGGTCATCACGGGGTGCCGCCGGAGTACGGGCAGCTTAATGATCTTTATGACCGTCCTCATCTGCTGCGGACGCCGGGGGTGAGCGAGCCGCTGTGGCGGCGGGTGCAGGAGGAGCTTCTGGTCGCGTGTGCTCAGGAGTACGGCGTGGGGGAGCGGCTTGGCGTCTGGCGGGCGGTGCGGTTGTCGCAGCCGGTGCAGGTGCTGCTCACCGCCGTGGTGATCGTTGCCGACTGGATCGCCAGTAGCCCGGATCTTTTTCCGTATTTCCCGCAGGAAACCCGGAGCGGTGCGGAGCGCGTGGCTGCGGCTTGGCAGGGGTTGAGATTGCCTGCTGCGTGGCGGGCGGAGGAGCCGTGCGGGGGTGCGGGGGAGGTGGTCGCCGCGCGTTTTGATCTGCCGTCGGGGGCGAGTGCCAGGCCGGTGCAGGAGGCGACGGTCCGGTTGGCGCGGGAGATGCCTGCGCCGGGGCTGATGATCGTTGAGGCTCCGATGGGGGAGGGGAAGACGGAGGCCGCGCTTGCGGTCGCTGAGATTTTCGCGGCCCGCTCGGGTGCGGGCGGGGTGTTTTTCGCTCTGCCGACGATGGCGACGGGCAATGCGATGTTTCCCCGGCTGCTGGAGTGGCTCGGTCGGCTGCCCGCGCAGGGAGGCGGCACGCGCTCTGTGCTGCTCGCGCACTCCAAGGCCGCTCTCAACGATGACTACGCCGAGTTGCTGCGCAGTGGTCGGCAGAAAATTGTGGCGGTGGATGTGGACGGTGAGGCGGGGCGGTGGCGGCCTTCGGAGGCAGGGCGGTTTGCTTCGGCGGAACTGGTGGCTCATGCATGGCTGCGCGGGCGGAAGAAGGCGATGCTGTCCTCATTCGTGGCGGGGACGGTGGACCAGCTGCTGTTCGCCGGGCTCAAGAGCCGGCATCTGGCGTTGCGTCACCTGGCGGTCGCAGGGAAGGTCGTGGTGATCGACGAGGCGCATGCCTACGACACGTATATGAGTGTCTATCTGGATCGGGTGCTGGCGTGGCTGGGGGCTTACCGGGTGCCGGTGGTGGTGCTGTCCGCGACGCTGCCCTCGGGGCGTCGCCGTCAGCTCATGGAAGCCTATGCCGGGGCCGGGGCCGGGGCCGGGGCCGGTGATGAGGGTGCGGGTGCGGCGGACGCTTTCGAACGGGTGGCCGGTGCTGCCTCGTATCCGCTGCTGGCAGCGGTATCGCCGGGGCAGGCTCCGGTCGTCGAAGGGGCTGCTGCTGCGCTGCGGAGCGGCGAGGTTCATCTGGAACCGCTGGATGATGACCAGGAGTTGCTGGCCAGCCGACTGGCGGTTGAGCTGGAGGGCGGCGGCTGTGCCCTGGTGGTCCGTAACACGGTCCGGCGGGTCCTGGAGACCGCGCGGGTGCTGCGGGAGCGCTTCGGTGAACAGCACGTGACCGTCGCCCACTCGTGTTTTGTTGATGTGGACCGGGCGGCGAAGGACGCCGGTCTCCTCGCCCGGTTCGGGCCGCCGGAGAAAGCGGGCGGGCAGCGGCCGGCGGGGCCACACATCGTGGTCGCCAGCCAGGTCGCCGAGCAGTCCCTCGATGTCGATTTCGACCTGCTCGTCACGGACCTGTGTCCGGTCGATCTGATGCTGCAGAGGATGGGACGCCTGCACCGTCATAGGCGTGGTGCGGGACAGGCGGAGCGCCCCGAGCGGCTGCGGACCGCCCGGTGCCTGGTCACCGGTGTCGACTGGGGCGCTCCGGTGCCGGTGCCAGTGCGAGGGTCGGTCGCGGTGTACGGGGCGTATGCGCTGCTGCGTTCCGCGGCTGCCCTGCTGCCCCATCTGCAGGATTCACGACGGCCGGTGCGACTGCCCGGGGACATCAGCGTGCTGGTGCAGGGCGCGTATGCCGAAGGTCCTGCGGGGCCTGCCGCGTGGTCCGAGGCGATGGCGGTGGCGTGGGAGCGGCATGAGAAGCACCAGGCGGAGCAGGCAGAGCGGGCGCAGGTGTTCCGGCTGGGTGCGGTGGGGCCGCCAGGGCGGCCGCTGATCGGGTGGGTGGCGGCGGGTGTGGGGGATGCGGATGACACCCGGGCCGGGCGGGCGCAGGTCCGCGACAGCAAGGAGAGCCTGGAGGTGGTGGTCGTGCAGCGGCGCGCCGATGGGGCGCTGGCGACCCTGCCGTGGCTGGCCAAGGGCTTGGGAGGTTTGGAGTTGCCCACCGACCGGCCTCCCTCGGCGGCCGCGGCGCGGGCCGCGGCCAGTTGCGGGCTGCGGTTGCCGCTGCAGTTCTCGCGCCCTGAGGTCATGGACCGTGCGATCGCCGAGCTGGAGGAGCTGTACATACCGGCCTGGCAGGGCCGGGACAGTCATTGGCTGGCCGGCCAGCTGATTCTCGCGCTCGATGAGGATTGTCAGACCTCTCTGGCAGGCTTCGCACTCCGCTACAGCCCCACCGACGGACTCGAGGTGAGCAGTGACTGACTCCGGTGAACCTGGCGCCTTAGCACAGGCGTTGACGTACGACCTGGGCAGCCGGCCCTGGATTGCGGTGCTGGATATGGACGGCGTCCAGCAAGAGCTGTCGCTGCGTGAGGTGTTCGCCCGCGCCGGCCGCCTCCGTAGCCTGGTGGGGGATCTGCCCACTCAGGAATTCGCCCTGATGCGTCTGCTGCTCGCGGTGGCCCACGACGCACTGAAGGGCCCGCGCGACACCGAGCACTGGGCGCGGCTGTGGGCTGATGAGGACTGTTTCGCGCCGGTGGCCGCCTATCTTGACGCCCACCGTGAGCGGTTTGATCTGCTGCACCCGCGCACGCCGTTTTTCCAGGTCGCCCAGTTACGTACCGTCCGTGACGAGGTTTTCTCCCTCAACCGGATCGTTGCGGATGTTCCCAATGGGGAGCCGTTCTTCAGCTCCCGGATGCCGTCCGTCGAGCGGCTCGGCTTTGCCGAGGCGGCCCGCTGGGTCGTGCACGCGCACGCCTACGACACCTCGGGCATCAAGACGGGGATCGAGGGTGATACGCGGGCCAAGGGCGGCAAGGTGTATCCGCTGGGGGTCGGCTGGGCGGGGGCGCTCGGCGGGGTCTTCGCCGAGGGGAGGACGCTGCGCGAGACCTTGCTGCTGAATCTGGTGGCCGCCGACATGAGCGGCGTGCGCTCGGGTGCCGAGGATGTTCCGGCCTGGCGGCGTGAGCCGTGCGGTCCCGGCCCCTCGGGCCGTATCCGCCCGGCGGGCGTGCGGGAGCTGTACACCTGGCAGAGCCGTCGGCTGCGGCTGTGCTGTGACGCCGAGGGTGCCTACGGCGTCGTCCTGGGCTACGGCGATCCGCTGGCCGCGCAGAACATGCATGGTGCGGAGCCGATGACCGCTTGGCGCAGGAGCCTGGCCCAGGAGAAGAAGCGTGGCGAGGCTCTGGTGTATCTGCCGCGGCAGCACGATCCGGAGCGGGCGGCCTGGCGGGGTATCGAAGCGCTGGTCGTGGGGCGGGCCGAGGCGGCTCAGGGTGGTGAGGCCGCCAGTGTGCTGCGGCCGGGCGTCCTGGAATGGATCGCCCGGCTGGTGACGGAGAGGGAGCTGCCCCGCGGCTTTTTGATCCGGGCGCGTGTGGTGGGGGCGGTGTATGGCACGCAGCAGTCGGTGATCGACGAAGTCGTCGATGACCGGCTGGCGATGGCCGTGGTGCTACTGCACCAGCAGGACCGTGCGCTGGCCCGCCATGCCATCGACGCGGTGGGTGAGGCGGAGCGGGCGGTCACCGCGCTCGGTGATCTCGCCACGGATCTCGCCCGCGCGGCGGGCCGCGACAGCGACGGGCCCCGCTCGGCCGCCCGCGGCCTGGGCTTTGCCGCGTTGGACGGGCCCTACCGGCTGTGGCTGCGCGGCCTGGCCGCGGCCGCAGATCCTGACGCCCACCGCACCCGCTGGCAGCAAGACGCCTACCGGCACCTGTCGCGCCTGGCCGAACAGCTCATCAGCCAGGCGGGGAGCGCGGCGTGGGAGGGCCGCGTGGTCGCGACGAGTAAGGGCTCTCAGTGGCTCAACTCGGCGTCGGCCGACAAGTGGTTCCGCTTCCGCCTCAACACAGCGCTCAGCGATCCCTTCCCCCGTGACCGGCCGTCGCACGACGGCTCCGGGATGGGGCCCGACTCCTTGGCGAAGGAGCCCGCATGACCACCCCGACCACGAGCACCACCCCCGCGCAGCGGGTCAGCGCTCTCACCGGCAGTCTCATCATCCCCTTGCAACGGGGCTACTTGGGCGATGAGTCCTATGCGGTGGCGGCCCTGGCCCGGCTGCGCCGGGGCGCGGGCAAGGACGTCTCTCAGATGCCGGACTTGTGGGGGCTGGCCGACACCGGACCCCTTCACGGCCGGCCCGCAGAAGGCAGGCGGCCTTTGAGCGTGGATGAACTCGTGCGCGCCGAGGACGCGGTGTATGTGGCGCTCACCTTGTGGGCCCTGCATCAGCAGTCCCGCGGCACGGGCATGCACCGGCCCGGCTCGCGCACCGCGCCCAGGGCGCTCGGTGCCGCGGTGCGCCAGCTGATGCCGCCAGGGGAGATCGCCGAGCCCATCCGTAAGCGCTTCGTCCGGGCCGGCACCGCACCTGGCCTGACCGCCCTGGCCCAGCGCCTGCGCGAGCTCGTCCTGCTGCTGCGGGGTGCGGACATCCCCCTGGACTACGCCCTGCTGGCCGGGCAGCTCTACCGCTGGCAGGAGCCCGCCGGCCGCGAGGATGTACGCCGGATGTGGGGGCGCTCCTTCCACTCCTACCGGGCCCCCGACCAGGACGAGGCGGGCATCTCCGCCGCGGCCGACGACACCGACACCCTCACCGACTCCACGGACAAGGACGCCTCGTGAACCGCATCTTCCTCGACGTGCACGCGCTGCAGACGGTGCCGCCCAGCAACCTCAACCGGGACGACACCGGCGCACCGAAGTCAGCCGTCTACGGCGGGGTGCCCCGCGCCCGTGTCTCCAGCCAGGCCTGGAAGCGCGCCACTC
This sequence comes from Streptomyces sp. NPDC050732, assembly GCF_040654255.1. Classification (NCBI taxonomy): domain Bacteria; kingdom Bacillati; phylum Actinomycetota; class Actinomycetes; order Kitasatosporales; family Streptomycetaceae; genus Streptomyces; species Streptomyces sp. NPDC050732. The sequence continues at coordinate 152,227 of NZ_JBFAHP010000009.1, forward strand.
GCACCTACTTCGGCCAGGAGCACCTGCTCGACCCGAGCGAACTCGGTGTCCGCACGAAGAAGGTCGCCGAGGTCCTCGCCGTCCGCATCACCGCCCTTGCTCCTGCACTGGAGGGCGCCATGGCTCTCCAGCTCGCCGCCGAGGTGATCCAGGCGGCCACCGGCTCCAAGATGGAGGTGCCCAAGCGGAAAGCGGATGCCGCCAAGGACGGCGGGCCAGAGGCGGCGCCGGAATCGAAGTACCTGATGTTTCTCAGCGCCCGGCAGCTCGACGGGCTTGCCGCGCTCGCCGTCGAGGGCGCGGCCGACATCAAGGCCTACCTCAAGGACAAGGACCACAAGGCGCGCGCGCGGGAGATCGCCGACACCCGGCACTCCGTCGACATCGCGCTGTTCGGCCGCATGGTGGCCGACTCCGCCGACTTCAACGTCGATGCCGCCGTCCAGGTCGCCCACGCCATCAGCGTGCACCGCGTCGAGCCCGAGTCGGACTACTACACGGCCGTGGACGATGAGAACACCGACGCCGAATCGGGCGCCGGAATGATCGGCACCATCGACTTCAACTCGGCCACCCTCTACCGCTACGCGGCGCTCAGCGTCCACCAGCTCGCCCAGAACCTTGGCGAGGGACTGCGCGAGGAGGAACCGCGTACCGCACCTGTGCGGCGCGCGGTCGAGGCGTTCGTGCAGAGCTTCCTGGAGTCCCTGCCGACCGGAAAGATCAACACGTTCGGGCACCACACCCTCCCCGACGCTGTGATCGTCAAACTGCGCACCACCCGGCCCATCAGCTACGTCGCCGCCTTCGAAGAACCCGTCACCACCCAAGGCGGGCACCTGCGCGCAGCGGTGACCCGCCTCACGGAGTACGCGGCGGACATCGAAGGCACCTACGGCGACGAGAAAACCACCCTGACGTGGGTGCTGCGGGTCGGCTCCCACACCGAACCACTCGCCGGCCTCGGCACCCAGGCCCACCGGCTCAGCGACCTAGTCGAAGCGGTCGGCCAGGCCGTCACCGAACGCCTGGACAAGCCCGCATGAGCGTTCTCCTCCTGCGGCTGGCCGGCCCCCTGCAAGCCTGGGGGGCATCAGCCCGCTTCGTGCGCCGCACCACCGAGCCCGCCCCCACCAAGAGCGGCGTCATCGGCATGCTCGCCGCCGCCACGGGCCTTCACCGCGACGACGACACCGGCCTGGCCCGCCTGGCCTCCTTACGCTTCGGCGTCCGCATCGACCAGCCGGGCACCCGCCTACGGGACTTCCACACCGCCCACCACGCGGTCACCGGCAAATCCATGCCGCTGTCCGAACGCTTCTACCTCGCCGACGCCGTCTTCGTCGCCGCCCTGGAAGGCGACCGCGCCCTCCTGGACGAACTCGACAGCGCCCTGCGCACCCCCGCCCACCCCCTCTTCCTCGGCCGGCGCTCCTGCCCGCCCTCCCTGCCCGTGGAACTCGCGACCCACGACATCTGCCTCTCCCAAGCCCTGCAGGAGGAACCGTGGCAGGCCACCGGCTGGTACCAGCGCCTGCGCCACAACGAGCCCACCGTCGCCCTGACCGTTCTGCGGGAGCCCGGGCCAGACGAACAGCACACAGAAACCTCGCGCGACCAGCCCCTCAGCTTCGCCGCCGCACACCGGCGCCACGCACTGCGCCCCGTTGTCAGCACCACCGTGGAGTTGCCCAACCCGCTGGCAGCAACAGCCCGCCGCGCACCGGCCGCCCGCCGCCCGGTGCCGCACCACGACCCGTTCGACGCCGTAACGGAGGAGGCCCTCTGATGTATCTGACCCGGTTCCGTGTGCACACCGCACGGCCTGGTGCCCGCCGCCTGCTCTCCTCACCGCAGTCGCTACACGCGGCGGTCATGGCCTCCTTCCCCCACCTGCTGCCCACCACCGCAGCCGGCGCAGGTGAAGAGCCCCGCGTGCTGTGGCGTCTGGACCACAACGCCAACGCCGAGGTCTTCCTCTACATCGTCAGCCCGGACCAACCCGACCTGACCCACCTCGTAGAGCAGGCCGGCTGGCCCGCCGCCCACAACCCGGACACCCCCGGCTGGCAGAGCCGCCCCTACACGCCCTTCCTCAACCGTCTTGCCACAGGCGACATCTGGCAGTTCAGGCTCACCGCCAACCCGGTACACCAAATCCGGCGCAAGGAAGGAGAACCCACCAAACGCACCGCACACCTCACCCCCGTCCACCAACAAGGCTGGCTCCTCGACCCCAACCGCCAAGAACGCGCAGGATTCCGCGTCCTGCAAAAACCGCCGGAGCAACAGCTGCTGCCCGACGGGACCACCCACCACAACCACCCCCACCACGGAGACCGCTACGAGCTGACCCTCCGCGACGAGCGCGCCCTGTCCTTCGCCAAAACGCGCCAAGACACGGAACCCGCCCACCGGGTGAAAGTCGTGACGGTCACCTTCGACGGACGCCTCGAAGTCACCGACGCCGACGCCCTGCGCCGCACCCTCACCCACGGGCTGGGCAAGGCCAAGGCCTACGGCTGCGGGCTCATGACCCTCGCCCCTGTCCCGATGCCTTCCGCGCCAGGGAAGTGAGGAGATGCCGACAGTCGGCAAGCGTCCCGCTCTCACCCCGCGCCACCTCACCCGCACCGGCGAGCGGGTCTCCTTCATCTACCTGGAACGCTGCACCATCCACCGCGACGCCAACGCCCTCACCGTCGAAGACGCCGACGGCACCACCCACATCCCCTCCGCCACCATCGCCACCCTCCTGCTCGGCCCCGGCACCCGCATCACTCACCAGGCGATGAGCGTTCTCGGCGAGACCGGAGCGGCCGTCGCCTGGGTAGGCGAGCACGGCGTGCGCTACTACGCCGGCGGCAGGGCCTTGAGCCGCTCAGCCGCCCTCCTCGAGGCCCAGGCCACCCAGTGGGCTAGCCGGCGCAGTCGCCTCGCTGTCGCACGCGCCATGTACCGGCTGCGCTTTCCCGATGAGGACCCAGACGGCCTGACCCGCCAGCAACTCCTGGGACGCGAAGGCGACCGCGTCAAAGACTGCTACCGCGCCCAGGCAGCCCGCACTGGCGTCCGCTGGCACGGCAGGAAATACACCCCAGGCGACTTCGGCAGCGGCGACCCGGTCAATCAAGGCATTACCGCCGCCGCCCAGTGCATGTACGGCATCGCCCACGCCGTCGTCGCCTCGCTCGGCTGCAGCCCCGGCCTCGGATTCGTCCACTCCGGGCACGAACTCTCCTTCGTCCTGGACATCGCAGACCTCTACAAGACAGAGATCGGCATCCCACTCGCCTTCGACGTCGCGGCCGAGGGCCCCGAGGACGTGGGCCCTCGAACCCGCCGCGGCCTGCGCGACCGCATCAACGAGACCAGACTTCTCGATCGTTGTGTCAACGACATCAAGTACCTACTGCTGCCCGATGGCCAGACTGCGGCCGATGACCAGGCCGGCGAACAGGACCGCGTCACTCTCCAGACCGACCAGGGCCACGAAGTGACAGCTGGAGTGAACTACGGCTCCACGCAGGTGCCTACGGACGCGGACGAGGCGGTCATCTGGTGACCGTCATCGTCCTCACCACCTGCCCGCCCGGACTCCGCGGATTCCTCACCCGCTGGCTTCTCGAAATCTCCGCAGGTGTCTTCATCGGCAACCCCTCGGCCCGCGTCCGCGACGTCTTGTGGAACGAGGTCCAGCAATACGCGGGCCAGGGCCGCGCTCTGCTAGCCCACACCACCAACAACGAACAGGGCTTCACTTTCCGCACCCATGACCACGCTTGGCACCCGACCGACCACGAGGGCCTGACTCTCATCTACCGCCCGAACAAACAACTTCCGCAAGCATCCGTCGCACCGAAGGCTGGCTGGAGCAACGCTGCAAAACGTCGCCGATTCGGTAGAGGGTGATTAATTTATGGGCGCTTTGTCGTTTTCATCCGATTCGAAGAAAGTGCTCCGAAACGGCTTTGCAGGCTGACAAAACAGCAGGTCGGGCAGTGTGCTCCCCGCACCCGCGGGGATGGTCCCAAGTGGTACGACGTCGGCGTGCTGCGGCACGAGTGCTCCCCGCACCCGCGGGGATGGTCCCAGGTTCGCCTCGGGGCCAGCGTCGAGGGTGCCGTGCTCCCCGCACCCGCGGGGATGGTCCCCGGCTCGCGAGATCTTCGGTCTGCCCCTCGTAGTGCTCCCCGCACCCGCGGGGATGGTCCCCGCTGGGCCAGGAGCTCGTAGACGGCCTGGACGTGCTCCCCGCACCCGCGGGGATGGTCCCTCGTGACGACTTGCGTCTCGTTTGGAGCAGTTGTGCTCCCCGCACCCGCGGGGATGGTCCCGTGTGCCGGGCCGCACAAACCGTCACCGACCCGTGCTCCCCGCACCCGCGGGGATGGTCCCAGCGTCGGCGAGGTCGGCCTCGTCTACGGCGTGTGCTCCCCGCACCCGCGGGGATGGTCCCGCCGCCCCCCCACACGAAGGGCGGGATGAGCGGTGCTCCCCGCACCCGCGGGGATGGTCCCACGGTCCTCGGCCCGGCCATCGCCCGCGAGGTGTGCTCCCCGCACCCGCGGGGATGGTCCCTGCTGCGACCGGCATGTCCGGCGCTGGATCTCGTGCTCCCCGCACCCGCGGGGATGGTCCCTGGGAGCGCACCTTTGTGGGAATCGCGTCCTTGTGCTCCCCGCACCCGCGGGGATGGTCCCGGCCGAGAGTCCTCGTGGCTCATCGACTTCGTGTGCTCCCCGCACCCGCGGGGATGGTCCCGGGCCCTCCCGCACCAACTCTCCGGCTCGGCGAAACGGGTCGAAACGCGGCGGCCGGCCGCCGCGGGAGCGGCACACCGTGGAGTCAACGCTCAGGTCCCACACGATCGCACCTACCGTATCGGCCAGGCACTGGAGGTGGCTGAGGATCCGGTGCCAGATGCCCTCCCGCTGCCATCGGCGGAACAGATCGTAGATCCGGCCCCACGGCCCGTACTCGACAGGCACGTCCCGCCACGGAACACCGGTCCGTGCCCGAAACCGTATGCCGTTGATCAGCTGCCGCCGCGACCAGACCGGCGGCCGTCCCGCCTTCGTCCCCTTCGGTAACAGCGGCTCCAGCACCGCCTACTGTTCGTCCGTGAGATCTCCCCGTGCCACGAACCGTGATCATTCATCACTCAAGATCCACTTTCGACACACGGCCTAGGTGTGCTGTTCGGGCACGTTGGTGACGCGAGTGTGGTCTTGCATGGGTGAGGGCCTTCTGGTTTCGGTGGTGACTGCGACATCTACCGCCGATGCAGGAGGCCCTCATGTGCCACCGTAACGCGCCGCTCACTCCCACCGGCAGGATGCGCCTGGCCTGGTGCATCGTGGAGGACGGCTGGCCGCTGCGGCGGGCCGCCGAGCGGTTCCAGGTCAGTCACACCACCGCCAAACGCTGGGCCGACCGATACCGCCTCCAAGGTTGGAGGGGCATGTACGACCGCTCCAGCCGCCCGCACCACTCACCGGCCAAGACGCCGGCCGGTGTCGAGGAACAGGTGGCACGACTACGCCAGGAACATCGCATCGGCCCCCAACGGATCGCAGTCCGCAGCCACATCGCCGCCTCGACCGTTCACCGCATCCTGCGTGACCATCACCTCCCGCCGCTGGCCACGCTGGACCGGGCCACCGGCCGGCCCGTCCGCCGCTACGAACGCATCCGGCCCGGTGAACTGCTCCACATCGACGTCAAGAAGCTGGGCCGCATCCCCGACGGCGGCGGCCACCGAGTGCTGGGACGGGCCGCGGGCCGCAAGAACCGCGACAGGGCCGGACTGGCCTTCCTGCATACGGCGTTGGACGATCACTCCCGGCTCGCCTACACCGAAGACCTGCCCGACGAGAAGGCGGCCACCTGCGCGGGCTTCCTGCAGCGGGCCGCCGCCTGGTTCGCCGGCCACGGCATCACCGTCGAACGAGTGCTGACCGACAATGCCTGGGCCTACACGAAAACCACCTGGCACGAGACCTGCCGGCGGCTGGGCATCCAGCCACGCTGGACACGGCTCTGGCGTCCGCAGACCAATGGCAAGGTCGAACGCTTCCACCGCACCCTGCTCGATGAATGGGCCTACCACCAGCCCTACACCAGCGATGCCGAACGCCAAGCAGCGTTTACTGACTGGCTCGACTGGTACAACTACCACCGACCCCACACCGGAATCAGCGGCCAAACCCCAGCCAGCCGCGTCACCAACGTGTCAGAACAACACACCTAGGGCGGGGCCTGTGCCGGCCTCAGCACGCAGGCCCAGACGCACAGCACCTTGAAGGAGCGGTTCAGGTTGCGTGGCTCGATGGGCGTGCCGTTCTTGGTGGTGAAGACCAGGCTGTGGCCGCTGCCTTCCAGGCGTGGCCTGCGGCCATCCTGTCGGTGAGTTGATTCTCTGACCCGGACCGACGGATACCGTGGGGGTATGCACAACGACCACCACGATCTCTCCTGGATCGGCGAGCACGCCTACGCCGACACGCCGTCTCGCGACACACCAGGTATGCGTGACGGGATTTCGTTGACCGCGATACGCGGCATTGACACGTCCGCGTGGCTCGACCGCCTAGGCGCTGTCACGACCGGGATGCCGGCCGCGTACCGGGACTACACCATCCCGGACCACGTCGAAGGGTCGCTCGCCATGGTCGGAACCAGTGGCGACTGGTCCTTTGTTCTGGAGGACGGGGACGCGGCCACAGTGTTCCTGTCCCAGTTCGACAACGATGACGTTTTGTCCCGTGAAGGAGAGGAGATGGTGTGCGTGACGCTCAACCGCCACGATGCGCCTGCCATGATCCTCTACTCCTCTCCGGCCGATGACCGGATGGCATGGTCGGCTGATTTCGGCACGGCCTTCCTGGACGGATACTCCGCGCTTCCCGAAGACACCGCGGCCCGCCTGTCCGTTCTTGACGACAGGCTTGCTGCTTGCGGTGCCGTCCATGCCCGGCTCGCTCCTCCGGCCCGTCCGTGGTCGGAGATGGGCCTGTCGGACTGGGCGCCGGCCGTGTATCGGGCTGTCGGCTGCCTGTTCGGAATCCGGATCGACCGGGAGGACGTCGAACAGGGACAGCTGCCCGCGGTGGTATTGCCGGAGCCCGTGTAGACGCGACCAGGACACAAAGAGGGGAGGGGCGGCACGCCTGGCTGGTGTGCCGCCCCTGCCCTGTGCTGTTACAGGGTCAGCTCGTCTTCATGGTGCACTTGAAGAGGCCGTTCTTGTCCTCGCAGTCGCCGCTCATGCCGGTCTCGAGCCAGTACGCATCGCGGTCGTCGAGACGGAGCTTCTTCGCGAAGCCCGCGGAGAACGCGGACATGGACCCGGAGTTGTGCTTTCCGGAGATCGCCGAGCGTCCGCAGACCTCCTTCCAGGTCGGCTTCATCCCGTCGATGTTGAGCAGGTGCACGCCGTCGGCCTGCTTCTTCGCAAAGGTCTGCACGCACTCGGAGCCGGAAGCCACCGGGTTGAGGCCGTCCTCGCTCTTGGGCTGGCCGGCGCTGTTGTACGAGGCGTTGAACGCGAACTCGTCGCAGTTCGGCTTGTCGGTCGCATCCTGCATCGCGCCCAGGTCGCCGTACTTGTTGGCCCAGCCGTCTTCGTCGCAGACCACGGCACGGTTCTTGCCGTTGCGGCCACCTGGCAGGTAGTAGAGCGGCGTGTTACGGGTCTTCACGCCCATGGTGTTCGGCAGCTTCTCCTGCAGCAGCCAGGCGTGTGCTGCGGCCTGCGGGAACTTGGCCGCGTTGAACGTGTACGTGGGGGCGACGTTGACGAAGATACAGCCGCTCTTGCCGAAGGCCTTCTTCGTGTCGCAGCGGATCATTTCGAGGTCGGACGGGTCGTCCATGCCCCACTGGTAGCCGACGTCCTGGAGGCCGGGCATGTTACCGGCTTGCAGGATCCCGTCGATGCGGAAGTCGGTGCGGAAGTCGAAGGTCCGCTCCTTCTCTGTGTCGTCCCAAGTGAACGTGGTCTTGAGGTTGGCTTCGTGGGTGTCGGCGGCCGACGTCCACAGCGGCTTGCCGTCCCAGTCCTCGTACGGCGCCTTGCCGGGGTCCTTGCACTGCGTATGACCGGTGCAGAACTGGTCCTTCATGACCATCTCGATGGCCCGGAACAGCGGCGAGATGAGAACGGGCTTGATGTTGACGCGCTGCGTCCAGGTGGTGGTGCCGTCCAGCGAGATTTCGCGGGTCATGCTGAAGTACGCGGTGGCGTACGGCTTGCCGTCCATCTTGTAGTAGGCGGGGAGCGTCTTGCTCTCGCACTCGACAGTGCGGGTCGCGAAGGCGGCCCTGCTCTCACCCGAGGGGTTGGTGGCGCACCAGTCGGTCATGCCGTTGGCGGCGAGGGCTCCCGGCGCGCGAGCGGCCTTCTCCTTGGCTCGCTTCTGCTGTTCCTTCAGCTTCTGCTGGACCTCGGGGGGCAGTTCGTCGAACGTGAGGGACGGGCCGAAGCATGCCTGGGCACCGTTCTTGTCGACCGGGCCGCACTGCTCCTTGAGCGGGGTCTTCCTCGCCGTAGGGCTGTTGGAGACGGGAGCTCCCAGGGGGCGGGTGATCAGCCCGGTCGGGACCTGTGCCGACTGGTCCGGGTTCGGGCTGTTCGTATCCGGATCGGGGAGCTTGAGGTCGACGGAGTAATCGCCACCGGTGCTGGTGCCGTTTCCGCTGAACGCCACGCTGACGACGTCGGATGCTCCGCCATCGTTGGCGGTGCGGACGTTCAGGGTGTGCGAGGCGCGGGCGACCGCGGAATGCAGGCCGGTGTCGGCGGAACGCAGGCTAGTGTCGAACGTCACCGACGTCTTACCGACGGCGTCAACTCGCTTCCACGCGGCACCGTCGAGCTGCCATTCCACCCACTTCGCCGTGTGGCCGGCGGGCAGATTGACGGTGAACTCGCCCGGTTTACCGTTGTTGGCGACACTGGTCGGCTTGGCCGGCTTCTCCACGACCGGCACTGCGACCTTGAACTTGGACCACGGTGACCAGTCCGACTCGTACGCCTTGCCGTCGTAGGCGGAGGAGCGGACGAGATAGGAGACGCCGTTCTTCAGCTTGCCCTTGGGGACGTTGACCGAGGCGGGCTTGCCGGATGCCACGAAGTCGGAAACGAGGACGCCGTACTGGTTGGTGTCGCTCAGCTTGACCTTGGAGACCGGCTTCCACGCGGCGTCTGCGGTCCAGACTTCGAACGTGGAGGTCGTGGTGTCGCCGTCCGGGTCGATGACCGTGTTCCGCAGGGCGGGTGTTTCAGTGTTGGTCTGCCACACGTCGGAGGTCTGCGTGAACGGCGGCCCGACCTGGGGCCCCTTGGGGGTGTTCGGTATCCCGTTTGCGGCCCGCCCTGCTGCGCCGGGAGCGCCGAACACGTGGGGCGGTGTCGCCGACGGCTTCTCGTCGGCTGCGGTCGCGCTGACGGTGTCGAGGGCGATCGCCGTCTCTGCTCCGGTACCGAGGAGCGTTGCTATGGCTATGGTCATGGCTAGGGAGGTGCGCCTCATGGTGAAGGCGCCCGATACCCGGTACTTCACTGTGCTGTTTTCCTGTTCGGTGTCCTGGTGCCGAACTTATGTCCGGCACCAGGCATGGGACTCTACCCCCTGGTCTGGACCAATCCACGCTCGGGTGAACTAGAACCACCCGATCGCCGGGCAGCGTTCCTCGCATCTGCATGAGGTGTCGAAGCGTCTCGCCACGGGTGCCCCGCAGGCGGCAGGCTGGGTGAGCTGCGCAGGGCGGACGCCCATCTCGCTCCCGCTGATCTGGTGGGCATCCCTGTCGCCATGGGCCATGCACGGGCCAGCGCAGCATAGAGCGTGGCAGGCAGCAGCCTGAGAGCAACTCGGCGGGCATGTCGAAGGAGGGGCAATGGCGGTCGTGAAGGCCGCCGTTAGGAGGCCGCCGCTCCGCCACCGAGCACCAGCTGGTGCGCGACCACGTCGACCGGTATGGCGAGGGGTCGGCGAGAAGGCTGTTCACCGGCAGGTTCGTGGGACAGGTACAGCGTCTTGCGAGCCTTGGGCACACGGCCGCGCAGGTCTGTCGCGTTGCAGCGCTAAGCTGTCTCCCCTCGTTGTCGATGGAGTCACCGGCTGTGCAAAAGCTGCGCCACGGCCCAGAGCAGAAGCACGGGCGGCGGCGAACGTAGGCCTCCGCAGCCGGCAACACACCGGTGGGCAGGCCGGTGTCAGCCCACGCTTTCGAAGCCCAAGCCCCCGCCAGACCCGCTAACTTGACGGCATGTCGACGCCTCCGGACCCGCCCACCCCATCGGACGTCACCCTCCGACAGCGGCTGCGGAACCGGATGGGCGCGCGATCCTTCCTTAACCGGGCAGCGCACTGGCTCCTCACCGGAGCTTCCTGGTGGCTGCTGACCTTCGGACTTCTGTATGTGGCAGGGGGTGCCTTCCTCGGATGGCGGGCAGCGTACGAAGTTCTCCTCGGCCTGACGGCTCCGGGCCAGACCCGGCATTCGGCTTTCGCCTATGTGCTGAGCCTGTCCGGCTGGTTGCTCGTACCCGCGATTATCGGTGGCGCTGCGGGCTACTTTCTGGGCCGCCAGATTGATGCTCGTCGGCCGCTGTCAGAAGAGGAGATCCGCGATCGGGTAACAAGCCCGGAGCAACCCGCGACGCCGGGACCCGACCGCGCCCACAGGCTCCGCATCCGCTCGCTCGTCGAGCTGGAGGCCGATGAGGGGGAGGGGCGCCGTTTCGTCGAGCGGTACGTCGAGGGCCCGCACGCCGGAAACCGCGAGGCGGCTGAGGAGCACTGGAGCGCCACCATTCAGTTCGTTGCGGACAACTGGGCGCGGCTTGAAGGACTGACGCCCGCGGTAGCCGCAGCTGAGGCCGAGCGGCTTGCGCGTGCAGCCGCGTTCAACGCAGCCCAGCTGGACCGGTGCTTCGTGTGCGACCAAAACCGTCGCGTGTAGTGCTGACCGCTACGGTGGTCTCATGGCGCCCAAGGAGTCGGCCGACCGGGTCGTCGAGCGGATGCTCGGCACCTCATTCCCGGAGGCCTCCTACAGCGTGATCCAGGACGCCGCTCGTGCCACAGCTGATGTCGCACTGCGGCGCGAGCCAACGGAGGCTGATGCGCGGGCCTTTGCGGCCCGTTACCGGGGTCGGCTCCTGCCATTTGAGCTACCGCCTACCGCGACTCCCCGCTCCGGGAGCCCCCGTGAGCGGGGCCCCGCCCCCAGGCGTCGACGGTGGTCGCCGTTCCGGCGGCGCAGGGCAGAGGGTGAACGGCAGGAGACCCTCTGGCAAGAGACCCACCGCCAGGAGGCCTTGATCGCGGCTGGTCAGCGCCGCATGGAGCTGCTGTTGCGGGCCATGAACGATCCCGCCTTGGCAGAGACCGTGTACCTCGGCGATGGCTTCATGGCTCCCCAGACACCAGAGCGGCGTCGCCAGTACCTCTTCGTGCGGGCGATGTACGAAAACATGGTCCTCTCATGGGCCACGGGCGCCATACCTTGGGATGACCTGTTCGTGCACATGCGGGCCTTCCTGCAGAACCCCTTCGTACGGGAGTACTGGTATGCCACCCAGCCTGAGCGGGCCGGTCTGGCGGCTGACAGTCCGGAGGCAGAAGTAGCCAAAATGATCGACAGGTTGGTCCAGGCTCTCGAGGAAGCCGAAGAAGAGTGGTGGACCGTGGGACAGCCCCCCGGCGAGCAGGACTTCTGACCACCGGATCCCTATCTCGACCAAAGGCGGCGCTTGGCCCACAACACACTTACACCGCCCGGCGCCTGACCCATGCCTTAGAGGCTCTAACAAAAGCTGCTGATCATGAGTCGGTTGGCGGTTCTGTCCGTAGGTCTGGGTATGGGAAACCGTCAGTCACGGCCGTGGATCGTCTCGGATGAACTGTGGTCACTGATCGAGCCATTGCTGCCGAAGCCGGGGCCGAAGCTGGTGGAGGGCAGACCGCGGGTGCCGGACCGGCAGGCCCTGTGCGGCATCCTGTTCGTGCTGCACACCGGCATCCAGTGGGAGTACCTGCCCCAGGAGCTGGGCTTTGGCTCGGGCATGACGTGCTGGCGGCGTCTGGCTGCCTGGAACGAGGCCCGTGTGTGGGACCAGCTGCACGTGCTGCTGCTGGAGAAGCTGCGGACGAAGAACCAGCTGGACTGGGAGCGGGCGGTGATCGACTCCTCGCATGTGCGGGCTGCCCGCCGGGGCCCAAAAGCGGGCCCAGCCCGGTCGACCGCGCCCGTCCGGGCAGCAAGCACCACCTCATCGTCGACGGCCAGGGCATCCCGCTCGCGGTCACGCTGACTGGCGGCAACCGCAACGACGTCACCCAACTGCTGCCCCTGCTCGACAAGATCCCGCCCGTTGCGGGCCGGGTCAGCAGGCCCCGCCGACGCCCGAGTGCGCTGCTGGCCGACCGCGGCTACGACCATGACATCTACCGCCGCCAGCTCTGGCAACGCGGCATCCGGCCCGTGATCGCAAGACGGGGCGAACCCCACGGCACCGGCCTCGGTACCTTCCGCTACGTCGTCGAGCGCACGATCGCCTGGCTCCACGGCTTCCGCCGCCTGCGCATCCGATGGGAACGACGCGATGACATCCACGAAGCATTCCTCGGACTCGCCGTCTGCCTGATCACCCACCGCCACGTGCAACCGCTTTGTTAGGGGTTGTAAGTCCTGCGGATAGTTGTCGAGTTGCTCCTCATTGCGGCACAACCATGAGTAACGCCACACTCAGAGACGGCTGTTTGTCCGTTTCGTGGCGAGTGGTCTCCTGGTGAGTTACATGGCTACTGCATACAGTCACGGCTCGGTTCCTTGTAAAGGGAATTCTCATTTTTCGTAACGGGCCGGAGTGGGTTATGTGGAGACACGCGCGTTCGCGCGGGGGCACCGGAGTGCTGGCGAGCTTGCTGGGCGCGGCCGTGGTCGCAACGTTGGTGCCGTTCTCGCCTGTGGCTGAGGCCTCGGCTCCCGCACCGGCAGCGGCGAAGCCTGCAAGCGATCCCCCTTCCGCGGGGCAGGACGGCACTGACGCTGCCATGGCCAAGGCCAAGCGCACGGGGGAGCCGGTGGAGGTGCTTTCCCAGCGCGGTGAATCGAGCGATGTGTACGCCACGCCTGACGGGAACCTCGAGGCGCGTGAGTACCTCAGACCGGTCCGTGCCCGCAAAGACGGGAAATGGGAGCCGGTCGACACCGATCTTGTGAAGGCTGCTGACGGCTCCCTCACTCCGAAGGTGACGACAACTGGCCTCACGTTCTCTGCGGGCGGTGATGCGCCGCTGGTACGTATGACGAAGGCCGGCCGTGAGCTGGCGCTGTCCTGGCCGGGCAAGCTTCCTGAACCGCAGGTTGAGGGAGCGACGGCCACTTATGGCGAGGTACTGCCAGGGGTGGACCTCCGCATGGGGGCGCAGCAGGACGGCTTCACGCAGCTTCTGGTCGTGAAGTCGGCCAAGGCAGCGGAGAATCCGGAGCTGGCGCAGCTGCGGCTAAAGCTGGCCGCCAATGGTGTCGAGGTCGAAGAGACGGCCCAGGGCGGGCTCCAGGCCATCGACGAGGGTGCCAAGGGCACGGTCTTCGAGGCCCCAAAGCCGATGATGTGGGACTCCAGCCCGGGCCCGAGCACTGCGCCGGCCGCCAGGGCCAAGTCCGCACGAAGTGCGGCAGCGAGCCGGGAAGGCCAGATGGCAACCGGTGAGGAGCCGTCGGCCGGCGAGTCCGGGAAGCTCGGCCCCGTCGAGGTGGATGTCCCTGCCGGCGGTCAGGAGCTGGTGCTGACACCGGATACTGGCGTTTTGAAGGGCAAGGACACCACTTACCCAGTGTTCATCGACCCGCAGTGGTCTTCACCCCATGCGACGGCGTGGACGATGGCGTCCAAGCACTGGGCCGACTCAGCTCAGTGGAAGTTCAACGGTGAGCACGACGCGGGCATGGGCTACTGCAACTGGGTCTACTGCCAGCCGTACGACACCAAGCGGCTCTTCTACCGCATCCCCGTCTCCAGGTTCGCCGGCAAGTCGATCCTGTCCGCCGAGTTCGTGGTGCGCAACACGTGGTCGGCCTCCTGCTCGGATCGCACCGTGGAGCTCTGGGCGACCGACGACATCTCCGGTTCCACGACGTGGAACTCGCAGAACAAGTCGGGTTTCTGGAAGAAGAAGCTGTCCTCGAAGTCATTTGCCTACGGCTACAGCGGGTGTGCGGCGAAGGATGCCGAGTTCTCGGTGCAGGCGGCTGTGCAGGATGCCGCCGATGGCCGGGACAAGACCATGACGTTCGGCCTGCAGGCGGCCAGTGAGTCCGATGCCTACGGCTGGAAGCGGTTCTCGGACAAGGCCTTCCTACGGGTGAAGTACAACCGTCCGCCCGCGCAGCTCAAGGCCTCTCAGCTCACGATGGCCTACGGCGGCACGTGCAAGAGCTCGGATAAGGCCGCACGGGTGCGCACGCTTGGGAACGTCTACGCCGTCGATGTGAAGGATCCGGACGGCGACGACGTTTCCGTACAGTTCCAGGCCAAGTGGAGTGGCGGCAGCTGGAAGCCGAGCCGTACGACGGCCAAGGATTCAGGGTCCGTCTTCGCTATCAAGTTGCCCTCGACGATCCCGGTGAACAAGGAGATCAACTGGTACGCGCGCGTGCACGACGGTGAGCAGTACTCGCCCTGGTCCTACGCGGGCAGTCCGACAGCCTGTTACTTCGTGTACGACACCAAGGTCCCCAAGGCTCCCGCCGTTTCCTCCGGCGACTACCCCGAGTCTGATCCCGAGGACCCGAACGACCCCTGGCGGGACGGGGTGGGCAAGTACGGCTCTTTCGGGCTGGACGCGGCGGATAGTGATGTGACGTCGTACTGGTACGGCATCAACGGTGACCCCACCCCGTTGCACAAGGTCACCACGTCCGGCGGTGCCGCCAAGGTAGCCGAGGTGCTGCCGGCCAAGCCGGGGCTGAACTTCATTACGGCCCGCGCCTTCGACTCTGCCGGCAACGGCAGTGAGATCCGCACCTACCAGTACCGAGTCAGGGCCGGTCAGCCCGAGCGGGCCACCTGGCAGCTGGACGAGGAGGCCGCAGACGCCTCCCAGAGCACGGGCTCGACACCGCCGCGCACCGCGCAACTGCACGGCGGTGCTACCCCGGGCGCGTCGGGCGTGCAGGGCAAGGCGGTGTCCTTCGACGGTGTCGACGGGTATGCCTCCACCGACCTTCCGGTGGTCGACACCAGCCGCGGTTTCGCGGTATCGGCCTGGGTGAAGCTGTCGAAGATGCCTGAGGGAGCCGCGGTCATTGCCACCCAGCCGGGTAACCACAGCCCCGGCTTCGAGCTCTACTACTCCAAGACCTACGACCGCTGGGCCTTCAACCAGTACAAGTCCGACACCGCGGATGCGGGTATCGCTCGCGCCATGGCGGACAAGCCCGGCGGCGCGACTGCCGGCAAGTGGACTCATCTGATCGGCTCCTACGACTCGGCGCGCGACATGCTGGAGCTGTTCGTCGACGGCAAGCTCGTGGGCCAGATGGCCTACGACAAGCCGTGGGAAGCCCGCCGAGGGCTGCAACTGGGAGCGGCTTCCTACAACGGTGCACCTTCCGCGTTCTTCCCCGGCGCGATCGATGAGGTACAGCTCTTCGACAAGCCCCTCGCCCAGGACGAGGTCGACAAGCTGCACGCCAAGGACACCATCGGCGACCCGGGCCGGCCCGCGACAGCCGTCTTCGACCTGGACGAGGCGGCCGACGCCACCGAGATCACCGGCCACGGCGGAGTACTCCCCGCGCAATATAAGGGGGGTGTCACCACGGGCATGCCGGGCGTGGCGGGCAAGGCAGCCGAGTTCAACGGCACCGACGGTTACGCCAAGATCGGCCAGACCAGCGGCCCACATGTGAACACCTCGCGCAGCTTCACCGTCTCCACCTGGGCCAAGCTCGACAAGAAGCCCGACGGCGCGGCGATCATCGCTGCGCAGGCCGGCAAGGAGCGCCCCGGCTTCGAGCTGTATTACTCCTCCACCTACAACCGGTGGGCCGTCAACCAGTACTCCGCCGACGCAGCCGATGCGACGCCCATCCGCGCCATGCAACCGGAAGACGATAAGGCGTACGTGGGGGAGTGGGCGCACCTGGTGGGTGTGCACGACACAGTGGCCAACACCTTGACCCTCTACGTCAACGGAAGCCGCGCCGGATCCGTCCCGCTGGCCGGCGCGTTCTATGCCGATCAGTCCATGTACCTCGCTGCCGGTAACTACAGCGGCGAGGTCAAAAACCACTTCCCCGGAACTATTGACGACGTGCGTCTGCTGGACCGTCCCGTCTCGGCCGAGGAAGTCCGTCAGATGTTCAAGCAGCGGCCGCTGGTCAAGGGCCGCTGGAACTTCGAGGACACCTCCAGCTCCTCTCCCGCCACCACGCCGGATCTCTCCGCGGAGAAGCGCCCGATGAAGCTCTACGGAGGCGCGAAGCTCGGCGAGTCCATGATCAACGCTCACGGTTTGGAGCTGAACGGCACCACCGCCTACGCGGCCACGTCCACGATGCCTGTGGACACCAAGTCCAGCTTCACCGTCAGTGCCTGGGCCCAGGCGGCCGCGGCACCGGAACACGACATGGCCGTGCTCAGCGCCGAAGGCAACATCCGCAGCGCCTTCGAGGTCCGCTTCGTGCCCGACGCCAAAGACCCCGCCGAGGGGCTCGGCCGCTGGGAGCTCATCCTCCCGGCCAGTGACAGCGCGGACGCACCGGTGACGAAGGTGGCAAGTACGGAGTTCGAGTCCGTCACCCAGTGGAATCACCTGGCGGTGGTCTACGACGGCTTCGCCAAGGAGATCCGCCTCTACGTCAACGGCAACCTGCAGGAAGTCGCCTGTGGTGACGCGGACGGAGACGGGGAAGCCGACGACACCGCCTGCGAAGACCTGATCGCGTGGGCGGACAACGCTCTGGCGTTCTCCGCCACCAAATCCCTGCAGGTCGGCAAGGCCAAGGGGGACGCGACGGGAACGTACTTCGCCGGCCAGGTCGACGACGTATGGACTATCCAGGGTGCCCTGTCGGATGCACAGATCACGAAGATGGCCAGTTCCCTCTTCGGCCTCCCCACCGACATTCCCGGCGACAGCTGACCCGCGTGCCGGGGAGCGGCCTGCTCCCCGGCCGCACCCCTGTTCCCTTACTGAGCTGGCCATGCCATGCCGCGCAGCGGTGTGCGTCGCCCTGAAAGATTGATTGTTGAGGATGAACAGCAAAAGAAGAGCTCGCCACCATGCCGCCTGGCGGCAACGGGCGGCCCTAGCGGTGTCGGCTGCACTGGTGGGAACCCTGCTGCAAGCTGCCACCGCCCCGCTGGCCGCGGCGGATGACGCTGAGCGCCTGCCCGTGGGGGTTACCGAGAAGCCAGTCAAGGGCCGGGATGCCAAGGCGGCCCGCCCGCGGCTGCAGTCCAAGGGCCTCAAGACGCCCAAGAACGCGCCGAAGGCGGCCTGGCCCGAGCCCGGCACCGCCGTAGTCGACCTCGCTGGCAGCGGATCCGCGAACAAGGCGCAGCCCGTCAAGGCCAAGGGCCTGCCTCTGGCTGTGGGCGCCCCAAAGGCGGCTGCCGTCAAGCGCAGCCGTCAAGGCGCCAGAGCAGTCACCGGCGAGGCGCCGCAGGGCGACATCACGGCCCGGGTGGTCGACCGCAAGACCACGCAGAAAGCCGGCGTGCGTGGCGTGCTCTTCTCGCTCGAAGCCAGTGAGGCCACGAGCGATGCGCAGGGCAAGGTCCGGGCCTCTGTCGACTACTCCCGCTTCGCTGAGGCGTTCGGCGGCGGGTACGGCTCCCGCCTCACCCTGGTCGAACTGCCGGCATGTGTGCTGAAGACGCCGCATAAGCAGCAGTGCCGCACGCCCGAACCGGTTCGTACGGTCAACAACACCGAGAAGAAGACACTGACCGCGGACTCGGTGGCTCTGCGGGCGGGCGGGGCCACGGTTCTGGCTGCCGTCGCGGACGAGAAGAGCGTCAGCGGCGACTACAAGGCGACCTCGCTGTCTGCCTCGGCCACCTGGGACACCAACCTCAACACCGGTGACTTCTCGTGGTCATACGACATGCCGGTGCCCAAGGTTCCGGGCGACCTGACTCCGGAAGTGGGCCTGTCCTACTCCTCGGGAGCAATTGATGGGCGCACCGGCAACACCAACAACCAGTCCTCCTGGGCCGGCGACGGCTTCGACCTGTGGCCCGGCTACATCGAACGCCGCTACAAGCCCTGCTCGGAAGACGGGGAAAAGGGCACGGACGGCAACAAGCCCGGTGACCAGTGCTGGGGCTACGACAACGCCTTCATCACCTTCAACGGCAAGGGTGGTGAACTGGTCCCGCTGCCCGGTGACGCCGACAAGGACAAGGAAACGGATGAGGAGTACCGGTTCAAGCAGGATGACGGGACCCTCATCGTCCGCATGTCCTCCACCGGGCGCGGCAACGGGGACGACAACGGCGAATACTGGCGCCTGACCGACCCCAACGGCGTCCGCTACTACTTCGGATACAACCGGCTGCCGGGCTGGAAGGAGGGCGCGCCGACCACCAACTCCACGTGGACGGCTCCGGTCTTCGGTAACAACGCGGGCGAAGAGTGCCACAAGGACACCTTCGCCGACTCATGGTGCCAGCAGGGCTGGCGGTGGAACCTCGACTACGTCGTCGACCCGCACAGCAACGCCATCGCCTACTACTACGACCAGGAGAAGAACTCCTACGGCCGCAATCTCAAGGCCAAGGACAACACCCGCTATGTGCGCGGCGGCGTGCTGGACCACATCGAGTATGGGCTGAAGTCCTCCTCGCTCTACAGCAAGAAGCCCCTGGCCAAGGTCGACTTCACCACCTCCGAGCGCTGCCTGCCCACTAGCAAGACCGACTGCAGCGACATCGGCAAGGACGCCTTCTACTGGTACGACACCCCCTGGGACATGAACTGCGGCGAAAGCGAGGACTGCGACAAGGGCCGCCTCTCCCCGTCGTTCTTCACCCGCAAGCGCCTGACCGGCGTCACCACCCAGATCCTGAACGGCGACGCCTACAGCAAGGTCGACTCCTGGAAGCTGACCCACGAGTGGGGCCAGGCGGACGTCGACTACCAGTTGCTGCTCAACTCCGTCCAGCGCACGGGGCACACCGCCGACCCCGCAGTCACCGTGCCGAAGACGACCTTCGCCTACAGCCAGATGGAAAACCGCCTGGACAAGATCGGTGACGGCTACGCGCCGTACATCAAGGCCCGCCTGTCCGGTGTCTCGGATGAGTCCGGCGGCCAGATCAACGTGAACTATTCGAAGCCGGCGTGTGCCTTCGACGCCCTGCCGAGCCCGCAGTCGAACACCACCCGCTGCTTCCCGCAGTACATCGGCGGTTCCACCAGCGACGACCCGGAGCGGCACTGGTTCAACAAGTACGTCGTCACCTCCACGACGACCACCGACCGCACCGGCGGCGCGGCGGATGCGGCGACAACGTATGAGTACCTGGGCGACGCGGCCTGGCACTACGACGATGACGACGGTCTGACCAAGCAGAAGTTCAAGACCTGGTCGCAGTGGCGCGGCTACGGCCACGTCCGCACCAAGACCGGCGGTCAGGGCGGCGCCGATGCACTGAAGTCGCAGGAGGACAGCTACTTCCTGCGGGGCATGGACGGAGACCGCAAGGAACCCTCCGGCGGTACGAAGAACGTTTCGGTCAGTCTGGGCGACGGCGAAGGCGACCCGATCGCCGATCATGAGTCGGCGCAAGGTTTCCCCTACAAGACTGTCACCTACTCGGGCCCGGGCGGCAAGGTCCTGGCCAAGACGGTAGACCGGCCCTGGCACCACGAGACCGGGAAGAAGAGCCGCGACTGGGGCACGGTGACATCCAACTTCACCGGCACCGCTCACTCCAAGACCTGGACCTCCCTGGACGACGGGGCGGGCGCGGACTGGCGCATCACCTCCACCGCGACGGAACACGACACCGTGGCCGGGCGCGTCACCCAGGTCGATGATCTCGGCGACAACAGCACGGCCGACGACAATCAGTGCACCCGCACCACCTACGCCACCAACACCGAAGACAACATCCTCACCCTGCCTTCCCGGGAAGAGACCGTCGCCACCAAGTGCGCCGACACCCCCGACCGCGCCAAGGACGTCCTCTCCGATGTCCGCACCGCCTACGACGGCGGAGCCTACGGAGCCGCGCCCACCAAGGGGGATGCCAGCGCAACCGCGACGCTGAAGAAGCACGACGGCACCAAGGCCACCTACCTGGAAGCCCGTGCCACCTTCGACTCCTACGGCCGCACACTGGCCACCACCGACCTGACGGCGGATGTCACCGTCACCGGCACCGGCGACCCGGTCGTGGCCGTGCGCAAGGACGGCCGCACCACCACCACGGCCTACAGCCCGGCCACCGGGATAGCCACAAAGATCACCGAGACCAGCCCGCCTACCAAGGCAGCCGACCCGGCCTCGGCACAGACCACCGTCACCGAACTGGAGCCTCTGCGCGGCCAGCCCGCCACCAAGATCGACACGAACGACAAGCGCATCGAGATGACGTACGACGCGCTGGGCCGTTCCGCGAAAGTCTGGCTGGCCGACCGCAAGACGAGCCAAACCCCCAGTTACCAGTTCAGCTACTTCGTGGACGAGGGCAAGGAAGTCGCGGTCCGCAGCCAGACACTGAACAACGAAGGCGGCCAGGTCGCCACCTACACGATCTACGACGGGTTCCTGCGCGAACGCCAGACTCAGACTCCCGGCCCCGACGGCGGCCGCATTCTCACCGACACCTTCTACGACGAACGCGGCCTGCCCAGTAAGACATTCGCCCCCTACTTCGAGGCCAAGGAAGCACCGGGTCGAGCCCTGTTCAAGCCGGACAACGCCTGGAGCGTGGAGAGCCAGACCCGCACCACCTATGACGGACTCGCACGCCCCGTTGAGGAGCAGCAGATCGCCGGCACCGGCGACGGCGGCAAGGTCCTGGCCACCACCAAGACCATCTACCGCGGCGACCGCACAACCGTCATCCCGCCAGCAGGCGCCACCGCTACCACCACCCTCACCAACGCCCGCGGCAAGACGACCGAGCTGCGCCAGCACCACACCCGCAGCCAGAGCGCGGTCTTCGACACCACGTCCTACAGCTACTACCCCGGTGGCCAGCTCAAGAAGGTCACCGATCCCGCGGGCAACGACTGGACGTACGAGTACGACCAGCTGGGCCGCCAGACGAAGTCGAGCGACCCTGACAAGGGCACCACGGACTCCACCTACGACGACCGCGGGCAACTAACCACCACCACTGACCAGCGCGGCACCGTGCTTGCCAGCATCTACGACAACCTCGGCCGCAGAACCGAGCTGCGCAAGGACGGCGCCACGGGCGATCTGCGCGCCAAGTGGGTCTACGACACCATCGCCGGGGCCAAGGGGCAGCTGGCCGAGTCCACCCGCTACGTGGACGGGCAGGCCTACACCTCAAAGGTCACCCGATACGACTCGCAGTACCGGCCGATCATGACCGCTGTGGTCATCCCCGACAGCGAGAAGGAACTGGCAGGCACCTACCAGAGCGGCACCACCTACTTTCCCTCCGGCCTGGTCAAAGGCGTGAGCTACTCGGAGGCGGGCTCCCTGCCCGCCGGCGGGTACTCCACCACCTACGAGAAGCAGACGCTGCGCCCCATCTCCGTACTGGGTGATGGCTTCCAGGCCGACACCAGCTACACCCACACCGGCAAGCCCTACTGGAACGAATTCGGCAGCACCAACGGCAAGAAGACCAAGGTCACCTACAGCTACGAACAGGGAACCCAGCGCCTGGCCACCTCACGGGTCGACCGCCAAGACCAAAGCGGAGTGGATCAGCACAACTCCTACCGCTACGACGAAGCGGGCAACATCCTCTCCGTCGCAGACGTCTCCCGCACCGGCACCGACACCCAGTGCTTCACCTACGACTACCTGCGGCGGCTGACTGAAGCCTGGACCCAGGGCGACAAGACATGCGCCACCGCCCCAGCCGCGGGCAAGACCGGCGGACCGGCCCCGTACTGGCACTCCTACACCTACGACAAAGCTGGTAACCGACTCACGGAAACCCTCCATGACGTCGGCGGACACAGCAGCAAGAACACCGAGCGCACCTACGACTACCCCAAGCCGGGCACACCACAACCACACACCCTGACCTCCGTCACTACGGAGCTGCCCGGAGGCACCACCACCAAGGACTCTTACGGCTACGACCCCACCGGCAACACCACCACCCGCACCCTGCGCGGTGACACCCAGACACTCACCTGGGACGCCGAAGGCCACCTGGCCAAGGTCAGTGAACCTGTCGAGGGCGAGAAGGATAAGGTCACCGAGTACCTCTACGACACGGCAGGCAACCGCCTGATCGGCCGCACACCGACCGAGACCACCCTCTACCTCGGCCACACCGAAGTCATCCTTCCCAAGGGTGCCGCTAAGGCCAAAGCCACCCGCTATACCCCCCTCGGCAGCGGTCACCAGGCCGTCAAGGACGACGACGGCACCATCACCTTCACCACCGCGGACCACCAGGGCACGGGACAACTCTCCATCGGGGCAGCGGATCTGAAGCTGGCCCAGCGTCGCACGCTCCCCTTCGGTGGGTTGCGCGGCGAGACACCGAAGTCGTGGCCAGGCACCAAGGGCTTCGTTGGCGGCACCGACGACACCAAGTCGACGGGCTTCACCCACCTTGGCGCCCGCGAGTATGACCCATCCACCGGCCGCTTCCTCTCCGTAGACCCAATAATGGATCTGACGGACCCCCAGCAGAACAACGGTTACACATACGGCAACAACAACCCCCTCACCTTCCCCGACCCCACGGGCGAAATTCCCTGCAAGGATGGCGTCAAGCAATCCTGTGGTTCCACCTGCTCCATCATGGTGTGCACGGGCGGCGGCGGTAATAGGGGTGGCGGAGGACGCGGCGGGGGCGGTGGTGGCCACACCTGGGGCGGCGGCAGCAACTCCGGCACCACAGCCGGCTCTCAGGCTCGTCAGCAGTATCGATGCGGCGGGTTCTGCCCGCAGTCTGGTTACGGTACCGGTGGGGACAAGTTCCTCAAGGCTCAGGCGCAAGACCACACCCCGGTCCCCGACTTCTTGGATACGCTAGCGAGCGCGGCCAAAGCCGTCGTCCGCAAGATCACCAAGGGCCCGGATCCTCGGACTCTATGCAACCCAGATGATCGCACGGACTGCAAAGAAGTCGTGCCTCTCACTGGATCAATCGATGTAGGGCCCGGAGGCCTCGCACGGAGCCTCGTTGGAGCTGCGGCCAAGTCCGCTACCAGCAAGGCGGTCGTCGGGGGAGCCCTCAAGGACCTGCCTAAGGACTACTCGCGGCGTACCGTGGGAATCCTTGATGTCGGGGGAGACCGGCTTCCTATGATCAGCGGCCCCGGAGGGCAGTCCGAACTGCTAAAGAACCTCCCAGGTCGATTGAAGGCGAATTCAAATCACGTAGAAACACACGCCGCCGCATTCCTGCGATCTAATGCAGGAATCAAGAAAGCGGTGCTGTACATCGACTATCCGACGGGAGCGTGCGGCACGTGCAAGAGCACGCTGCCCGACATGCTTCCGGAAGGCGTTAAGCTGTGGGTTGTTTCTCCTCGAAAGACTGAAACATTCGTTGGTCGCGCAGACTAACAAATATAGATGAAGGGGAGGGTCGAATTTGGAGATTCGACCCTCCCCTTCGCGTACGGCCTACCAGGGTAGCGGCTCTTCCGTTACGTCACGAGTGTCTAGATGCGAGAGCCACTCAATCTCCGAATGCTCCGACCAATACAGGTTCCGCAGCTGATTGGCCGCCAACATGACGTCGTATCCGGCTTCAGGGAGATCTCCCGGATGCACCAGCGCCAGCCATTCCTGGCCGACCACAACTCTTGCCCCTGGGGCTGGCCAATTCCACGTAGGGAAGGGCAGCTCGCGGGCATCAGGCCACGCGGAGATAGATTCTTCACTTACTCCGGATGCAGTCTTCTTTACTGGCGCACCCAAGACCGCCTCAAGCACGGTCGCATGAATCAAGAATTCCCAAAGATTCTCACCCGTGGGAGTCCACTCCGACCCACCAGATGGATCTCTTTCATATACCGGACCATCCTGCCTACGAGGATCGAAGGACCAAACCCAATTTCCCTGGTTCTCCACCCAGAACGGAACTTTCCCGCCCTCGCGCTGGAGTTCCGGCAACGGAATAGCATAATTGTGAGAGTTGATCACATCACCCCATCGGGATGCAATCTCATGCCACTCTACTAGCGCACTTGGCGCTAGGCTCGACTTGGCCGTACGCACTGCAGGCAGATTCGGCTCTCCGTACCAATCCCTAAGGAAGTGAAGCAAGCTCTCTCTGTCCACTGGAACGATTGAAGTCATGAAATCATTATGCGGCATGCCGAGGTAGCGACGGCGACCAGACCGTGTGATGTCACTGTGCTTCCAGTCCATCGCATTGACCTCTGCCGGGCGGTGAGCGTCGCGGAGTCTGCTGCGAAACGACGTCGGCCAGGGGCTAGGTCGTCCGGTGGCTTTAAGTACATCCCCTCACTCGGCGGCCACCATCGCATGCCATGCGCCCGGGCGCATGCCTGTCGCCCTCTGGAAGAACACCGAGAAGTTGGACGCGTCGGGGAAGCCGAGCGTGTTGGCGCAGGCGGCCGCAGTGAGGCGGTCGTGTGCGAGGAGCCGTTTGGCTTCCAGGACGATCCGATCGACGATGTACGCCTTCGCGCTGCGGCCGGTGACCTGCTGCACCGCTCTTGTGAGGGTGCGGGGGGCGTATCCCAGTGTCCGGGCGTAGTAACCAACATCGTGATGTTCCCGGAAGTGCGCGTCGACGCTGGACCGGAACAGCCGGAACACCGGATTGATCGACCGTACTTCGGCGTGGGGAGGCCGTAGCCGGGCGATGAGCGCGGAGAGCAGGATCTCAGGCAGCTCCATCGAGATATCCCCGGGTGGGGCGGATGCTTCGAGGAGGAGATGGTCGCGCGCGGTGTCGACGAACGGCCAGTCCGCGTCGGGAATGCACCAGTGTGCGACCAGGTCCGGGGACGCGACGAGTTCCCGGGTGGCGTGGGTGAC
The DNA here is from genome assembly GCF_040654255.1 of Streptomyces sp. NPDC050732. NCBI lineage: Bacteria > Bacillati > Actinomycetota > Actinomycetes > Kitasatosporales > Streptomycetaceae > Streptomyces > Streptomyces sp. NPDC050732. The sequence goes on from NZ_JBFAHP010000009.1 coordinate 177,439, forward strand.
CGGCGCGGTCGGCACGAACAGCACGGCGTGCCCAGCCACGCCAGCGATGTCATCCCATCGGTGCACAGCTCCAGGAGCGACCCACACCGCGGACCGCTCCTGGAGCGGGTGTCGGAGGAAGTCCACGGTGACGGATCCGTGCCCGGCATCGACGACGGCGAGGACGTGGAAGTCGGCACGCTGCGTCCCGCCGTCGTTCAGCTCGCGAAGGCGGTCGAACGTCATGGTTTCGACAGTGGCGGCACGGCGCCCGACGCGCTGGTAAGTCATCTGGCGGATCACGGCCATCTGTCCAGTTTCCACCATCAGGCGACCAGTCGTGCCGATGCCCCGGCGCAGCGGAAGAGATTCGATGAACACACAGAACAACCGCCTCAGAACCTTGATCGGGAGAGTCACGATGAACATGACGCAGCAGCCGCTACTGCCCGCTTACGACCACCGGCGGGGGACCGGACCGACCCTGGTATTCCTGCACTACTGGGGTGGATCCGCCCGCACCTGGGACTTCGTCGTCGACCGCCTCGCTGGACGCGACATGCTCACTGTCGACTTCCGCGGGTGGAGCCGCTCGAGCAACCTGGTCGGCCCCTACAGCCTCCGCCAACTCGCCGACGACACGCTCGCCGTTATCGCCGACGCGGGCGTCACCGACTACCTCCTCGTCGGGCATTCCATGGGTGGCAAGATCGCACAGCTCATAGCGGCGACCCGGCCCGTGGGCCTGCGCGGGATCATCCTCGTCGGTTCCGCTCCGGCGAAGCCCGCCGTAGAGATCACTGCCGAGTACCAGGAAGGCCTTTCCCACGCCTACGACTCTGACGAGTCCGTCGCCGGCGCACGGGATCACATCCTCACCGCGACCGAGCTGCCCGAATCGATCAAGTCGCAGATCGCGACCGACTCGCGGGCCAGCTCCGATGCCGCCCGCACTGAGTGGCCGCTGCGCGGCATCGCGGAGGACATCTGCGAGCACACTCGCATGATCAGCGTCCCCGCCCTCGTCGTCGCCGGAGAGAACGACCATGTCGAGCCCGTCGACGAGCTCGTCAACAACCTGGTGCCCTACCTCTCCGGAGCCGACTTCACGGTGATCCCGAACACGGGTCACCTGATCCCGCTGGAAGCTCCGGCCGATCTCGTCGAGGCAATCACGGCCTTCGCACCAGCAGTCTGACCATCAGCACGGCCTGCAAATCGACTTCGTCCACGATCACACGCGGGACGCCCCGCCGCATGACAGCGCGAGACTGAATCCCAGCCCTCCCGCGTTGATAGGCACTCCGCCAGACCTGCTTGCCGCGGCCGGCCGGGGGTCCCTGAACTCTCGGCAGGACCCGTGCTTCCTCGAGCCGCTCGTCGTCACTGGGGAAGAACAGAGCGGGGAGCATCTGGTTGAGCCGGCCGGCGATTCTGTGGATCGGCGCCTATGCGGCTGGATGGTCGACCGTGTTGCAGAGGCCGACCGCCTTCAGCCGCGGGCCCTCCGGTTGATCGTCACCGGTGGAGGGACGGGTGGCCACACGTACCCGGCCCTCACAACGGTGCGTACCTTGCAGGCCCGGCTCGCGGCACAAGGCCGCGCCCTGGAAGTCCTGTGGGTAGGCAAGGCTGACAGTCTGGAATCCAGGGTCGCGGCCGCCGAGGGAATCGCGTTCACGGCAGTCGCCACGGGCAAGATCCGTCGCTCGAAGAACCCCCTGAAACTCGTCTCACCGGCGAACGTCGCGGACATGAGCCGTGTCCCCCTTGGCGTCTTCCAGGCACGTAAGGTGATCAACGGGTTCCGTGCCGACGTGGTGCTGGCCACCGGCGGATACGTCGCAGTGCCCGTCGGGGTAGCCGCCACCAGGCTGTGCCACGTACCCCTGGTGGTGCACGAGCAGATGGTGCGGCTGGGCGTGGCCAACAAGGCCCTCGCCGCAGCAGCGACCCGTGTGGCCGTCTCTTCCGAGTCCACCGTGCCACTCTTGCCGGAAGCGGTGCGTGCCTTGACGGTGGTCACCGGCAACCCGGTGCGCCCCGAAGTCTTCACCGGTCAGGGAGAGAAGGCCATCCAGGCTTTGAACCTGCACGGGTTCGACCGTCATCTGCCGACCATCTACGTCACGGGTGGCGCCCAGGGGTCGCAGCAGATCAACGATGTCGTGTGCGGGGCGCTGCCGTGGTTGCTCGAGCACGCCAACGTCATCCACCAATGCGGCCGCGACAACGTCGAGAACCTGCGCCAGCAGACAGCACACCTGCCTGCGTCGAGCGCGGCGCGCTTTCACCTCACTGGTTACGTCGGTGCCGAGCTGCCCGACGTGCTGGCCCTGGCCGACGTAGTGATCTCCCGTAGTGGTGCCGGGACGATCAGCGAGCTGACCGCGCTGGGCAAGGCGGCGGTACTCATCCCGCTCGCGACCTCGGTCGGCAACGAGCAGGTGCACAACGCGCGTCACCTGGCGGACAACGGGGCGGCCGTCGCACTGGTCGACGAGGTGTCGGCCGAGCGGCTGCAGGCCGCGGTGGCACCGTTGCTGACGGATGCGCAGCAGCGCTCGGCGATGGCGGAACTGGCCCGGTCCTACGGGCGCCCCGACGCCGCCGAGCGCCTGGTCGATGTCGTGCTCGCGGCCGCCAGAGCGTAGGCCCCTGCCGGTCAGGCAAGGTGCTGCGCCACGGCCGCCTCGATGGTGGCCACGCAGGCGGTGAACACGTCCCCGCCCTGCCTCTAGGGGTCGGCGACGTCCTGGTCGCCGAGGAACAGGGCGAGCTTGCCGGCGATCGCTTCATCGGTGCAGCCGCGCAGCTCCGTCAGTACTGCGCGGTCCATCGCCAGGACGGTGTCCGCCCACTCCAGCAGAGTGGTGCTCATCTGGGTGGCGCGGTGGCTGCGCAGGTCGTAGCCGTGGGCGGCCGCGATAGCGATCATGTAGCGGTGGGCGGGCATGCCGACCCATTTGTCGCGCAGGCCTGCCGAGCGCACCTCCACGGCCGGGCCGCCGCGGTGCGCGAGCACACAGGCGGCATAGGGAGAGCAGCAGATGTTGCCGAGGCACACGGTCAGGATGTGCACGTGCCCTCCACGGCGTGATGCTCTGCCGGGCGGCGTTCGCTACGGAGACCGTCGCGGGTGCCAGCGTTGGATCGTGCTGGCGTCGCTTGGTACCGAAGGGGGCTCGGCGCTCGTTCAGGAGGCGGCGCGTCGGTGAGCGCGGGGTGGTGCGTGGGCATAGGGGTGGCGCGACCTGGCGCGATCGTCCGCCATACCCGGCTGAGTGACTGGCGCATATTCGCGCTCTGTTGCGTTGCAGTCTGACCGATCTGGATCGAGTTCCGATCGGAGTCGCAAAAGCGAACGAGAGAGAACCGCAAGTGTCCCATTAACGGACTGTAGTGATGGTGCCTCGTCTGCGTGAACGGTACGTTCGGCGGCGTACGAGCAGCCCCGGCCCGGACGCCACATCTGAACCAGGGCTGACTCGCCATCTGTTCGGATCACTGATCTAGGAGGGCGTATGCCTCCCGACCACATTCCAAGCCGACCGGTGCGGACCGTCCGGCTGAAGGGACCCGAAGCTAGCATCCCTCGACAGGTCTGGGCTAAACCCTGCGAGCAGCGTGACCAGCAGGTCAACATGCAGCTCGGCGGGGTCATTTCGGCACTGTTCGCGGTCGTCGTGCTCGTCATGCGGCCCGAGTCGAGCGAATTCGCGCTTACCGTCGTGCCGTTCCTCGTGCTCGCCCTGCGCCGCTCGTATGTGCGCTACCGGCGTATTTCCGTCACCTGACGCCACCGGTGCCGTGGGGCTGCTGCCGACAGCGGCCCCACGGCACCCGGCTGGGTCGCCCGCGGACCGGGCGGCGATCAGAGAAGCTCCCGAGAGCAATCTTCGGGGCGCTGTGGAACCCCCCAATTCCACCTGAGATTCCCGGTAGCACACCCCCGAAAGGGACTACACGACATGACTCCGAAGGACCAGGCCCCCAGGTGCGCCAACCCTGGTTGCACCAAGCCGGTCCCGCAGACTGCCAAGCCCCGCCCGGGCCGGCCCTCGCGGTACTGCTCCGACGCGTGCGGGCGCGCCTACCGCAAGCTGTCCGGCCTCCAGGGTGAGAGCGACCACGACGCCTATGCCGAGCAGGTCGTCGGTGAATGCGTCCACCACCTGCAGAGCGTCAAGGACCTCATCACCGAGGGGCGGCCGCTCGAGGCCCTCGAGCAGATCGCGCTGTTCGAACGGGAGGTGCAGGACCTGACCGCCGCTGTGGTGCAGCAGGCCCGCGGGCACAAGAAGAAGTCCGCGGACATCGCCCGCGCCCTGAACGTCGGCACAGACAACGTCAGCCGCCACTGGTCCGCGGAAGCCGCTGGCCGCCGCCGTCAGCTGCGCGCCCAGCGCCGCCAGCCGCCGCCGGCCGCCGCCGCGCCGGTGCGGGCCGTCCCCCGCCAGCGCCCTCCGCACCGGACCGCAGCTCCGGGCCCGGGGGAGCAGACCACGGAGACCACCGATGAGGGAATCCCCGCCAGGGACCTGGACCACCCCGGCCAGGTACTGGCCCGGGCGTTGTCCCAACTCCAGCGCACCAGCACCCTCACGTTGCGCGCGCTCGGCAGGAAAGCCGGCGTCTCCGGCTCCTACATCTCCCGCGTCCTGACCGGTGACCGCCTGCCCTCCTGGCGGATCACCCGCGTGATCGCCACCGCCTGCGGTGCCGACCCGGCCGACCTGCTGCCCCTGTGGAATGAAGCCCGCGGCCTGCGCCCCGCCGAACCTGTGAACCTGAGCGCCGCCCTACGCGGCCTCCTGCTCGCCGACGCCAACCCCGACGTCGCACAGCTCAGTTCACGCCTGGACCACACCCTGTCCACCCACGAAATCTCCACCATCTTGGAGGGCGCCCACGTCCCCGAATGGGAAACGATGGGGCGCCTGGTCAGCGCCCTGCACGGACGTCCCGAAACCATCCGCCCCCTCTGGGCGGCCGCCAGGCCTCACCCCGACCGCATCACCGCCCCGGATGTCAGCCCTCTGCCTGCCGGAGCCTTCGGATGAGTAACCTCGCCCGGGCCTCCACCTTCCGCCCCGCCACACCGGACCCGCCGTGCCGGCACCCAGGCCCCCGCGGCGCACCCAGCCGCCCGCGGCTCACCACCCCGACCATCGGGGCAGGCACCCCGCTCGCCCTCCCGCCGGCCTTCGAGGCGTTCTGTTCCCTGCACCACAACTGTTACTTCGGCTACGCCCACGCCCATCTGCCGCACCACGAGGCGCAGCACGCCGTCGCGGCCACCTTCGGCCACCTCATCACCCACTGGCCGTACGTCATTAGCCGCCCCAATCCAGGTGCCTACGCCTGGGAACAGCTCGTGGCCCACACCGGCAGCCGCTCTTGCCCCCTGCCCCTGACCGCCCACTCGCCACTGCAGTACGACGTGGCCGTCCTCCACCACGGCCTGGGCCACCCGCTCACGGCCGTGGCCGCCGCCATCGGCATCGAGACCGCCATGCTCAACCATCTCGTGCGCACCTGGCAGGCGCCGGGGTTGGTGTACTGAGCTGCGGAAGGGCGACAAAGTCACCGGTGCCCTACAGGTTCTCGCTGCCGTGCTGCTGCTGGCCCTTGTCCTGGCCCTGTCGTCGTCGCCGAGCTGGGGCTGCTGCGCCTCCGGCTTCGGCGGTCCGCCCGGATGCATTGCCGGTGACGGATTCGGGCGCGCCGAACGCGGCGAGGATCTCCAGCTTGGCGTTCGCGGAGGCATGCTCGTAGTTCATGGCGCGGGGCTTGGCCGCTCCGGCCCCGGCGGTACGGACTACGTCGACACCGGCGATGACCGACAGGTGACCGGCGTACTCCGACCCCAGATCGAGCCGGGTCAGGGTGCCGGCGCGGCTGTGGGTCTTCTCGACGAACACCCCGCGCTTGCTGAGCAGGATCTGCCCGGAGAGATGCTCGCGGAACATCGGGCCCGTCTCCAGCGGGTTCGCTCGCCCGTTGAGCAGCCGTAGAAGGGGGTGATCGGGGAAGGTCTCATCGAACTCGCCCTCTTCGGTCAGGCCGCGGCCCAGCTCCAGCGGAAGCCGGGAGGCGTGTTTGCCGATGGTGTCGACGGCTTTGAAGACCCAGACGACGCGCTCGTACCCCTCGGTGACGACACGGTCCATGTCCCAGCCGTCCGCGCGGCCCCCGGTGCCCCACATGTTGCCAGTGCCCGCGTACATCGTCGACGTGTAGGCGCCGCCTCCCGACCAGGAAATCGTCTTCGTCTCCGGCTCGGTCGGCGCAGAGTCACCGGTCAGCAGAAAGTGCAGGGCGGGAAGGAAGCGGCGGCCGGCCATCAGCGCACCACACCCGAGGTCAGCCACATGCCCGCGCCGACACCGAGGGCGGACACCGCGGCGAGTCAGCCGATGGGGGAGAAGACCCAGATCAACGCGAGCGCGAGCGCCACCCCCGCCACAGTGGAGCAGACACCGACTTGGTGAGCAGTCTGGCCCGGCCGGGGCCGCTGATACATCGTCCACGAGCCGAATCCGAGCAACACCGCGGCGACCAGCCCAGTGCCGGGCCGCTGGACGCGCGGCGAACGCGGCGGTGACGAGGCCAGCCACTCCGGTGACCACCAGGAGCAGCCCCGCCAGTTCGCGTGCGAGCCGCGCCCCGGCACGATGGCGGCCGGGGTTGTCCTTGGATGTCGTGTTCACCCGGCGGAAGCTAGGAACGCCCCGGGTTAACGTCGCGTGGTCACCCGCCCTGGTCCTACATGTGAGGGCGGGAGACGTCGGCAACGTAGGCCTTGAGGCCGTACCGGCTGTAGGTGCCGCCCTCGACGAGCTTGGTGCCCGGCGGCGGGGCCGGGGCGGGCTTGCGCTTCGCCCGCACAGACTGGTCACCACCGATCAGATGCCGGTTGTCGACGAGGGCTTCGCAGTCGTAGTCGGAGACGTCGGCGAAGGGCCGCCTGCAATTCCTGCAGTAGGTGTCCAGCGCGTCGATGCGCTGCTCGACCTTGGTCTTGAAGGAGCCGCGGAAGTCCGCGACGCGCGCCACGGCCTCCTCGACGGTGATCTCGGCAGCGACAACCCACTTGTGCGGGTGACTGATTGTGGTGGCGAGACGGTGTGATGACTCGTCGGTCACGTGCAGGTATCTCCCAAAGGATTCTGGGCCTGCTCCAAGGCCATGGTCACTCACAAAGACGCGTCAGGGACGCCTTCCGTTACGTCAAGAAGCGCGCAGGGCTGTCAATGTGAGTTCGCGCAGCCGGCGGCCGGTGGTGCTGATGTCGTACCGGCGCGCGTTTGTGAGAGCGGCCTCGCTCAGGGTCCTGCGTCGGTGGACGTCCCGGCCCAGCTCGTCTAGAGCTACAGCCATCGAGCGCGAGTCGCCAGGGGTGTAGGAAGCACCGCTGCTCCCGAGGATTTCCCTCGCGCTGGGTAGAGCGGAGTAGGCAACCGGCAGTCCGTGGGCCTGAGCCTCGATGAGGACGAGCCCGAAGGCCTCCAGACCTCTGGTTGTGAAGACGAACGCGTCGAAGTTCGGCAGGCGGCGCCATAGTTCGGCGCGGGGCAGGAACGGGGCGAAGCGAACCCGGTCCCGGAGCCCGAGTTCGATAGCCCGCTGGCTCAGGTACTCCCGCAGGGTTCCTTTGCCGATGACGGTCAGGTGGTGGGGTAGATCGGTGTGGGCGAGGGCTTCGATTGCGGTGATCGTGGATTTGTTGTCGTCCAGACGACCGGCGTGCACCAGAGACAACGGGCCGGCTCCCGAGGGCGGTCGATTGCGTACCTGGGCGTCGCTCAAACGGATGCCCCACGGGATGACGGTGAGCCGATCGGTAAACCGGCGTTCGGTGAGCCGGTCGATGCGTTCGGCGAGGGCAGAGGTCGGGACGACGATCGCGGCGCTTGCGGCAGCGACTTCGTACATGCAATCGCGTTCCGATGCGCTGAGCTCGGCCGCCATCACATCGGGGCCGTGGGCGATGGAGATGATCGGGATGCTGCCGGCAGTTCGGGTGAGGGCCAGGCTGAGCGCGAACCCGAGGTACTGGGCGTGGATGGCATGCGGCTGGATCTGCGCGACGAGCGCACCGACCTCCCGCGTCAGCTCGTCAACGTACGGGGCGAAGTCCGGGCCTTGCGGGCGCTTCGTCGTGGAGAGGGTGAGCAGCCGGTCGAACGCGGTCTTCCAAGTCTGGTCGACCGGTGCCCTGCCCAGGAAGGTCGTGTGGGTTTCAGGCATCGCCCTGTAGAGGTCGTTGACGAGGATCATGCTCCCGGTCGAGGGCTCGGAGGTGCGGTTGATGCCGGTCAGGATGTGCAGGAGTTTGGCGGTCATGCGGTAACTCCTTCATCGATCCCGTCGAGGCGGATCGGAGATCAGGCTCCCAGAGCCAGATCGGCTCCTGGGCCGTCGGTGGCGGTCTGCATCTCGCGCTGACGGGGAGGCGCCCACCATGCCGCCAGGTGCGGCATGACGACGGCCGCGATCTCGTCGGCGGGATGCAGATAGCCTCTGCTGTCCTGTTCTGCCGTCCAGACCCTGACTGACGAGCGAGGATAGAGGGGATTTACCCCCACCTCTCCCTTAGGGAGGATTCCGTTGAACGGGGTAGGCATGCCTTCTTTGTTCCAGTAGTCCCGTGCCTCGACAGCCTTGGCCTTCTCGAAGCAGTGGTACAACTGCCGATAGCGGGACATGTACCGGATCTCGCGGAAGACCAACTGGCCCATCAGCCCAGGAGCGGTCTTCTGGATCGTGCTGAGATCAGCGCCCTGGAATCTGAACGCCGCCACATCCTGCGACGGGTGCAGCGCGGTCCGGGCGAACAGGTGGGACAGCCGCCGCCGGACGTACTCGGCGACTCCCGGGCCGAGAGCCGGCTCCAAGCCGTCGACGAGTTGCACGAGCCGGTGGTGGCGAGGATGGAACCGGGCCAGGTCGAACAGCTCGTGCATGCCGTCCACGGCGGTGAAGGCGAGTCTTTTGTAGAGCCAGTTGTTCAGCTCTCCCTCCTGGGCGCAGGCCTTGGTCTCCGGAGTGGCGGAGTGGAGCATCAGGTACTCGGACAGAACCTCGAAGTACAGGTATCCGAGGAACGGCACGGCCGCGGCGGCGTCGGACAACTGGTCGATGAACGCGGGGGCCGGAGTCGCACGGCCGGCAGCGTTGCGCAGGGCAACGTCGAAGAAGGCGGCCGCGCCGTGCAGCCCGGCCAGCACGGTGCGGTCGAGCTGGTTGTGCTCGTCCGGGGTGAGCAGGTGCTGATAGCGCTGGTAGGTGCGCAGGTGGATGGCGCCGAGATGCAGGTAGTCGATGCCCTTGGGCCGGATCGGCGCATCGGGGATGACCTCGACGACCATGGGTGTGGTGGCAGGTTTCGTCCGCAGCAGGTAGGCGCCGAGGTTGTGGGGGCGCAGGCCCTTGCGCTGCGGGGCGAGAGGCGAGCAGTACAGGGCCCCGACCAGGCATCCGGTGGAGACGTGTAGCTCCCGGCTGGTGCGGATGGCGTCGATGTCCCGGGTGATGTGCAGCAGGTACATCGGCTGTCCGCTGGTGAGCGCTTCGGTCATGGCGTTGTGGCGTATCAACCAGCCGTTGGGAGCTGAGCGTTCCAGGTAGTGGCGCCAGTCGCTCTCGCTCTCGGCCAGCGAGGCGGGAAGACGGCGCTGCGCGGGCAGGGTGTAGTCCGTGTGGGCGTGGTCCCATTCGTCGCGCAAGGAAGCTCCCGGGGTGGAGGGGCAGCAGCCGGTCGGGTCGGGTCGCGGGAAGTTAGAGGACCTCGACGTTCGCTCCGGACATGCGGTTGCGGCAGTCGAGCACGTACGGCGCGTTTTCCTGGATCATCGCGAGGTCGAATCGGGTGTGGTCCATGAGGAGCACCACGGCGTCGGAGGCCGCGACCTCCTGCGAGGTCGCGTCCACCCGCCGTACGGTCAGCTCGGCGTCGGCGCCGTCCGGGATGTTGGGGTCGGCGCCGCGGACCTCGGCGCCGAGGCCGAGGAGAAGTTCGGCGACCCGCGCTGAAGGGGAATTGCGCAGGTCGGTGGCGTTGTACTTGTAGGTCAGGCCGAGCAGCAGGATCCGGGCTCCGGCGATGGCCATGCCGCGCCGGTCGAGTGCATCCACGACACGCTGGACGACGTAGTCGGGCATGTGGCGGTTCACGTCGTCGGCGAGCTCTACGAACCGGAAGGCAGTGCCCAGCTCCTGCTCGACCTTCCACGAGAGGAACAGCGGATCGACGGGCAGGCAGTGCCCGCCGACGCCTGGCCCCGGGGTGAACCGTGTGAAGCCGAAGGGTTTGGTTGCGGCCGCGTCGATCGCCTCCCAGAGGTTCACTCCGAGGCGATCGGTCAGCGTCGCCAGCTCGTTGATCATGGAGATGTTGACGAACCGGAAGGTGTTCTCCAGCAGCTTCGCCAGCTCGGCGACCGCGGGCCCGGACACCGGGACCGTGGTCTGGAAGATGCCGTCGTAGAAGCTCTTGATCACATCGAGGGACATGGCGTTGATCCCGGACACCACCTTCGGCGTCCCGTCGAACGACCACCTCTTGTTCCCCGGAGCGATGCGCTCGGGACTGAACCCGGCCAGGAAGTCCTCCCCGGCGCGCAGGCCCGACGTCTTCTCCAGGATCGGCAGCAGCAGTTCCTCGGTGCAGCCGGGGTAGGTCGTGGACTCCAGGATCACGGTCGCGCCGGGGCGCAGGTGTTCGCCCAGGGTCCGGGCGCAGGTCTCGATGTAGGTCAGGTCGGGCACGCCGTCCCGCAGCGGGGTGGGCACGGTGATCACCGCGATGTCGAAACCGGCCAGCGCGGCAGCGGCGGAGGTCGCGAAGTAGGCCCCGGTGTCCTGCACCGCGCGGAGCCGCGCGGAGGTCACGTCTTCGACGTAGGAGTGGCCGGCGGCGAGCTGCTGGACGCGGCGCGGGTCCACGTCATAGCCGACGACACTGTGGCCCACCTCTGCGGCGCGTACGGCCAGTGGAAGCCCTACGTAGCCCTGACCAGCGACAACTATCTCCATGACAACTCCTGCTCGATCGCGGTGCTTGAATGGACCGTCATCCCCGTCTGGCAAGGAGAAGCCGTGCCCCTGGTGTCTGTCGTGATGCCCGTGTACAACTCGGCAACGACGTTGGGCGCAGCCGTCCGGTCGGTGCTCACGCAGACCCACAGCGACCTGGAGCTGCTGATCACCGACGACCAGTCCTGTGATGGCTCCATGGATCTGCTCCGCGAGATCGCCGAGCAGGACGAGCGCGTCCTGCCTCAGTCGGCACCCGAGCGGGGCGGCGCCGGCCGGGCCCGCAATCTCGCGATCGAGCGGGCCCGCGGGGACTACATCGCCTTTCTCGACAGCGACGACATGTGGCTTCCGGAGAAGACTGAGCAGCAGCTCGCCTTCGCCGCTGAAGGCGATGCGCCGCTGACGTTCACCTCGTACTTCAAGATGGACGCCGACTACTCCGGCGAGAGCACCGACTGGGTTCCGAACGGGCGGGTGATCCGGGCGGTCGCGCACGTGGACTACCGCGCGATGCTGCGCCGGGACTACATCGGTGCCTTGACGGCCATGTACGACCGCAAGGTTCTGGGCACGAGGCTGATGCCGGAGATGCGTAAGCGCCAGGACTACGCCCTCTGGCTGTCGATTATGCGGGACGGCGCTGACGCCCGGGGCCTGGCCGAGCCGCTGGCCGTGTACCGGGCCCATCAGGCGGGATCGCTCAGCTCCAACAAGCTGTCGTTGGTCAAGTACAACTGGGAGCTGTACCGCGGCCACGAGCATCTGTCGGTCCCGCGGGCGACGCGCGCGCTGGCCGGCGCTGCGTGGCAGTCGCTGCGCAACTCGCGCATCTAGGCCCCGGGGAGCTGCCCGGCCGGGCCCCGCCCCCTGGCCGTGCCGCGTGCTCGGCGGCTGGCCGTGGGGCGGGACTCGACGGGGCACCGGTGCCGTCGGTCGGCTACACGGCGGCCGGTGCGCGTAGGAATAACTGGAGGAGCAGTCGCCGGTCGGCGACCGGGACGGTCTCCTGACCGCTGTGCAGCGCCTCCCGACCGTGGAGGAAGCGGCGCTGGTCCACGATGAGGTAGTCCCCGGGCTGGAGCATGAAGGAGACCTGCCCCCGGACCAGCTCTTCGGCGAGCTGGCTGGCGGCGTCGGCGTGCGCCTGGCCGAGCTGGGACCTCTGCAGCATCTTGCCGGTGAACCGGACGAAACCCTCCAGGTCCGAGCCGTCCAGGACCGGAAACGGCGAGTACTCCTCGCCCACGCCGAACAGGTCGAAGAACACGCCGTAGTGGTAGGCCGACTCGGCCAGCAGGGCGCGGCACTCCTGCGGCAACCGCGCCGCTGCCGCGTGGGCGTCGGAGAGGATGCTGCGGCCGCCGCCGAGCGGGTCGGGGCGAACGCACAGGAGCGTGGTGTAGTCCGGGGGCCGGGTCGCGTTCACCAGGTCCATGTGGAACGCGTTGTACCCGATGCCGCTGGACTTGCCGGGGTCCTTGTCGACCTTGACCCCGATGTCCTTCCACAGGATCCACCGCGGGAAGGGCGAGAAGGGGACCGCCACTTGGGCCGCGAAGCCCGTCGCCAGCCGCAGGAACCGGCTGTCGTCGGCCCTCAGCGCCTTGGCGAGGTTCCCCAGGCGCAGCACGGCGTATCCGCCGCCCTCTCCGGTCAGCGCGTGGCGCAGCGTCGTGGCTGTCTCCGTGAAGCTCGGGGCGGCCGTCAGCTCGGTCCGGTACCGCTCGATGGTGGACTTCGCCAGGAACGGGCCGTCCAGTTCCCGCATCGGGAGAGGGCAGTCGATCAGAGCGGCTTCGAGTTCACTTGGGATGTCGATGAACACGTGCGGCTTCCTGTCTCTTGAGGGTCTTGGAGATCGGTCCGAGCTCGGCGAGAGGACGGACCGATCGAAGTGCCGGCGTCCTACGGCTTCTGGAGCTCCGTGGTGGCGCGCTTCCCGTGCTCCTCTTCGAGGTCACTGACCGGGCGCCCGAATTCCAGGTACTGAGGTGCGAGCGCGTTCGTCAGCACCGCGAGGGCCGCTGTGACACGCCGCCCGTGGTACGGCTTGCAGTGGCCGACGAGGTCGTCGGGATGGACGAACTTGAAGTCGAGCAGTTCGGGCTGCCGCTCCGGTCTGGCCGTGGGGAGGGTGATCTCGCTGATGGCGTCAGCGGCCAGTACGCCGCCGTCGAAGACGAAGTTGTAGCCCTCGACCGCTCCCTCGGGGTTGGCCGGAATGCGGTCGACGAGCAGGAGGCGCTGCACCTTGATGGTCAGGCTGGTATCCTGGCGGGCTTCGCGACAGGCCGCGGCCGCGGCCCCCTCATCGGGCAGAGCGTCTCCGCCGGGCATGATCCACCCGGGCTTGTAGGAGGGCCGTACGAGCAGGACGTGCCCGGCGTCATTGCGGATGAGGAGCTGGCCGCCGATGCGGCGGTGCCCCGGGGCGGCGTAGTCGGTGTCCTCGTGCACAGGAATCGGTCCCTTCACCAGTCGGTGGTCAAGTGGTCTTATCCGCGGTCTCGGCGGGGGGCCCGTCCGAGGCGGAGGCGGCGTCGCTCTGACTGCCCGCGCAGGCCACAGGAGTGTCCCGGGGCGGCTTGTGCAGGATGAGCTCCCGGATCGCGGGGGAGAGCACTGCAGAAGAAGCATCGGGAAACGCTGGCGCCTTCACCCGCTTACCGATCTGGAGCAGTACGAGCAGCAGTAGAACGACCACCACGTAGCTGTAGAGCCGCGGAAGCGACATGCTGAGGATCCCGGTCAGGTCGAAAGCAACGTGTCCGAAGATCAGCGGGAGCACCCGGCCGTAGAGCAGGAAGAGCTTGATGCGTCCCATGGCGAAGGCGAGCATGCCGATGGCGGGCAGCCCGAAGTAGGCGTGGACGGCGATCTCGACCAGGCCGATGGTGGTGTAGATCTGCCACAGGGGTCGGTTCGAGGCCGTCATCAAAGCGGCGGTGGCGGCCACGATGACCACGTCCTCCAGGGCCGCCGCGAGAATGACGCCGGCGAGGACATCTCCGATGCTGCTGATGCCAAGGGTAGTGAGCTGATCGCCCATGACAGGCAGCGTCTCCGGCCCCAGAAGCCGCAACGGCCACATCAGCAGCGAGGCCGCGAGCGATCCGAGGAAACAGACGCCGAAGGCGCGCTCGGAGAGGTCCCAGGTCAGCGCCCGCCGGCGCCGCGGATCTGTCTCACCCGATGCTCGCTCCAGGACAATGCCGTGCGAGCGGCAGACCTCCAGCGCGAGCCAGGCGAGTGTGATGCCGAGAATGGCCCCGTCGAAGCTGCCGAAGCCGTGCCCCGGAGCGGCGACGTAGAGGTTCGCCGTACCGCACAGCACTGCAACGCCGCGCTGCACCAGGCGCCATCGCCAGGTGACCCGATCCAGCGTGGTGCGGCCTATCACCGTCCAGGCCAGCCAGAAGAAGAGCGCGACAGCCACTGCGCAATTGATCACGTTGAGGTAGTGGACGGTGCGCTGCGGCCAGGTCACGCCGTACAGGTGGCCGAGCTGCACCATCGCGTCGATCGCCGAGGGCAGGGATGCGAGCAGCAGCAGTCCGGCGGCGTGGCGTAGGGCCCGCCGTGCGGCGGAGCCGTGCAGGGTGCCGGGCGCCGTTCGGGGGGTGGGCGGGTGCGTCACGTGCTCACCATCGCGGCGGTCGCGGGCCGGTGCGGGGCGATGATCTGACCGTCCGGCAGCAGTTCGCCGGTGTCCTCGAAGAGCAGAACGCCGTTGCACAACCGGCTCCAGCCTTGCTCCGGGTGACTCGCCTCTATGAGCGCGGCCTCCCGGTCGGGGGAGTCGGCTGTCGGGCACGGCGGCTTGTGCTGGCACATCGTAGTGGCCTATCTGGGCAGTGGGTCGGATGTGGGACGTGCACACGCATCACCACCAGCTGTCTGCCGGGGCGGTTTGCCGGTGGCGAGGGAGGTCGATCGGGGGTGGCCGGCCGCCGCGGGCGGGCGGCCGGGGCATCTCCCGCTGAACATGGGCGGGAGTGCCGCTTCCTCCTCCCGCGGTGGTCTCAGGCCCTTTCCGCACGGGGGCACGGTGGGCACTGAGACCAGAGGAGGAAGCCCAGTCTGGGGGCTACGTCCGCTTGGCAAGGGCCAGGCTGGAGGCCGCTTCTTGGCCGTCGGTGTCGACGCTTCGGGTGGGGAGGCCGTACTGCCGGGCACGGGTGACCAGGTGCGCCCAACTCCTCGCTTCCAGGGCTTCCTCCAGGGCGTTGGCATCGCGGCGCACGTCCACGAGAGGCCTGCCGGTTTCGGCGGCCATCTGAACTCCGTTCAGACTTCGCGCGATCAGCGGGATCAGCTGTTGCTGTTCGGGCGGCAGCTCGATCTCGTGGGGCTCGCGGGCAGGCAGGGCGATGAGCCTGAGCTCGTAGCAGACGTCGACGCTGTGGGCGGCTCCGGCCGTCCCCAGCTTCTGTCGCACCAGTCGCGTGTAGCTCTTGACGGTGCAGGCCCGGATGAGGAGGCGGCTGCCGATCTCGCCCTCGCGCGCCCCTTCTGCAAGCAGTCGCATCACCTCGATTTCACGGGCCGTGAGGGTGGGGGGTGTCCTGGTGATGGTCATGGTCACCTCTCTCGTCGTGGAAGCGGGGTCGGGGCCCGGCATCGGGCCGCTGGCCGGCAGAAAGCGGTCCGATGCCGGGGGTCGCGCCGTTCGACGGGCCGGGCACGTGCTCTCCGGCCAGCCGAGCGGCTGTCTGAGGGCTCGGGCGGTTACAGGTCAGCCAGGTCGACGACGGTGAACGCCCGCAGCGTGCGGACCAGTTGGGCCCCAACGAGCCAGTCCATAGCGGCGGCGCCGTAGGGCACCGGGACGCCGTCGCTCGCCAGGACCTGGATGCTGCGATCGGCGGTATAGCGGTGCGGCGTGCCGATGACGCCATACCGCGGTGCGCTCTGCGCCAGCAGCGCGGCGTACCCGTGCTCGACGAGGTGGGGGCACCTTTTCGCGGCCATGCGTGCGTGCGTGAGGCAGAACGGCGGCTGAGCGGTGCGGACCGCGGTGCTGGGCTCGGGCAGACCCTCTTCGATGCTGCGCAGAAACAGAAATCCGTGGGGCGTACGGGCGGGCTCGCGACAGAACTGGCACAACAGCTTCGACATCGTCTCGCGCAGCCGGACAGGGTTGATCAATCCCCACAGCGGGGCACCAGTCGGCTCCCCGTGCTCGTCGAGGGACTGCGAGAACCGTGCCCACAGGGCACCCTGTGCGTCTCGGTCCCCGGGCCTCTCGTCCGCGTAGCTGATGCGGCTTCCCCCGGCGCTGGTGAGGGAAGCGCGCAAGGCGAGGAAGGACTGGTCCGTCTCGCCCTCGCGAGCCGTGATGTAGGGGATCGCGCCCCGCTGCGCGCTCCCGCCACGGCTTCGCCCAGGCGCGAGGACCAGTGCGGGACTGCCCGTGTTCCGACGGGGAGCAGGATGCCGCAGTTGCTGAGAACCCTTGGGCCCTCGCACAGCGAAGCGCAGCCGCTGCCGTAGTCCCCGGGGACGGTGTGCAGCTTGGTCGACCGCGTCGACGCTGGGAGGCTTGTGCACAGACACGTGGGCTCTTCCTCTCGAAGTGCTCAGATGGGGGGCTGCTGGGGCGAGAACACCGAGCAGGAGGCCGGGGGAACGGTCACTACCTGGCTGCGGCAGGCCGTGTACTGGTCGATGGCGGCTTCGCTGTAGCCGTAAAAGCGCCCCACGGCGGCATCGTCGGCATCAGGCCAGAGCATCGGCGGCCTCTCGCCCCACTCGACGACATATCCCTCCTCCGGGCCCATCGACCACCGCATCCGCAGGTGCGGGTAGCCGGGCCGGCCCTGCAACACGTCTCGGACTGCCAGCGCGAAGCAGGGACAGGGCACGGGGTGATACCCGCCGCGGCGGGTGCCTCCGACTCGGACCGCGAGCAGCGGCATGCGCATCATGCGCACCGCCCAGCTCCCCTCCGGCAGCTCCGGCTCGGCGATCCGCTGCGCGTAATACTCGAAGTCGTACGCCTCCCGCGGAGGCATCAGGACAACGGCCGCAGACGGGTGCTTGCAGGTCGTGGGGTAATGCATCATTCGACGTCCCGGAGGGTCGCGATCTTCTGCTCGTCCAGCAGGTCGTGGACCGTAGAGCCCATGCGCCGGGCCAGTCCAAGGGCCGCCTGGTAGTTCTGGGGCGTCTCCTCCTCGTACAGAGACGCGCTTCGCTCGATGAGGCTCTTCAGCTCGTCGGAGGGCGGGAAGTGCGGGTCAGCTACCGCCGCGATGCCGCTGAGTTGCTTGAGGTGAGCGCGCAAGCGGTCGATGAGCGCGGATAACTCAGGGGCCGGCGGGGGCTCCGGGCTCTCCAGCGCAAGGTCCAGATCAGCGAAGAAGTCCGCTATCGGCAGGGGGTGCCACCCCTGCACCTTCGCCAGGACGTCCGCCAGGGTGTCGGCGTCGAGAGGTGGAGCCCACCGTGCGACAGCTCTTGGGGTGCCCATCACGACTGCCTCGCCGGGATCGCGAGGGTGCACCACGTCGCCATGCCGTCGGGGCTCACGCCCCAGTCGGTCGCGAGGGTGTCGACGATGAACATGCCGCGACCGTTCTCTTCAGTCACGGAGGCGCCGCGTACCTGCGGCGTGTTGATCGAGCCATCAAAGACGACGATTCCGATTGCGTCGGCAGTGATGAGCAGGCGGAAGCCGAGGACGCCGTTCCCGTACAGCAGCCCGTTGGTGAGCAACTCGCTGGCCAAGACCATCATGTCGTCGATGAGCGCTTCCAGGCCGTGGTGCCGCAGCTTGGCCGCGCCGATCCGGCGAAAGCGCCCGACCCACTCCGCGGTGTGTCGCGGTACAGAGCTGCCTGAGGGCCGCGGGCCGACCTCAACCAGGCAATCCAGGTCGTCGAGCACGCTCTCAGGGGCGAACGGGAGGTAGTCGTCGATGCGTTCGTTTGTGGTGGCCGGGTAGGGGGTGACGCTCTGGCTCATCGCTGGCCTCGGCTCGTCCGGGAGTGGGGTGAGGTCTGGTACGTCCTGAACCGAGCTTGCTCAGGCTGGCCGGCCAGGGCGCGGACATGGTGTTGGGAGCACAGTCCCCAGGAGCTGCGAGGAATGGCCCCTCGTGATCAGCTCGCTCAACTACCGTGCTGCATGTGCGATTTACTATGCAAGAGCCATGGCTAGAGCACTGAAATTGGCACATGCCAAAACACAGGCAAGGGCTTGTTCAACAGGGGACAGGGGGTGACAGACTCAGGGACACGGCCCGTAACAACACCAAGCACAGTGCGTGTTGACGACCGACAGGGGGCGTGTTGACGACCGACAGCGCTGGGGAGAGGGTTACAGAGTGGCAGCGAAGCGCGGGGCGACGTTCCGACGCAGGGAACTAGGCAAGGAGCTGCGGAAGCTACGGGAGAAAAAGGGAGACTCAGCGCAGGAAGTGGCTAAGGCCCTCGGCTTCTCCCACACGAAGCTGGCGCGGGTCGAGATCGGAGAGAACGATCTACCGCGCGTGAAAGATCTGGAATCCCTCATCGACTACCTCGAACCCGGTCTTCCACGAGAGGACAGGGAGACACTGCTCCAGCTGCATCGGGAGTCGCTGAGCAATGAGCCGTGGACGCCGTACAAGGCGTATATGCCATCGAAGATGCCGACGTTCCGTGGCTTGGAGATGGACGCCACGGCGATGCGGGCCTGGCAGCCTGCATTCGTGTATGGCCTCTTCCAGACGAAGGAGTACGCGACAGCGCTCTACCAGACCGCCAAGCCGGTAGACGAGACGACGACCGAGTACATCGAGCAGAACGTCAGGCTGAGGCTTGAACGGAAGGAACTGATCACCCGCTCGGAAGACCCACTCGAGCTGCGCGTCATCATGGACGAGACGGCTGTCCGGCGGATGGTCGGGAGTCCCGAAGTGATGCGTGATCAGTACGACGAGATTGTGAAGCTCGGCGAACTGGACAATGTGACCATCCAGATTCTGCCGAACGACGTGGTGACCTACCGCTCGGAAAGCAACTTCACGATCCTCGACTTCTCTGACGCCCTTGACCCTGTCGTGCAGGTCGACATGCCCAACACGATCAGCGTGAGCGACGAGCGGCGCGAGGTCCAGCGCAACATTCGCCGCTTTGACGCCATGCGCGACAGCGCTTTGCCTCCGGCTCGAACGGCCGGTTTCCTGCAACAACTAGCACGAGAGTGGAAGTAGCCATCAATACCAACATCACGGCCCCTGATGTGGCCCCAGAGTCCGCCTGGATCAAGTCCTCATACAGCAACGACACAGGCGGCAACTGCGTTGAGGTCGCGGCACTGACCAGGCAGGTCGGCATCCGCGACTCGAAGAACAAGACCGGCCAAGCACTCGTCGTACCGGCTGCCGCATGGAGCTCGTTCGTCGGGCTCGTGTGCTCCGGCGACGTCGACTTCGGCATCGTCAACAAGTAGCGTCCCCACCGGCTTCGGAAGGGACCAGCAGTCTCTGATGCATGCTTCACACCGCAGGCTAGGAGTCTTGGTGCCCATCTGAGCCATGGACCTGAGCGTCGACCGGTTCGCGTCGAGCTACAGCAACGATCAGGGCGGCCACTGCGTCGAGGCAGGGAGGATGGGCGGCGGAATGGCTGTCCGCGACTCCAAGGCCCCTCACGGTCCTGCCTTCGTGTTCCCTCCAGTCTTCTGGAACCTATTCGTCGACGCGGTGAAGCACGGGCAGCTCAGCGCCTGACCTGCCAGCAATCGCGAGCGGCCCGCATCCCCCCGCCCATAACAGGAGGATGCGGGCCGCTCGCGTATAGCCGTACCCGTTGATCGCCGAAGCGTACCCACTCGACAACCCGTCGCATGGCAGCCCAGAGCCCGAGTGCCTGTGCGAGAACCTCCTACAGCAGTCCGCGCTCGCGGGCGATCCGGCAGGCCGCGGTGATGTGCCAGTGCAGCCACCGGCCAGACGTTCTCAGCCGTGGGCTGACGCCGCCTTCCGTGCAGGTTCTCGAGGCGACACACTGGGCGCCAGAACGGACACCGGGAGGGTGGAGATGAGCGGGCATACCGCGGCACCGTGGGGCGTATCGCGAATGAGGCCGTTCCCCGAGGCGGCGCTGCCGGCCGCCGAGGTGGTTCTGGACCCGGAGTCTCAGACCGGGCTGTGGTTGGGGCCGGACGGGCTGGAGATACCTGTGCTGGACCGGCACAAGCGGTCCGAGACGTCGAAGGAGACGACCACGAAGACCAGCATGGACGGCACTCCTGACCAGGGCTCTGACCAGGACGGGGACACCGATTGATGCCGTCTGCGCCGGTCCTGGTGGTCTCCCGGACGGATGACGCGACGGCCGATGTGGTGATCGAGGAGCTGAACCGGCGGTGGGTCCCGGTCGTGCGGCTCGACCCGGCCGACTTCCCGCAGAATATCGGCGTCGACGCACGCTTGGACGGCTCCGGGCTGTGCGGGCATGTGCGGACGACGACACGAGTTGCGGAGCTGGACCGGGTACGGTCGGTGTACTGGCGCCGGCCCCGACCGTACGCCGCCCCGGCGGGCCTGGAGGAGCAGGACGCTCGCTGGTCCGTCGCAGAGGCCCGCTTCGGTCTGGGCGGCCTACTGGCGTCGCTGCCCGGCGCGCACTACGTGAATCATCCATGGCGGAACCGGGATGCCGAGTACAAACCGGCCCAGCTGGTCGTGGCCGCCCAGTGCGGGTTCGAAGTCCCCCCGACCCTGCTCACCAACGACCCGGCCGCAGCACGCGACTTCGCCCGCGAGCACGGCCCCGTCGTGTACAAGCCGCTGCGTAACACCGACTACCACGATGCCCAGGGGCAGGCGCTGACCGTGTGGGTCGACGAGGTGGACCCGGCAGACCTCACCGCGGGCATCGCCCAGACCATGCACCAGTTCCAGCACCGGGTGCCATCGGTAGCCGATCTGCGCGTGACGGCCGTGGGCAAGAAGGTCTTCACCATGCGGATCGACGGCGCGCCGGGACCGGACTGGCGCCGTCACTACGACGCCCTCACCTACACGCTCATCGACACCCCGCCCGAGCTGGCCAAGGGGGTCCGCGCCTACCTGGACGCCTTCGGGCTGGTCTTCGGCGCGTTCGACTTCGGCCTGGACGCGGCCGACCGCGCATGGTGGTACGAGTGCAATCCGAACGGGCAGTTCGCGTGGTTCCCCGAACCGATCACCAGTCAACTCGTCTGCGCCGTCGCCGACCAGCTTCAGCATGCGGGAGAACACCGTGACCGTTGACACCGCCCCCTTGCGCCGTGCCCTGGCCGCCGAGATCTGCAGCAGCAACCCGACGCTCGCCCCCCAATGGGGCGACGCGGTCGCGGCAGTGCCCCGTGACCTGTTCCTCGATACCGCGCTCTACCGGCCCGCAGGCAGCCGGTGGGAGCCGGTGCGCCGCAGGGAGGTGAGCGAGCAGCAGTGGCTGCGCCTGGTGTACGCCGACCGAACATTGGTGACCCAGGTCGACGGCGTGGACGCGACCGACGCGACGGGCCCCATCTCAGGCACACCCACCTCCTCGGCGACCCTTCCCTCCCTCGTCGTACGCACGCTGCAAGTGGCTGGGTTGCAAGGCGGCGAGAAGGTGTTGGAGGTGGGCACAGGCACCGGCTACTCCACGGCCATCCTGTGCCACCGGCTCGGCGAGAAGCAGGTCGTGAGCATCGAGTACGACACCGCTGTGGCCGCGCGCGCGGCCACGCACCTAAATGAGGCCGGGTACGCGCCCACGCTGGTAGTCGGGGACGGCCTGCAAGGACACCAGGAACAGGCCGACTACGACACGGTCATCGCCACCTGCGCGGTCCGCTTCATCCCCCGGTCCTGGCTGTGGCAACTGGCCGACGGCGGGTCCATCACCACCACCATCAGCGGGTGGATGCTCGCCTCCGGACTCATTCGCCTCACCCTGGACGACACCGGCGCGGCGCACGGCCGCTTCACCGCCGACCCCATCTCCTACATGCTCGCCCGCCCGCACGAGCGCCCACCGCACCCGAGCCTCCTGCGGCACGACGGCAACACCCGCCCCGCACGCGTGGACCCCGCTCTGCTCCAGGAATGGGCTGGTCACTTCGTCGCCCAACTCGCCGCACCCTCCGCCGAGCTGATGACCACGAGCGCCGGCGTGATCCTGCGGGACGTGGCCACCGGATCCCAGGCATGGACCGAACCAGACGGAAACGGCACCACGGTGCACCAGCACGGGCCCCTACGCCTGTGGGACCAAGTAGAAGCGGCGCTGGAAGCCTGGCAGGAGGCCGGGGCACCCGCACTGACGGAGTTCGGCATGACGGTCTCGGACACCGCTTTGGAGCAGACGGTCTGGCTAGGTTCCCCGGACGGCCCCCGATGGCGCCTGCCCGCCTGACGGGGCTCAGCCCCTCGGCAGATGCATGGCTCGCAGCCGGTCGGCGATCTGCACGCCGGGCAGTTCACGACAGCCGAGCGCCAGTGCCGCATCCACACCGACCTCGGTCGCGTGCAGTGGATGGCGGGCAGGCCCGAGCAGGCCACGCGTTCCTTCCTTACCGCGGCCCGCATCTCTCTGGGCGAGGTCCGCGACCGCCCCTCGATCAAGAACACCGTCGCCGAGACCCACTGCAGGCACCCGTGGGTGCCGGGCGTACGAGAACTCGCGGCTGCCGCCGGGATTGCTGCCTGACCCCATCCTTCAGGGGAGGATCTGCATGAGCGTCGTCGACCGCAAATGGATCCCCGCTCTGCAGCGAGACGGGCAGTACACGCGGCTGCTCCAGCTCGTCGAACGCAAGGCGTTGCAGCGGCGGCTCGCGCTGCGCATGCATCAGGTCATCGCCCGGCGCCAAGCTGATGGCGGCGTGCAGTAACTGCGGCGGGCAGGGCACCATCACGGTGAACGGGGGCACGGTCCCGTGCTCAGCCGGATGCCAGGACGGGGTGGCGGACGCGCCCGCCGACCGTGAGGAAGACCAGGGCAACGGCCACCACTGACCGCGCGGCCTAGGTCGCCTTCAGCGCCCGCAGCTGGTCGGCGATCTGGAACGAGTCCAGGCGCAACAACTTGATGTCGTTGATCAAGTCGCGCCAGGACTCAAACGTCGTGTGCACACGAAGACCTGACAGCTTCAGGTACGGCGACGGCCAGGCCGTGGCCGTACCCTTCGTGTGACCGAGAAGGAGTTCGCGGCACTGCGGGGCGGGACGACCGTGTCACGCGCGCCCCGGGCAATCCGTGCTGGCGGTCCACGAGCCAGCGGGGCGGTGCTTCCGGTCCCAGGACCGCAGGTCAGCCTTGCTCAGCCCGTCCAGCCCACATCGAGTACGCTGACGACTTCGCCTGCCAGAGAGAACGTGACCCAGCTCGACGCCCCGAACACCGCGGCCTGCCCTGCCCGTGCGTCCGGGGCGTCGGCCACGGCGTCGATGACGGCGAGCACCTCCTCGTGCACGTCGTCCGGCAGCGCCTCCATCACTGCATCGGCCTGGTCCGTCAGCTCCACCCTGCGCATGACGCCCCCTTGTGCTCCGTCGAGGGCGCCACAGTAGGGCAGGGCGCACAGGAACAGGTGTGCCTGTGGATACCACAGGGTCGAGGACCTGGCGAGACGTTTCCTCGGTATGACTGATCCACCCAGGCGGGTGGTCACCGAATGTTTTGCCCTGCCGTGCCTGCCTGGCACGGCTATCACCGAAGCATGACCAACCCCTTGAAGCGCGGCCTCGCCGTCGCCCTCCTGGCCCTGCCCACCCTGGCCGCCACGCCCGCCCACTCCACATCGGCCGCCCCCGAGCCGCACCGCCTGTCCCTCGCCAAGGCCATCGACAAGCTGCCGCGCGCTACCGAGGCCCGTGAGGGCTACGTGCGCACCAGCTTCAAGCACTGGGTAGACGCCGACCACGACAAGTGCGCCACCCGCGCGGAGGTATTGATCTCCGAGTCCCGCACGAAGCCAGTGATCGAAGGCAAGTGCAAGGTGACCGGCGGGACTTGGTACTCGTACTACGACGGAAAGACCGTCACCGAACCCAAGGGGCTGGACATCGACCACATGGTGCCGCTCGCTGAGGCTTGGGACTCGGGTGCCTCGAAGTGGACGCCCAAACACCGCGAAGCCTACGCAAACGACCTCGACGCCGAGCGCAGCCTGGTCGCAGTCACCGCGAAGAGCAACCGCAGCAAAGCCGATCAAGACCCGGCCCAGTGGCTGCCGCCACTCGCCGACGCCCGCTGCACCTACGCAGCCGACTGGACTGCCACCAAGCTCCGCTGGAAGCTGACCGCCAACAAGGGCGAGGTCGCCGCGCTGGAGAAGCTCGCCGAGGGCTGCGGCCGCCAGCAGGTCGAGTACGTGCCAGCGCCAACCGACACGGCCGCGGTATAGCGGACGGTGGGACTACGCCGCCTCGTAATGGTGCGTCCGCCTGCCCCGCCACGTCACCCAAGCGGGATCGTTGAGCAGCTTCTCCGCATCCGGCAGTCCGGCTCGGCGCAGGAATTCCAGGACATCGCGGTCGCTGTGCGCAAGGCCAAGAATCCGCCCGTGCACGACCACCCGCCGGCCTCCCGCACCGGACGGCGGATGTACGACTACCGGCGCAGCGCCGGCCAGGACTGAAGGGTGCGCCGCTACGTCTGGCCTCGTTCTACGATCCAGTGCGGGACCGGAGGGCGGGCCTGCTCACCCCGGAGCCGCTCGGCTTCAGTGGGCGTACCGATCAAGGTGCAACTCGCCCGATAGCTGAACCTCAGGAGCTCCTGCCTCGCCCTCTGAGGCAGGGGCTCCTGGGCAGCGAAGTACCGCTTCCCGCACCGCTCGCCGACTGCTGCGCAGGTACCGGGTCACGCCGGAGCGTCACTGCGGCGCGGGGAGCGTGTGCGTTCGCCGGAACGCCGGTACGTCCAAACGGACCATCCCCGCTGGCGCGGGGAGCACGTGTAGCCGGGCAGGTTCTGGTCGGCATCGCCGGGACCATCCCCGCGAGCGCGGGGAGCACGACGCCAGCTCCCGGTTCCGGCGGATCTCCACGGGACCATCCCCGCGAGCGCGGGGAGCATGCGGACTCCGAGCTGCACTTGCCGTCGTCATAGGGGCCATCCCTGCGGGTGCGGGGAGCATAGCTTGGGGTATCCGCAGTCGTAGCAGCGGTAGGGACCATCCCCGCGGGCGCGGGGAGCACCAAGGCCCGCTCGGGCCGGTACCTCGCCGACGGGGACCATCCCCGCGGGCGCGGGGAGCACATCCGCACGGAACGGTGCCCGGCCTGCCGGACGGGACCATCCCCGCGGACGCGGGGAGCACACGCCGAGGACCCTGCTGCCGGGGTAGCCCGTGGGACCATCCCCGCGGATGCGGGGAGCACGCCCCCGCCCTCGACGGGGCGTCGCTGTGGACGGGACCATCCCCGCGGACGCGGGGAGCACCCGACGAGCAGGCACACCGCGTAGTTCTCCTCGGGACCATCCCCGCGGACGCGGGGAGCACCCGACGAGCAGGCACACCGCGTAGTTCTCCTCGGGACCATCCCCGCGGACGCGGGGAGCACCTTCCCGCCGACCGTGTACGACGTCTGCACCTGGGACCATCCCCGCGGACGCGGGGAGCACCGGACGGAGTTGTTCATGATGGTCTGCGCTCCGGGACCATCCCCGCGGACGCGGGGAGCACTGGCTCCGTATCCGCGAGAGCGGCGGCACCCTGGGACCATCCCCGCGGACGCGGGGAGCACCCACGGGCGAAGTCTCTACGCTGTGGCGGAACGGGACCATCCCCGCGGACGCGGGGAGCACCTCGAACTCCTCAAGTCCAGCGACCTGAAGGTGGGACCATCCCCGCGGACGCGGGGAGCACTTGCCGACGGGGCGGAAGTCGAAGAACTCGGCGGGACCATCCCCGCGGACGCGGGGAGCACCCGCTCCCCCTTGGGGTCGCGCTCCTCGAAGAGGGACCATCCCCGCGGGCGCGGGGAGCACACGTACAGCCCGGCTGGCTTGTTGTCCCGCCCGGGACCATCCCCGCGGACGCGGGGAGCACGCAACGCAACTACAAGTCCAACTGCAAGTCGAAGGACCATCCCCGCGGACGCGGGGAGCACACTCCTCGACCTGCAAGTTTGTTACTGACAGGAGCTGATTTCGAGCACTTTCACTGATTTGGTCATAACAGTCATTCGGGGCGAACGAGGGGCGGGAATTTATGTGTTGAGTATGCATGATGCCGGAACGTGCCGTCCGCACAGAGGCGTGGTTGCGCGGAAAGGCCGGGTTGCTCCAGCTCCTGGGGAGAGGACGCGGATGCCAGATGGAGAGCGAGCAGTACCAGATTGCCCATGCCCACGTCGCGACGTAGTCGGCCGGCCTGGTGTGCGGCCCTTGACCAGAGTCTCGACGGTGCTCGCCGTGCTGAGCCTGTCGCTGAAGGTTGGGGGAGTGGGCATCTCCGGTGTATGGCAGAGATGCTGAGAGGCGAGCACGTTTGCGTGGAGATGTTCGCGAGAGCGGCTGGAACCACATCACCGACAACGCTGCTCCGGCTGCCGTGAGCCAGGGGGCGACGGACAACAGGACTACTCCTACAGCCCTGGCCCCCCCCTATTGGTATGTAGACCGGTCGAGAGCGGGCCTCGAGGGCACTTCACAGGGCGGCCCAGGAGCGGGGGCAGCCGCCGTTCAACGGCGCCCACACGTTGCTGGCGGGCCCGTGTTCCTCGAGGTCTTCAAGAATGGCCGCGCCGAGTGGGACTGCGCGGCCCAGGGAAGCGACGAGGGGATGCTGGGCAACCATTTCCTGCAGATCGCTGACCCGGCTGGTTAGCCGGGTGCGGGGGGCGCCGGTCAGTACGAACAGTACCCGCGGGAATACCGGATACCAGCGAAGCCAGCCCGGCCCGGATGAGGCGGGCGCCCTGCGGCGCCCCATGGGCTGCCCGTCGTAGTGATAGAGCCGTGCGTAATCGATCAGTTTCGTGGCCAGGCGCTCGCTGCTCATGGTGGTGCGGTCGACTTCCACGAAGGCGCGCAGCTTTCGCCGTTGGGTGTCTTCGATGAGGGTGTAGTGCATGACGGCGTCGGCCACCAGTCGGTCGCCCTCGCCGATGGAGTGCGAGACCTCAGGAGTCCAGTCCCAGGGCCCGTGCTCGTGACCGTGCCGACGGGCCTCTGCGCTGAAGGTCAGATGGGTTCGTACGACTGCGAGCGTGTGTGGTGTCTTCAGTGATGCTGCTGCTGTGGAAGCGATGGTGTAGGGCTGGCGCCCCCGAAGGACGGGCAAGTCCCGGACCAGACGGCCGCCCTGCTCGGTGAGGTGCCAGGCGCGGGGACGCGCCAGGGATGCGCTGGGCAGCACCATAAAGTCGATGAACCCCTCGACCCGCAGTCTGACCAGGACACGCGAGATCACTTGCCGGGTGCCGTTGGGCCGGAGCATCTGATGCAGCTGGCTCGTGGTGGCGATGCGGTGCTGAGCGAGCGCC
Source organism: Streptomyces sp. NPDC050732 (assembly GCF_040654255.1). NCBI lineage: Bacteria > Bacillati > Actinomycetota > Actinomycetes > Kitasatosporales > Streptomycetaceae > Streptomyces > Streptomyces sp. NPDC050732. The sequence goes on from NZ_JBFAHP010000009.1 coordinate 204,917, forward strand.
GCCAGCACCTGGTGGCGTAGCAGTTCACCGGTCATAGGGCTCCTCTCCTCACAGCGGCGCCCGGCCACGAGGAGACCTTGTCGAAGTCCGCTCACCCGGCCAAGGGCGTCTGTACGGCTGCGCACCAGGGCCGTGAGGATCTGCTCCCCACCGTCGTCGTGCTCGCCTGTGGGGAGGAAACCCGAGACCCCCGGCCAAGCCTTCGACCACCAAGGCCCGGCCACGATCACGAACACGACACGTTTCCACCACTTCAGGGCCGGCCCGGACCACGTACTCCAGACCACCGGTTTCCAAGTTGGTGACGGCCAGCAGGGGCTGGCCTGCCTGCAACTGCGGGACGGCGAGGCTGAGTCACGGGAGAGGGCACAGGGGAGGACAGAGCACTGGGCCCCAGGATGTATCAGGAGACGTCCTGGGCAGATGCGGGCGGGATGGAGGCGATGGCCGGCCCGCAGCAGGATCTGCTGCGGGGGCGTGGTGGCGAGCCACGCCATGCCGGCCATCGTGCGACAGCCGGCCCGCAAGGGACCAACGCCCGTAACCGGCTGCCGCGTCTTTGGGGCGGTGAGCGAGACGGGCTCACCGCGGGGTTTCATTTTTTGGACTTGCGCCGGGCGGCCTGCTTGAGGATGCGCCGGCGCGTCCACCGTCGGCGTCCGTTCTGGCGCCCGGCGTTCTCGGCGACTCCGTCCGTGGTTTTCAGCAGCGGCAGGTTTCCCTGGGACAGGCTGCTGGAGAAGGAGCCGAGGGACTTGTATCCCAGCAGGGCGGCCGCCTCCGTTGCTCCCAGAAGCTCGTCGGGATCACCGTCGATGGGAACGTCAGGCAGGCGCGGTGCCGCTTTGGCTCCCGCTCGTCTACCGCGGCCGGGCCGGGTGGCCATCCAGTCCAGCAGGGTCTGCACGCGCCACAGCTGCCGGCGGTAGGGGTTCTCGGCCGTGCCCAACTCTTCGACGACGTCCGGCTCGGGAAAATACCCGGGGTGGTCGCGGACGAAGGTGGTGACCTGGTTGGAGTTCTTGTAGCCGAGGAACCGTGAGGCATCGGCAGCGTTCAGCAGTTCCTCCGGGTCACGGGAAGGCGGTGAGTGTTCCTGGAGCCTTGCCGGCTTGCGGTGGGCGAACCACTCGGTGACCTTCTCGTGGTCCCAAAGACGGGCGCGGCCGCGCATACCCGCGATCTCGGGAAAAGACACACCGTCCGCGTTTTTCGCGCGCTCGGCATAGAGGCCGCTGATGCGCGCGGACGTCAGACCCTGTTCAGCCGCGATCTCGGCAGCGTCGGCCAGGCGAGGATCACGACGCGAGGCCATGGCAGAACCGTCCGTCCTGTCAGAAGTAGACCGGCCTGCCCGGCCCACAACGCAAATAATGGCAGGAGCTGCGGTAGGAGGTCCAGCCAGCAGTTCAAGGTCTCTCCCGGACGGCCGCGCTCACGGCTCAGCTTCAGGGATCAAGCACACACCGCGCCGCGCGGCGTCCTCCGCCATCTCCGCGTACGCCATGGCGGCCGGCGTCATCTCCCACTCGGCCACAGCCAGCAGCAGGATCACCTCATCGCGGCCCTGCGCTGAATCACAGGGCATACCGGCCGTCTCCGCAGCGGTCATCAGCTCCGCGGTGGTCAGTTCGCCGAGGCGCGCCGCCACACTCCGGTGCAGATCATGCAGTCCCTGCTGGTACAGCTCGTTCGCCTCGTGCAGGAGCAGCACCAGCTCCTCGTCGAGGCTGGCCCGTGCCGCCGCAGCGAGGTCGAGGATGCGCTGGGTCGTCGTCATCATCATCGAGTATGCCTCCCAAACGGGAGCGAAAGCCGGTGCGGGGTCAGCGGCAGCCGCGCACATGGCACGGCCGTTGCCCCGAGCCAGACTCGGGTTTCCTTGTCGACCACCCGGCGCTGCAGTGCCTCGGCGCCGCAGGCGACCGCCGCTTCATTGCCGTGATGAGTCTCAGGTGAGGCCTGCTCCGGGTGGTCTGCGGTAGCCGGTCTCTTGCGCGACTTGCTCGGCCTCAGCAGCATGCTGGACCGCTGTGGTGGGATCGCCGGTGGCCTGCCAGGGCGGCTGCGAGCGCCGTCAATGCCAGGCAGGCGATCGGGCGGAGCTCCAGGTCACGAGCTGTAGCGAGGGCGTCTTCCGCGTGGTCCGCGGCGCGGTCGGCGTCGCCCGCGGCGAGGGAGGCCTAGGACAGCCAGGTCTGTACCTCGGCGTGCTGTTGGCGGAAGCCGTGGCGCTCGGCGATCGTTAAGGCATTGCTCAGCAGGACGACGGCGCTGGCTATGTTTCCGCGCAGCTGGTCCACGCTGCTCCCCGTGATCAGGGCGTCGATCTCACTGGCCGGGTCACCGGACGTGCGGGCCGCCTGGAGCGCCAGCTCAGCCTGGATGGCGGCCAGGTCGGCGCGCCCGGTGCCGCGGTGCGTGATCGCCACCACCCGGGGCGTTCGCCTCGTCGTGGCGGTCGTGATGGTCCTGACAGCGGCGCAGAGCTTCGGTGCTGTCGGCCAGGGCCACCTCGTACCGACCCAGCCCGTGGTACGCGAGGGCCCGATTGATCAGCGGGCTGATCAGAGCCTGCGGCGTGTCTTCCTTGAGGCAGATTCAAATCACCTCGGTGACACGCTCCACGGCCGGGCCGAACTCACCGAGGAACGAATGGATCACCGCCAGAGTGTCGAGCGCACCACTGAGCTGCACTCCGCGATCGAGGCAGGAGAGAACCCCGATGCCCTGCTTCTGCCACTGCTGTGCCTGGCGCAACTGGCCCCGCTGGCTGGCCGTGCACGAGCGCCAGGTTGCTCAGAATAGCTGTCTCGCCAGGGGCGAACGCGGTGCTGTGGTACCCGGTCAGTGCGCCGTGCAGGGTCTCCAGCGCGGTCTCCGCATAACCCTGCAGCAGGCCCAGACTGTGCTGCATTGACGCCTGGACCAGCACCTCACCGTCTCGCTGCGCCGCCTACAGTGCAGCGGTGGCTGCCGCCTCCCACTCGCGCTGGTGCCGACAGCGGTAGAGGCACATGCGGAGCTGGTCGGTCAGTTGCCAGGCGAACACGCGCGGACCTGCCTGGGCAGCGTGGCAGATGACAGCGACGAGGTTGACGCGCTCCTCGTCCAACCAGGCAGATGCCTGTTCTCGGTCGGCGAACCGGTCAGACGCCGGGTGTGGCCGAGACAGTTGGGCCCGACCGCTGTAGTCGAAGGCGGTGGCGGCATCCGTGACGGCCAGACGCCACGGGCACAGCCGCTGCCAGGCTTCCGCCCGGTCTGGATCGGCACTGGCGCGTACGGCGGCAGATAGCCGCAGGGGGGCGTGGAACTGAAACCGGCCGGCGGCGGTGCGCTGCACCAGCCTAGCGGTAACGAACTGCTCCAGAAGGCGCTTGGCAGCGGCTGGCGCGGCGCCCAGCAGGGCCACGGCCACCTCCGCGGTGAAGTCCCGCCCGGGATGCAGCCCGAGCAGAGCGAAGAGCCGCGCAACAACTGGCTTTAGGACTGCGTCGGAGTGGTCAAAGGCCGTGCGGACCGACGTCTGGCGCTCCCCGCCAACGCAGAGCCTGGTCAACCGGTTCCCCTCGGCCAGCTCCTCGCAGTTCGCGGCCAGCGAGGCAGCCCGGGTTGGACAAGAGGTGGCGCGTTCTGGCACGGCGGTACGGCCGTTGTGCAGAGTGCGGTACCTGCAGGCGGACCGGCGCCGCGCGGGGCAGGGCGGGGCGAGCGAAGGAGGGGGCGGGGAAGGGCGGTCAGTAGGTGTCTTTCAACCTCCGACGCGACGATCAAGGGCCTCTTGCCGGGACTCACGTCAGAGGGCTGTACTGGTGGCGAGACGGGGACGCCCGTGATCATCGGTCTTCCTGGCATAGCCACCCTTCTAGCTAGGGACGTACTGCCGTCCGCCATCCCCGTTACGGCAACGCCGACGCGGAACGGCGACTTCTGCCCGATGGGGAAGCCGGGAGGAGCCACCGTTTCCGGGAGCCGGGCCGGTCGCGGGCGCCGGCAAAGGCCGGCCCTGCCGCAACCGGCGGCGGGACCCGGGCCGTCCTGATGGTGTATGAGACCACCCGTGCCCCGCCGCCGGACGAAACAGCGCGGCCTGCGCCTATGGCCGGTCGGCCCCGTCCTGGCCGCGGCCTTCACCGCCGCACTCCTCGTGGCCGCCGCAGTGTTCTACACCGGGTGGGACCTGCTCGGCGCCCGCGACGTCAAACAGGAACACCGCATCGACTCCAAGACGCTCTTCGACCTGGTGAAGCTGGCCTTCGGCGCGGTCGCCGGGGCCGGCGCCCTGGTCGCCCTGGTCGTCGCCTATCGACGCCAGCGAGTCGACGAGGACGGCGCCCTGCGAGACGCCACCCGCCTGCACACCGAACGCTTCACCACCGCCGTCTCCCAACTCGGCGACGACTCCGCGGCCGTGCGCCTGGGCGGCGTGCACGCCCTGGCCGGCCTCGCCGATGACGCCCCCACCCGCGAGCTGCGCCAGACCTGCATCGATGTCCTGTGTGCCTACCTGCGCCTGCCCTACACCGCCAAGACCGACCTTCCGGCAGATGACGCCGCAGCCCGGCACACCTACCTGTCGCTGCGGGAAGTCCGGCACACCGTCATCCGGCTCATCCGGGACCACCTCCGTCTCGAACCCGAGCACGCCCACTCCTGGCAGGGCCACGACTTTGACTTCACTGACGTCACGTTCGACGGCGGAGACTTCTCCGCAGCGACGTTCTCCGGCGGCCAGGTGTCCTTCAACAGGGCGTCGTTCTCCGGCGGCAAGGTCGACTTCTACAGGGCGTCGTTCTCCGGCGGCAAGGTCGACTTCTACAGGGCCGCGTTCTCCGGCGGCGCAGTCCACTTCGACCAGGCGTCGTTCTCTGGCGGCGCAGTCCACTTCGACGGGGCGTCGTTCTCCAGCGGCGCAGTCCACTTCGACGGGGCGTCGTTCTCCAGCGGCAAGGTGTCCTGCAACAGCGCGTCGTTCAGCGGCGGCACAGTCCACTTCAAGGGGGCGACGTTCAGCGGCGGCGCTCTCAGCTTCGACGGAGCGACGTTCTCCGGCGGCAGAGTCCACTTCCGCACGGCGAGGTTCTCCGGCGGCACCGTCAGTTTTGACGTGGCAACGTTCTCCGACGGCATGGTCGACTTCGGCGTGGCTGAGTTCTCCGGCAGCACAGTCAACTTCGATGAGGCGACGTTCTCCGGCAGCACAGTCAACTTCAACGAGGCGACGTTCTCCGGCGGCACAGTCAACTTCGGCGTGGCGACGTTCTGCGCCGGCACAGTCTACTTCCGCACGGCGGAGTTCTCCGGCGGCACCGTCAGTTTTGTGGTGGCGACCTTCTCCGGCGGCACGGTCGACTTCGGCATGGCGCAGTTCTACGGCGGCACAGTCCACTTCTACACGGCGACGTTCTCCGGCAGCACGGTCAACTTCGACGAGGCGACGTTCTCCCGCAGCACAGTCCACTTCGACGGGGCGACGTTCTCCAACGGCACGGTCAACTTCGATGAGGCGACGTTCTCCGGCGGCACAGTCCACTTCCGCATGGCGACCTTCTCCGGCGGCACGGTCGACTTCGACACGGCGAGGTTCTCCGGCGGCACGGTCGACTTCGGCGTGGCGGAGTTCTCCGGCAGCACGGTCAACTTCGACGGGGCGACGTTCTTCGACGGCACGGTCAACTTCGACGGGGCGACGTTCTTCGACGGCACGGTCAACTTCGACAGGGCAACGTTCTCCGGCGGAACGGTCGACCTGACTGACGCACAGGGTGTAGCGCCGCCTGGCCTGGTTCCGGCGGCAGGAACCCCCGTGCCACCTGGACTCACCCTGCCAGCAGCCTGGCAGCCAACAGGTCCCTGAGGGGCGTGTTTGTACCTCCGGCGAGGCCATCACGAATCCCTTGACCGGGGCCCACCTCAGAGAGTTGTACTGATGGCGCGGCGCTTAGCCCAAGCGGGGGGACGCCCGCGATCATCGGCCTTTCCGGCATAGCCTTCGCCATGATGTCGGTCGGTATCTCCGTTGCAGAAACGCGGTCATGGAACGGCTACCTCTGCCCCACGGGCACCACAGGGGCTCTGAACTGCGGCGTTGAGGAAGAGAAGCACCTGCTCAGTGGCCAACGAGAGGGTGAGCGCCGTCGGCGGCTGTGGGAGAGGCACTGGAGGAGGACCAGCCGGAGACCCTCTCCTCCTCCCACCAAGCGGACAGGTTGCCCGGTCGGCCGGTGGCCGTGCGGGACGCGGTTGTCGGCTGAGGCCTTGGGGGCGGCATGATCGGAGCGGCGGCCGGACTGGGCAGACTGGTCTCCGTGTAGGCGATGCGCCTGCGCAGGCTGATGCCGATGTCATCGGTGCTCAAATAGATGGAGTTGTTTCTGACCTCCGTGATGCGCCCCTTGACCAGGACGCCGACACCATTGACGAGAGACTCGGTGGCGTTGCGGGCCAGGTCCCGCCAGACGGTGCAGACGTAGTGGAGCGCGGTCCCGTCACGCCACTTTCGTGCGGCGGCGTCCCACTGGGTGGGGGTCGCGGTGAGGCGGAACCGACAGACAGCGACGCCGGATTCGGTGAAGCGGACCTCCACGTCACCGGTGACAGTGCCGGACACATGCGTGACGGACGGGGCCATGCGAGCACCTCCAAAGGGAAAATAATGGTGTGTTATGGGCGCGGGTTGACCCCTCTGCTGGCGCTTCCCGCCACAGTGCCGTGCGGCGCCAGGCGAGCCGCATCAGGCGGATGCCTCACCCGGTCATGCAGGGCGCTCCGGCTGACGGGAGACCGGGGCAGCCGCTGCGCGCGCCGCCCCGATTCCGGTGCTTGCTCAGCCAAAGGGCAAGAGCACCAGCGCGGGGACAGCGGTGCTCGGGGATGACGACCGTGCGCAGCTCCTTTCCAGTCCGTGCGGGCCAGGCGGTGCAGTGCGGCGTTCACAGGGCGGTATACGCCTTGCCGTCGGAGTCGAGGGACGACGCCTGCTGGACGGCCAGGGCGGCCCTTCGTGCGCGAGCCGGGCCGTGAAGAGACCGGCCGGTTGACCTGCGGTTGCTGGCAGACACCGCCCCTCTCCGGGGCGCCGCCCTATGGCCTGGTCAGTCCTCGATCACATCCATGCAGGCGACGGGGATGTCCGAGAGCCGGAAGCGCTTGGTGTCCTCGGAGATGCGGTAGCGGCTGTTGCGTGAGTCGGTACGCAGGACGCGGGTGGACTCCTCGTCCAGCAGGAAGCCTGCGCGGCGGTTACCGCGTCGGCTGCGTTCCTGCACGGTGCCGGTGAGGCGGCGCAGGAAGGCCGGGCGCAGGGAGTCGTTGAGGCGGGCCCGTCGTCCGGCCACGACGCCCGCATACGCGGCCATATCGATCTCGCCGAGCCGCTTCGCGGCGGCTTCCTGGACCTGCGCGACGGCGGTCGGATCGGGCAACTGACTGATGAAATGCCGGACTTCGGCCATGGTGATGGGCATTGCTCTTCGCCTCTCTGGGACACGAGGGATGGGGAGACCAGCTGGGCACCGGGCGTGCCCGGCCGGGGCTTGGGGAAACGCGGTTACGCGACGGCGGGCCGGTGGCTGGCCACGGCCTGGCTCTCGACCTCCGACAGCCGGTAGCTGCCGTTGTCGCTCTGGCCGAGCTCCTCCAGGAGCAACAGGTAGCGAGCCTGCTGCTCGGTGAGGTTCGACCAGGTCCTGGGTTCGCGGATGTCGTACTCACACGCAGCGGCGACATGCGCGAACAGGGCGCTCGCCACACGCGTCTTGGGCAGTTGCGCCGCCGTCTTTGCCGGGTCGGCGTTCTGGGGCTGCTTGACCCCCAGGAAGCACGCGACGGTCTCGAAATCGTGCTTGTCCGTCCAGGAGCTGTAGAAGCAGGGAACAGTGAAAAGGACGTCTTGCGCGAAGACGCGAGCCGCGTCCGGCAGAGCCTTCATACGCACGAGCCGGGTGACAAACGCACGGCGCGGACCGATGGCGGCCTTCCACGCCCGGTTGCAGGCAATGACTTTGCGGCGCTCCTCCGCTCTCTGCTCGTCCTCCTGCGTGCGGGGCTTCTTGGGCTGCGGCCGGACCTTGTGACCGTGCTCGTCCGGCCGGGCGCAGTGCCAGACCGGCCTGTTCTCCTCATCCAGCCGGGCACTGTGACCGGGACACCGGCGGTGGTTCTCCTCGGTGAGCAGATTCCCCAGACCGGTGGTGAGCTGGGACAGCGGCTTGGAGGGGTCCCTTTCTCCCCACGAAGCCGCCCGCAGTACCGGGATCTCCTCCTGTTCCAGCTTCGCCAGGACCTTCTTGCGCTCGGCGACGTAGTCATGTTCGGCGCGCAGCAGGGCCAGTTCCTGATCCCAGTGCCCGCGCCCGCCCTGGCCCTCCTCCTGGTCACGCCGGAGAGCGGCGAGCAGACGGCGCTCCGCACCGGTGATGGACTCGACCTCGGCGAGCTGAGCAGTCTGCTCCAGGTCCATGCCTCCGGCCGCCGCCCGGCGCAGCGCGGCGTCGTCGAGCCTCTGCGCAGCCTTGGCGTGCGTGGCGGCATTACGGCCCACCCCCAGGGCCCTGGCGGCCTGGCGCCGCTCGATGTCGCTCATGTCGATCAGGGACAGTTCCTGGGATCGCAGGATGTCGCGCTCGCTCATCCCTTCGCGGTGTTTGTTCTCCACCAGGGACAGGAACCGCGTCCAGCCGTCCCGCCCGACCAGGTCGTCGCGCACGTACGCCTTGATCCTGCGGACCGGGCGGCCGTCCTCTTCAGCGGCCGCGTTGGCGATCTGCTGCGCCTGGACGCGGCGCCAGCCCTTGAAGGCACCGTAGGTGCCGTCGGGCAGGGGCCGGACGCTGATGGCGTCTTGGACGCCGATCTCCTTGACAGAGGCGATCAGTTCCTGGTCCGGCTCGGTGTCGTGCTCGCGGGCGTTCTGCTCATCACGCAGAATCAGCGCCGGGTCGAGATAGACGTACTGAGGCACGTTCTCCTCGTGGATACCCGGGGTGTCGGCCGGGACCGAGGCAGCGGTGGCCATGGGGATCTCCTTCTCCTTGCCTGATCAGCGAGGGGGTGAGGGGCCCCTCGCTTTAAGTTAAATAATAGTGTTTCTTGTTGGAGGGTCTAGATACCTTCTGACCCGCGAAAACGCGGCTTCCTGGAGTGGGCCCCCAGGGCGTTTTGCGCAGCGGCCGGACAGGGAACCGGCCGCCACTGTGCTCTGCGGCGGCACGGGCGCAATGGACAGCGGCCTTGTACCGGCCTGACACTGCGCGCCCCTGTTCCTGCGCCGCTCATGTGCACATGCCGTCGACGGTCACGACATCGTTCTCCCGCAGGCCGGCGGGCGCATCTTCTTCGTGACGCAGGCGGTGCCTGGCTCGAACAGGTCCTCGTCAGGCATGGAGCACCGCCGGAACCTGCATCGTGACCAGGTCCTGATAGTCAAAGCCGATGACCGCGCACACGATCTCGTGCGGGAACGACCGCTCGGGGTCGATCACCCGCAGCGCAAGGCGCGTGTATGGCAGCGCCGGGTCGAGGATCTCCCGGATCTTCGGTACGTCGTCGTGGTCCTCGCCTAGGTCTTCGGCCGGGTCCTGGCCCTCCTCGGTACCCCACACGTCGCGCACCTCGGTCCAGCGGCCGCTGATGTTCACTATGTCGTCGGTCTCCAGGGCGTGGACCTTCACGCGCCGCGTACCCCAGGTGCGGGGCACCTCGGTCTGCTGGAGCGTCCACCCCTTCTTCTTGACCAGGTCCTGCAGGTCGTCCGTGCAGCGGTCCAGCGAGTGCAGGAGCGCGTACCCGGCGTGCTCGGGGCCCCACGGCGTGCCGTCGGCGTCCGGCCCCTGCTTGATCCGCTGAGAGGCCGCCTTGATGGAGGCGATCATCTGGCCCGCGAGGCGGGCGGCCGCCGTGTCCGTGAACGCGGCGGCCGTCTGCTTATTGCTCATGCTTCCTTCTTTCCTCAATGCCGACGGGATCTGGATCGTGAGCGCTCTCTTTGGTGACGCCATCCGCCTCGGCGCGGGTCGAGCGTGTCGACGGGCTTGCTGTCGGTTGGATGGCGGTACAGGTCAGGGCGTCGGCCCGCAGGCCGGCGCCCCGCATGGCGTGTGAGGGTCAGCGGGAGGGAGTCGTCGGCTCCCAGGACGGCGAGGACGGGGCGGATGGCCGCGCAGGTTCCCCAGATCGGGGCGGAGGGCGGGCACGGCGTCGTCCAGGCCGAGGTCGTGTACCGGCAGCGTGCAGCCGCTGCGGCAGAGGACGACGGCGGTCGCGGCGGCGACGCGACCGCGGTTGTAGGCGATGGCCTCCCCGGCACGGACGTCGTGGCCGCACGTCTCGCGCGCCGTGGACGGCAGGACCGCGACCTTGGCCATAACCCGGCGAGTGGTAATGCGCCGACGGGCCGGTCGCAGGGCGCGGATCAGCGGTCGGAGCACGGCAACTCCCAAGACTGGAAGGGGGAGGGAGGCCGGTCGGCGGGGGATGAGTGACACACCTTTCTTTGTGCCAACTCGCCCATGGAACTCTTCGTGGTCGGAGAAGTGGTGGTGTGAACCCTCGCCCGACCTGCGGTTTTTCGGCCGCCTGTGCGCGTCAGGCAGGCGGCCGAAGGTGTTCCGGAGGCCCTTCAATGGTGGTGGCCCGGCTTCGGGCGCTCTTGCCCGAGATCGGGCGCCGCGCAGTAGTCGACGGCTGGCTCCGGCGGGATGGGATCGCCCGAATCGATGTCGGTGCAGTATGCGTCGAAGACCTCGCCTGCCGTGAGGGCTTCAAGGTGCCCCCCGCGAAACCGCCAGCCGCAGGCCCGGTCGGTGGTGTTCGGGGCGGTGGTGCGCATGACGAGCCCGCCTGGGCTCCGGCTCGCAAGGCCGAAGGCGAAAACCGTGGTGAATTCGAGGACTTCGGCTTCATCGAGTGGCGCGGTGCTGTCGGCGTCGGTAGCTGCGTGGAGGGTGGAGATGAGGGGTTCGGGTGCCGCTGCCGCCCTCACACTGCAGACGAGGGAGTGGTTGCCCGACCGGGCCGTGTCGAGGATGCGGGAGAGGAGCTCCACGGCACGGGCCAAGGCTGCTCGACCGATGTCCTCGCCGCAGGTGGCGCAGTTGCCGAGGCGGGCCAAGGCTGTGGAGGCGTACTCCCAGGTGGCCTGGCGGACCGTTTCGTCGATCAGGACAGGGATCAGCTCGGACAGCGGCTGGCCGTCGTACGGGATGACCGGGCCCATGATGGCGAGTTCGGCGGTGAAGCGGGTCCGGCTGGACGGGGCGTCCGGGGCCAGGCCGGAGTCGGCGCAGAAGTCGGCATACTCCTGCGGGTCGAAGAGAGCCACCGTGGTGTAGATGCCCCGGGAGGCGCGCGCCTTGAGAAGCTCCTCGACCGCGTTCCAGTAGGCCGCGCAGTCGTCGAAGGCGAAGCTCCGGTAACGCCGCATGGCACGGAAATCGTGTTCGTCGGCGAGCAGGCCTATGGTTCCGGTGATCTCGCGTCGCAGGGCGCGCCGCATGGTCTGGCGCTCGGTGCGTACAGGGCTTTGCCGCACGCATGCTCGCTCGTCGAGGGGCTCGTCCTGGCGGTTCTCGGAGGGCCGGGGCGTCGGGGAGTTGCGGATGTGGTCGACGACTGCCTGTGCGGACATGGGCCGTGTCTGGTGCATCAGCTCGGCGGACCGGGCCTGCCAGATACTCGCGGGACGGGACGGGACGATCTGGTTGCTGGTGGCCGGGCTGATGCACCACTCGCGGCCATGAGCGTCGGTAGCGGTGTAGGTCAAGAGGGCGGGGTTGTCCTGACGGCCGTTGTCTGTCCAGGGCAGACTGGCCGCCGTGAGGGCGCGGCCCAACTCGTCGCAGCGCTCGTGGGTGATGTGGTCGAAGGTTGCCAAGGTGTGCTCCCTATTGTGTTCGGGCGGCTGGTCAGGAGCGGCCAGGACGGCTGGGTGTACAGGTCCGGCATCAGGGGACGGGGTTGTCGGCTTGCCGGGTGCGCTCACCGAGGCTCATCAGCCAACGCATGATCAGGGTGTCTTCCGCACCGGGCGGGACGGTGGCGGGGGCGGCCGTACGGGCCGGGCCTGCGGTAGCGGTACGGCGAGCGCGTGGACCACTGTCCGGTGCTGCGGGTGCACATGAACTGCCCCGGCACAATGCCTTCTTCGCTCGGCCCGGGCGGGATATGGGTGGGGTGGAAGAGGGACGCCCCTCTCACACGACAAATACTAGTGTCTTTTGGGTGAGTGTGAACCTACCCCTTCACCTGCGGGTTCCCCGGACTGGCTGCGGCGGCTCCGTGGTCATTGCAGCGCTGAACAGGGTTCGTTGGCGGCGTGCGGGTGGCCTCGGCGAGCAGAAGGGTGCCACCGCCGCTGAGTGCCTGATTGGATACCTCCGCCACAGTGCATCCGTGCTCTTGCCGGAGCACGCACGAGAGGCTGTACCGGTAGCTGGACCGGCCTGGAAGAACACGGGCATCACCGTGATCATCGGCCTCCCCGGCCAAGCGCCTAGCGAGCCGTTCCGAACAACCGTCACCGAGACGCTTCTCCGGAACGGCGACTTCTGCCCCACGGATCACAAAGCGGCCTTGACCTGCGCTTCCCAGGATTCCAATCAGGCACTCAGCTCAGGTGTTGGTGGTGACCTCGAAGCCTGCTCCGTAGACGTCGGCGGGGTCGGCGGCGTCGCGGGCTCGTAGGTCGGCGAGGATGTTAGCCGAGCTGGTGTAGACGTAGAACGGGAAGTGGAGGACGCGCGCCTTGGTGATGCCGGCCCAAGGCCCCTCCGCCTGGAAGCCGTTGGCCTCGGCGGGGTAGGGGGTGCCCGGCACATGCCAGATGGCCGGGCCACCAGAGTCTCCGGCATCGTGATGCGCGAAGGACTGGTAGATGCCGTTCGAGTTGTTCGTTATGCGGCCGTACCAGACGCCCAACTGGCCAGAGACCACAAGCTCATTGTTGTCGAAGAGGCCAGCGCCCAGCAGACGCTCGTCGGCGCGTGCGGGGCTCATCGCGTTTGGGCTGGGCTTTCCGCCGGGGACCTCAAGTTGCCCGGTCTGCTTCAGATTCGGCCCCTGCGACGAGGGCGTGACCTCCGGGACCAATTCAATGATCATGTAGTCCTTGGTCGGGTGTCCTATCGTCGACCCTTCGGGGCTCTTGAAGTACCGTACGTACCCGATCGGGCCGAATGCGAAGTCTTTTCGGTCGTAGACGGGGTAGTTGTTCTCGTGGATCTCGCGATCAGCGTTCGGACCGCCCCCACAGTGGCCCGCCGAGATAGCGATCTTGCGCCCGTAATCATCCGTGCCCACCGCGCCGATCGTGCAGAAGGCGTCCGGATTGGACGGATCGGCTATCTGCATGGCGTTGTGGACGCGCTTGAGCGCCGTGGCCTCGTCCTGCGCCTGGGCGATTCCGGTGCCGGTGACCAGTGCCGCGATGGCAGCGAGGCCAACCACGGCCGAGAGGGCACGCAGTCGTCTGAGTCGGAACATGCGCGATTCCTGTCCGTCCTGGGGCGAGAAGCCCTCAGTTGTGAGTGTCGGCCGGTCGGCCCGAGCGACAAGGGAATGCTCGTACGGCGAACATGAGTCCGGTGTCGCTTTGGGCCGCTCTGGCGCATTCCCGCCCGTGCGGTGGTCTGGAACCTCGGCCGCCGCCGGAGGGCGGTTCTCGTGAAAGCCCTTAGCTTAAGTGCCTGATTGGATACCTCCGCCACAGTGCATCCGTGCTCTTGCCGGAGCACGAGAGGCTGTACCGGTAGCTGGACCGGCCTGGAAGAACACGGGCATCACCGTGATCATCGGCCTTCCCGGCCAAGCGCCTACTACGGATGCGCGAGCCGTTCCGAACAACTGTCACCGAGACGCTTTTTCGGAACGGCGACTTCTGCCCCACGGATCACAAAGCGGCCTTGACCTGCGCTTCCCAGGATTCCAATCAGGAACTGAGTGTCGGCGGGGAGTGCCAGCGATCTGGGGGACTGCGAGCAGGGAGGTCAGCCAGCATCAACAGCCAGGCCGGGTACGAACTATGTGCAGCGGTCCACCTGGCCCTCGGACTGCCCACTGTATGAGGAAGCGGAACCGGGCGGGGTGCCGCGCTGGTGGGGACGTTGAGGATGTCGGGCGGGTCATTGCGGCGCGCGACATGGTTCGCGCAGGCACACATGACGGCGGTGGGTGTCTCTGTCTCTGCCGTCTTTTGCGCCAGGGCGTGTCCGCGGCGGACTTGATCAGGTACACCGTCGCTTGGAGGCATTCGGCGAAGTCACCGGGGATAGGAGGGCCAGCTGCCCGGCAGCTGGTGCGGATGCGGCGGGCCGCGGAAGGGCGTCGTCAGGCTGGGGCATCAGGTGCAGCCCCTGCCGTCGGGTCCTTGAACGGCCCTACCTGCGTACCGGGTCGTGCTGTGGAGGGGCGGTGAGCTTCGGAGGCCGGCCGCACTGCTCCCGTGGGACCAACAGGCGTTTAGTAGGCCCGGGGTCCGCTGCGCAGACGCGTCGCGCCGCCGCTGCGGGGGCGGGCACGCTCCGTCCTCCCTGAACGGGGTGGCAACGCGCGCTTCGCGGCCCCGGAAAAGGCTGGCCCGTGCGGGCCGGGCTCGGGGAAGGTTCCTGGCCCGCACGGGGGTCTGTCAGCTGAGGCTGCCGGTTTCGGCACTCAGCGGGTGCGGAGCTGGAGCAGGCGCCGGTGGGCCCTGTTCTTGATCTCGTCGTCGGCGCCTTCGAGTACGGCCGTGGCGCGTGCGATTTCCTCGGTCATGGACTGCGGCGGGCGCCTGGGGGTGACGTGGTCGAGGTAGCCGGTGATGGCACGCTCGGCCGCGTAGGCGGTCCGTCCGACGCGTTCGCTCTCGGTACGGAATGCTTTGTCGAGGGCGTCCAGCCGGGTGGCGTGGTTGGTCCGCTTCCGGCTGGAGGCGTCCTGGTCGAGGGGCCACAGGTCGGCAATCGTCTGGTGGAAGTCGGCGATGGCGATGTCCGTGCGGGCCAGCGCGGTTTCCTCATCGGCGAACCGCTCGAAGTACTGGGACGAGAGGCCCAGGGTGCGGCGGGCCTCCTTGATCTGGCTGGTGGCTCCTGCGGTGTGCCGGACGGCCCAGCGGGTGACGGCGTCACGGACGGCAAACCGCTCGGTATTGGCACAGACAGGGCGCCAGGGGGTGACGACGCATTGGAACTGGCCGTTGCCGGAGTGGTCATTCATGACGGCGATGTACGGGACCACGATGTCGCTGATGCCGTCGGCATCCACGGTGACCGCCTCCGGGAGGCGGATGGAGATGAACACGCGCTTCCCGCCGCGCAGGAGTCCGGCGGACTCCCACACCACGTCATAGCGGCTCACCAGTTCCTGCAGGAAGACGAACCCCGCCCGGTTCTGGATCGGTGTGTAGCGGGAGCCGACCGCACCGAGAGCGGCGCCGGTGTCGGTGCGAACGGTGTGCTGTTGGTCGGCGTGCTCGCGCATCTCGCCCTGCCACTCGTACAGGGCGGGCACCGTGGTGACCTCAAAGTCGAGCCCGGACAGACGCAGCACCTCGTCAATGTCCGTGGTGCCTCCGGGGATGACCTGACCGAGGCCGTGCCAGGCCGGGGAGGACGTGTACAGGGCGATGGCCCCGTCCGCCTGCCTGTCGAGCCCGTGGTTGGCGATGATCTGCTGGATCTGCCCCTCGGTGTTGCGCGAGACGGTGAACGTCTCGCCCCGGTCCCAGCCGGTGAGGACTTCGTACCGGTCGGAGCCGATCATGCGGACCTCGCCCCGATCGACACGGGCCTGCAGGGCGCGCTCTTGTTCGCGGACGGCTTCGACCTGTGCGGCCTTCTCGGCGGCGAACGCGGTGTTTACGTCGGTGATGCTCACGGTTCCCCTTCGACGTTGGTTTCTGCGGGTTCGGGAGCGGGGCCACCGCTTCCAAATGTAAATAATAGTGTGTCTAGGTCGGAGGTGAACCCACCCCTGAGCTGGAGTTCTTCAGCCTCAGCAGGCGCCGACCACGGCAGGCCGGAACTGCGTGCATGTCCGAGTTGGCAGCTGGGCATCCGTAGCAGGCACTGCTGCTCCGAGGAGAGGGGACTCGACCGCCGGCGCGGGGCGGGGGCGGTGAGCGGCACCCCAGGGGGCAACCGGGGTGCGGCTGCTGCTGCAGTCTTGGCCGCGGTCCCTGAGGACCCGGGGCCCGGCTGTTCGCGCGCCTCGCCCCTCTCGGCACTGCTGACGGGTGTGGCTGCCGGGACGGCGCCCCGCCGGACGGACAGGAGGTCCGCCGGGGTGCCGCGCCCTGCCGGGGTGGGGGAAGCAGGGCGCGGCGGTTCGGTGTTGTTGTAACTCGCGCTCAGGCGGCTGCTGTCCCGTCTCGGTCACGCCGGGGGCTCTGTGGTGCTGGCCTGAGCCGCCAGGGCTTCCTGCATCAGGGCGTCCAGCGCCTTGTTGATGCGTCGCTGGGCCATCAGCCCTATGCCACAGCAGCTTTCCTGATCGATCTGCTCGAAGACAGCTTTCCTGGCCGGACTCGGGGGATTGACGCCGGGTGCGACACCGGCGTCAATGGCCCGCTGAAGGAGTTCGCCCCAGACCCCGCACCAGCCCTGCGTGTCCGCCAGATCATCCAGCTCATCGACCGTGGCAGGAAGGGCTGCCAGGACGTGCCGAGCCTCGCCCCGGTACTCCGCGCAGTTCTCGGCGATCCACTTCACCAGCGGATCACTGGATGCCTTGAGGGCCTCCCAGGCGGCCTCCCAGGTGACGCGGCAAGCCTCATAGGCGTTGTTGACCTGCTTGACGTATGCGGCGTACTGGCGCCGACCGTCCTCGTTGGAGCTGTACCGCTCCGGGTACCTACTCTCTGCCGCGCTGATGGCCGCGTTGCGAGCCGTGGCGGCCGCTTCGACGGTCTCGAGGTACTTCTGCACCTCCGGCAGCATCTGCCGGGCTTCCTGGTCTGCCACTGCCGTTCCCCTTCGACGTTGGTTTCTGCGGGCTCGGGGGCGGGGCCACCACCCCCGAACAACTGCAATAATAGTGTTTCTTTCGGTGGGGTGAACCCACCCCCTGACCTGCGCCTTAGGCAAGCGCGCGGAACTGATGCAGCGGCGTAAGACTCATGCGCCGCACGTTCTTGACCGCCCCGACACCACGCAGGTCACACAGGTCATAGCGCGACTCGGGTACCTCACTGAACGGCGCGGTGTACGTGTGAATCGCGTAGACCCAGTAGGCGCCGTGACGCTGTGTCAGGCTGCCGTGATACCTGACCTTTTGCCACACCACCGGTCCGGCGAGCTGCGGCACCACCCGCACACATCGCAGCATGCCCCACGCGTGCGCGACCGTAGCGCGATCTACCGGCACACCGGCCATGGCCGGACCGGTGTGACCGGTGCGTACCCCCAGGGCCCAACCCAGTTCGAAGAACGGCCGGACCATATCCAACTGCTCTTGCGGGATCTTCAGGGCGTCCGGGTCGGTCCTGCTGCGGGCGAGCTGCCGCAGCGCATAACCGGCTTGGTCCTGCTCGGCGTCGGTGAGAGGCGCTCCGGCTTCCTCGACCTGCTCCGCACTTCGTGTGTTATTCACTGCTTGCCTTTCCCTTTCCGTGATGGCGGATGGAAGGGGGCGCCCCATCCGGGGCGCCCCCGCGCACGGACTAGTTCAGGAATCCGCGCGACCGGAGGAACTCAGCCGTGATGTGCGCGACTCCTTGAGGCTTGTAGATCTGCGGGAATCGACGCATCTCAACTTCAGTGCGCCCGTTCGTGTCCGGTTCGATGAGTTCGTGCACGAGCCGGTAAGAGCCGTCCCCCGTTGGCATTTCCAGCACGACCGGGCCGACCTTGGTGTCGAAGCGAATCCCGGTGTAATTCGCGTCGGAGTTGTGGACGATTTTCGCCCCTGCGCGCTGGCAAAGCAGGGGCAGGAAGTTCGCGACTGTACGAGCCTGGATTGCAAGGCCGTTCATGGGCGCGTCCATACCTCCGCGCACCCGCCGGACGATTCCGCCAGAGATTTGGATCTCCACGTCTTCCCCTTCGTTGGTCCCTTGCGGTTCCTGGGGGCGCCACCCCAGTACTTCAAATATTAGTGTCTTCACTGGCGCGGGGGGAACCCCTTGTTGCGTTACGGGTTGCGCTGGATGTTGCGCCACGGCGTTGCGATAGAGGTTGCAATGGGTGTTGCGGCGACTTGCAGGGGACCCAGATGGCACCGCAGGTAGGCGACGCTATCCGGGCATGGTCGGCCCGCTGACATCCCCTCTGCTACCCCTGCCCCCGTGCCCGTTGAATGATGGGGGGTGAGCGGACGCGGTGAACATGGCCAGCCTCCGGGCTCGGGAGGGGGATGGAGGTATTGCGCGGCTCCAGGGTGCCGCGCCCGGGCGCCGAGCCTGTGAGGGCGCCGCAGATCCACAGCGGCGCCCGGAGGGCGCCCCTGGCGGCTCTGTCCGATGTGGTTGGCCCGGAGGGCCAACCACCCTTGCATTTCCGGGAGTTTGCTTATCTCTCCCGGAAATGATGTACCAGATGAAGGGAATTGGAAATTCCCTAGTGATTCCCGGAGGGAATCGCATTCACTAAAAAAGGTCAGGCCATAAGGCCTGATGGTAAGTCAACTTCATCTTAAATACGGAGTATTTAGAATCCCATCCGGAAGTGAGTGCCGGAGGCACCCAAACTTTTCACATCTCTTTTCGTTCCGGAGGAACGCATGTTGTGGAATGGCCGGAGGCCCATTCCACAACATGCCGCCGGAGGCGGGCAATTCGCGCGGGGACGCGCGAAACGGAGCGGCCGGAGGCCGCGAGTATTCGGCTGCCGGAGGCAGAGCGAAG
>NZ_JBFAHP010000010.1:0-223622 GCF_040654255.1 Streptomyces sp. NPDC050732
AGATCTGGAAGCCCGGTAACGGGTGGAGGTGACTGGTACTAATAGGCCGAGGGCTTGTCCTCAGTTGCTCGCGTCCACTGTGTTGGTTCTGAAACAACGAACAGTTGTGTCGGCTGAACAGCGTCACTATCAAATTGAAAAGTGTGCTTGTTCGCTGCCCTGTTTGAGATCCTGTCTTTGATCAGGATATTTCATAGGGTTTCGGTGGTCATAGCGTGAGGGAAACGCCCGGTTACATTCCGAACCCGGAAGCTAAGCCTCAAAGCGCCGATGGTACTGCAGGGGGGACCCTGTGGGAGAGTAGGACGCCGCCGAACAATTTTTGGAGGACCCTTGGTCCCAGCGTCCACGCTGGGACCAAGGGTCCTTTTGTTTTTGTCGAAGCGCGCCGGCCTGCAGGCTGCGCGAGAATGACTGCGGTACCGAAGACTAGGAGTCACCGATGTCCCCCAACTCTCCCGACGAGCGACCGGAGCGCGAGCAGCGCAGCCGGGACGGTGGTGACCGGGGCGGATACCGCGGGGCTCCCCGTCGTGACAACGACCGTGGAGACCGTGGTGGTTTCCGTGGCCGCGACGACCGCCGTGACGGCAACCGGGGTGACAGCCGTGGCGACAACCGCGGGGGTGGCTACCGGGGTCGCGACGACAGCCGGGGCGACCGTCGCGAGGGCGACCGGGACCGCGGTGGGCGCCCCCCGTTCCGTCGTGATGAGCGGCCGAGCAGCGGTCCGCGTCGTGATGATCGTGACCGTGGTGGCTTCCGTGGCCGGGACGACCGTCGTGACGGTGACCGTCCGGCCTTCCGGCGCGACGACCGCCGCGATGGCGACCGTCCCGCTTTCCGACGTGACGACCGGCGCGACGATCGCAGGGACGATCGTCGTGATGACCGCCGTGACAACGACCGCGGTGGCTTCCGTCGCGATGACAACCGTGGTGGCGGCTTCCGCGGCCGCGATGACCGCCGCGACGGCGACCGAGGTGGGTTCCGTCGTGATGAGCGGCCGAGCAGCGGTCCGCGTCGTGATGATCGTGACCGTGGTGGCTTCCGTGGCCGCGATGACCGGCGTGACGGTGACCGTCCCGCCTTCCGGCGCGACGACCGGCGCGATGACCGTCGGGACAACGACCGCGGCGGTGACCGCGGTGGGTTCCGTCGTGATGAGCGGCCGAGCAGCGGTCCGCGTCGTGACGACCGGCCGTACGAGCGCAGGGACGACCGGCGTGACGACCGTCGGGACGGGGACCGCGGTGGGTTCCGTGGTGGGCGCGACGACAACCGTGGTGGCGGTGGCTACCGCGGGCGGGACGACCGCGGCCGTGACGACCGTGGGCGTGGGCCGCGCCGTGACGACCGTGGCGGGCGCCCCGGTGGGTTTCGTGGGCGCGACGACCGGCGTGACGGCGACCGCGGTGGATACCGTGGTGGGCGCGACGACCGGGACCGTGACCGCGAGCCCATCCGGCGGCTGCCGATCCCCGAGGACGTCACGGGTCACGAGATCGACAAGGACGTACAACAGGAGCTGCAGAGCCTCCCCAAGGGGCTTGCCGAGGACGTCGCCAAGAACCTGGTGATGGTCGCCAAGCTCATCGACGAGGACCCCGAGCAGGCTTACGCCTACTCTCGGATCGCCCTGCGGCTGGCCTCCAGGGTCGCCGCCGTGCGCGAGGCCGCCGGCTTCGCCGCGTACGCGAACCAGAAGTACAGCGAGGCGCTCGCCGAGTTCCGGGCCGCCCGGCGGATGACCGGCAGCGTCGAGCTGTGGCCCGTCATGGCGGACTGCGAGCGCGGGCTCGGCCGGCCCGAGAAGGCACTGGAGATGGCGGGCGCCCCCGAGGTGCACAAGCTCGACAAGGCGGGGCAGGTCGAGATGCGGCTCGTCGCCGCCGGAGCCCGCCGCGACATGGACCAGATCGACGCGGCCATCGTGACCCTGCAGAGCCCCGAGCTGGCGTCGAACTCCGTGCAGCCCTGGACCGCGCGACTGCGGTACGCGTACGCCGACGCGCTGCTCTCGGCCGGACGCGAGGACGAGGCGCGGGAGTGGTTCGCGAAGGTCATCGAGTCCGACAAGGACGGCAGCACCGACGCCTCGGACCGGCTCGCCGAGCTGGACGGCGTCGAGTTCGTGGACGCCCTGGGCGACGACGAAGGCGCTGTTGAGTCGGTCGGCGACGCCGACAGCCTTGACGATGGCGACGTCGACGTTGACGTCGACGAGCGCGAGAAGGACTGACGTAGGCAGTAAGTAGTAGGCCGAAAGGCAATAAAGGGCGGGCTCCCCTGGAGGGGGCCCGCCCTTTTGCGTGTTCGGGGTCAGAACGCGAGGTCGCGCAGGACCAGGCCCGACGCCGGCTTCGGGCCGAAGGATGTCGACTTGCGGGGCATCGTGACGCCCTGCCGGGCCAGGTCGCGGACCACCTCTTCGCGGACCGGGTGCATCAGGACCGCTGTGCCGCCGTCGCGCTCCGCCTTCTCGACCGTGGCCGCGGTGTCGTGGATGTACGCGATGTGTTCCGGGGTGTCGGGGATCTGCCACACGTGGTCGAGCAGGGTGGAGTGCAGGACCGTCGCGTCGAGGGTGCGCCAGGCCTCCGGGCGGTCGTCCCGGATCGTCCGGGCGAGGAGGTCAGGGGACGGGTGGTCCACGAGGTGGAAGGCTCCGTCGCCTGCGAGGACGAAGGCATTGCTCTTCGCCGCGGCCTCCGCCAGGGCTTCGAGGGCGTGGTCGAGCGGGCCCTCGACCGTACGTATGCGGAAGGAGTCACCGAGGGCCTGGAGAGCGTCGGCCACTGGCAGCCTGTGGAGGTAGCGGTGGATGGCACGGACTCGCAGCGGGTAGCGGGCGGTGTCCACCAGGAGGACGAGGCCGTAGTCCCAGGCGCTCGGTGACGGGTGCTCCGCACGGAGGCGTAGGTTGGTCGCCCAGCGGTGGTGGCCGTCCGCGATCAGGGCCTGGTGGTGGGAGAGGTCCGACTGGATCTCGGCGATCTCGGCGGGGTCCGTGACGGACCACAGGCGGTGGTGGAAGCCGTCCTCCGTAGTGGTCGACAGGAGAGGCTCGCGTTGGGCGGTCCGTTCGATGACGGCCCTCGCGCCGCTGGGCCCGGGGTGCCCGGACCCGTGCCCGTCGTCGCTGTCGTTGTCGCTGCGGTAGGTGAGGAGCAGCGGCTCCAGGTTGGCGGAGGTGGCCCGCATCAGGGCGGCGCGGTCCTCGACGACATGGGGCATGACGCCCTCGTGCGGCAGGACGATGCCGTCCGCTGCCTGCGACAGGCGGAGCGCGCCGATGACGCCGCGCTGCAGCATGTCGCTGTCGCGCTGTTCGTAGACGTACAGGCTGGGCTCGGTGTCGGGGGCGAGGATGCCCTCGGCGAGCCACGTCTGGAGGGTGGCCGCGGCCTGTTGGTTGCGGGCGGCCGGGGAGGTCGCCTGGGGGAGGATCAGCCGGACGATGTTGTGCGGGTCGGCGGACTCCAGGTGCAGCAGGCCGTCCGGGCGTACGACCACGTCGTACGGGGGTGAGGTCACCGCGGCGAGACTGCCGACCCGTTCGGGGACGTAGCGCACGCCCCGGAACGGGATCAGGTCGAGGCCGCTGTCGTCGGTGTGACCCGCTGTGTTCATTAGGGCATCGTATGTGTGTCAGTGGCATGAGCGATGATCGGGGGAGTGGGATCGAGCGAGGAGCGATGTGTAATGAGCCAGACCGCGGGCCGCAGTGCCGACAAGGGCGCGAGGACACGGCCGGAGGGCAGCGGTCGGGCCCTGAGTGAGGTCTATGACACGGCTCTGCTCGACCTGGACGGGGTGGTGTACGCGGGCGGCCGGGCCATCGCGCACGCGGTGGAGTCGCTGGGTACGGTGCGGGACAGCGGGATGCACCTCGCGTACGTCACGAACAACGCGCTGCGCACCCCGGACGCGGTGGCGGAGCATCTGACGGAGCTGGGCATCGCGACCGATGGCTCGGACGTCATCACGTCGGCGCAGGCCGTGGCCCGGCTGGTGAGTGAGCAGGTGCCCGAGGGGGCGCGGGTGCTGGTGATCGGCGGTGAGGGGCTGCGGGTCGCGCTGCGCGAGCGGGGCCTGGAGCCGGTCGACTCGGCCGATGACGACCCGGTGGCGGTCGTGCAGGGGTACGGGGGGCCGGACATGGCGTGGGGGCGCTTCGCGGAGGCCTGTTACGCGATCGCGCGCGGGGTGCCGTGGTTCGCTTCGAACACGGACCTGACGATCCCGAGCGCCCGAGGTATCGCGCCCGGCAATGGGGCGGCGGTCGAGGTCGTCCGGATCGCGACAGGTGCCGAGCCGCAGGTCGCGGGCAAGCCGCTGCCCCCGATGCACCGGGAGACGATCCTGCGGACCGGCGCTGAGCGGCCGCTGGTGGTGGGCGACCGGCTGGACACGGACATCGAAGGGGCGTTCAACGGAGAGGTGGACTCGCTGCTCGTGCTGACCGGTGTCACGGACGGCGCGCAGCTGCTGGCCGCGCGGCCCGAGCACCGGCCGACGTACGTGGACGCGGATCTGCGCGGCATGCTCACCGGCCAGCCGGATGTCACGCCTGTGGAGGGCGGGTTCGGCTGCGGCGGGTGGACCGCCTCGGTGCGCGGCGAGGAGCTCGCGCTGGACGGCGAGGGCGAGGCCATGGACGGGCTGCGGGCGCTGTGCGCGGCGGCCTGGACGCAGGCCGGCGACGGCGCGTGCGAGCTGGACGCGGGGAAGGCGTTGTCCCGGCTGGGGCTGTGAGTCTGTGTCGGGGGCGGCTGCGAGTCGCTGCCGGGGGCGGGCGTGGGTCCCGTGCCGGGGTGTGCAGCGCGCGTGGCGGGTGATGGTGTGTGCGGGCTGGATGTGGGGAATTGGCTGCCCCGGCTGGGGCTGTGAGTCCCTGCCGGGGGGGGCGTGGGTCCCGTGCTGGGATGCGCAGCGCGCGTGGCCGGTGAAGGTGTGTGCGGGCTGGACGTGAGGAGTGGGCTGCCCGGGCCCGGGTTCGGGCTCGGGCTTGGGCTGTGAGGTCCCGTCGGGGGATGTGGGCCCGCGCTGGCTGTGTGGCGTGCGGCCGGTGGCCGAGTGGGCTGTCCCGGGCTTGGGCTGTGAGGTTCCGCCGGGGGATGTGGGCCCGCGCTGGCTGTGTGGCGTGCGGCCGGTGGCCGAGTGGGCTGTCCCGGGATCGGGCTATGAGGTTCCGTCGGGGGCGTGGGCCCGTGGCGGGCTGTGTGGCTTGTGGGCGGGGGTGGGAAGCGCCCGCTCAGGAGGAGGGTCCTGGCGGGCGCGGTACCGGTGTGGCGGTTCGGCGTCAGGCGCTTTCGCCGCTGTCGATGAGCTGGTCCGTGGTCGTGCCCTTGCGCCAGTAGCCCGAGAACGACACCTTCTTGCGGTCGATGCCGCGTTCGCCGACGAGGTGGCGGCGGACGGCCTTGACGGTCGCGGACTCGCCGGCGATCCAGGCGTAGGGGGTGCCTTCGGGAAGGTCCGCCCCGCGGATCGCGGCTGTCGTGGCGCCCTCCCGGGTGAGCCAGTGGATCTCCGCGTCGGCCTCGGTGGGCAGGTCCTGGCGGTCGGCGAGATCGTGGACCTCGATCCAGACACGGGTCGGCATGCCCTGCGGGAGCTTTTCGAGGATGTTCGCGACGGCGGGCAGCGCCGACTCGTCGGCGGCGAGGAGCAGCCAGTCGGTGTCCTGCGGCGGACGGAAGTCGTACGCCGCGTTCTCCTCCTCGACCGGGCCGAGGACGCCGATGCGGGCGCCGGGGCGCGCGGTCCTGGCCCAGCTGGTCGCCGGGCCGTCGGCGGGGGAGGGCACCGGGTCGTGGACGGCGAAGTCGACGATCAGTTCGTCCGGGTCGCGGCGCAGTTGCCGGGTCGTGTACGTGCGCATGATGCCGCGCACCGAGGGGTCGAGGGCGCACCACGCGGCGTACCAGTCGGCGGTGTCCCCGGAGCCGGTGTCCGGCATCACCGGGCCGTCCTGGCCGGGGTGCGGCAGGAAGATCTTGATGCGCTGGTCGGGGCCGCCCGCCGCCATGCCGGACAGCTCGGCGCCGCCGAAGGTCACGCGGATCATGGCGGGGGTGACGTGCTCGGTGCGCAGCACCTGGACGTCGAAGTACCGGTACGGGGAGTCGGTCATCGCGGGGGCCTCGGGGAGCGCCGGGCTGCGTGCATGGGTGGTGCTTCTCTCGTCGGAGTCTCTCGTCGAAGTAGAGTGCGAGGGTAGGCTAACCTAACCCGGTGTTGGTCGACAGTCCCCCTGGAAGCCGCGCGGAGACCGCCCCCGCGCCCCCCGAACGCCGGGCGATACGCAGCGTCGGGCTGCTCGTCTCGGTGGCCGTCCTGCTGCTCGTCTTCCTGACGAGCGTCGCGGTCGGCGCCAAATCGATGTCCATGGACCAGGTCTGGCACGGGCTGTTCCACGACACGGGGACGTACGCGGACGTCGTGGTCGGCGAGCGGCTCGCGCGCAGCCTCCTCGGGGTCCTCGCCGGAGTCGCACTCGGCCTCTCCGGCGCTGTCCTGCAGGCGCTCACCCGCAACCCGCTGGCCGACCCCGGACTGCTCGGCATCAACCTCGGCGCCTCGGCCGCGGTCGTCAGCGCGATCAGCTTCTTCGGCGTCACCTCGCTGAGCGGCTACGTGTGGTTCGCGTTCGTGGGAGCGCTGCTCGTCGGCGTACTGCTCTACCTCCTCGGCGGTTCGCGCGGAGCGACCCCGGTGCGGCTCGCGCTGGCCGGGACCGCGCTCAGCGCGGCGCTCTACGGCTATCTGCAAGCCGTCATGATCATGGACGGCGCGGCGCTCAACAAGATGCGCTTCTGGACGGTCGGCTCCCTCGCCTCCGCCAACATGGACACCATCGAGCAGGTGCTGCCCTTCCTCGCGATCGGCACCGTGCTCGCCCTCGGCCTGGCCCGGCCGCTGAACGCCATGGCCATGGGCGACGACACCGCCCGCGCCCTCGGCGCCCACCTCACCCGTACGCGCGTCCTGGCGATGGCGGCGGCGACCCTGCTGTGCGGGGCCGCGACCGCCGCCTGCGGACCCATCGTGTTCGTCGGCCTGATGGTGCCGCACATCGTGCGCTCCTTCACCGGGCCCGACATGCGCTGGATCCTGCCGTACGCGGCGGTCCTCTCGCCGGTCCTGCTGCTCGGCGCGGACGTCGTCGGACGCGTCGTGACGCGGCCCTCGGAGCTCCAGGTGGGCATCGTGACCGCGGTCATCGGCGCGCCGGTCTTCATCTTCCTCGTACGCCGTCGGAAGGTGGCCCAGCTGTGAAGGCGATACGCACCAGGGGTGGCCTCTCCGTCCGGCTCGACATCCGCACGGCCGTGGTCGTCACCCTCCTCGTGGTCGCCGCGCTCACCGCGAGCGTCGTCCTGATCGGCACCGGTGACTTCCCCATCCCGGCCGCCGACGTCATCCGCACCCTGCTCGGCGACGGCGACGCCGGGCAGGAGTTCATCATCAACGACCTGCGGCTGCCGCGGGTCCTGGTCGGGCTCCTGGTGGGCGCGGCCCTCGGGCTCGGCGGCGCGCTCTTCCAGTCCATCGCCCGCAATCCGCTGGGCAGCCCCGACGTGCTCGGCCTCGGCCAGGGCTCGACCGCCGGGGCGCTCACCATGATCGTCCTGTTCCAGGGCAGCGCGGCCGAGGTCGCGGGCGGCGCGCTCGTCGGCGGTCTCGTCACCGGCCTCGCCATCTATCTGCTCGCCTGGAAGCGCGGCGTGCACGGCTACCGGCTCGTCCTCGTCGGCATCGGCGTCTCCGCGTTCATCACGGCCATCAACGGCTATCTGCTCACCAAGGCCGACTTCGTCGACGCCGCCCGTTCCGTGGTCTGGATGACCGGCTCCCTCAACGGCCGCGACTGGGAACAGGTGTGGCCCCTGCTCGTACTCTGCGCCGTCCTCGTACCTCTCGTACTCGTGTACGGGCGTCCGCTGCGGATGCTGGAGATGGGCGACGACGTCGCCAACTCGCTCGGCGTACGCGTCGAACGCACCCGCCTCGTCCTGCTGACGGCCTCCGTGCTGCTCACCGCGGCCGCCACCGCCGCCGCAGGACCGGTCAGCTTCGTCGCGCTCACCGCGCCGCAGCTGGCGCGCCGGCTCACGCGCTCGCCGGGCCCCAACCTCATGCCCGCCATGTTCATGGGCGCCACGCTCCTGATCGTCGCGGACTGGGCCTCGCAGCGGGCCTTCGGCGCGGACCAGCTGCCCGTCGGCGTCGTCACCGGCGTGCTCGGCGGCGTCTACCTGCTCTGGCTGCTCGTCACCCAGCGCAAGGCGGGACGGATATGAAGTCCCGCCCCGGACCCGCCACGAACCCGAACCAGCCCATGAACCAGAAGCAGGAGCGTGCTGCTGTGAACCGGCTCGTCGCCGACGACGTCACCCTCGGCTATGACCAGCGCGTCATCGCGTCGAAGCTGTCCGTCGAGATCCCCGACAACTCCTTCACCGTGATCGTCGGCCCCAACGCCTGCGGCAAGTCCACGCTGCTGCGCGCCCTGTCCCGGATGCTCAAGCCGTCCGCGGGCCGGGTGCTGCTCGACGGGAACGTCATCCAGTCGATGCCGGCGAAGAAGGTCGCCAAGACGCTCGGCCTCCTGCCCCAGTCGTCCATCGCGCCCGACGGCATCACGGTCGGCGACCTCGTCGCCCGCGGCCGCTACCCCCACCAGGGGCTGTTGCGGCAGTGGTCGGAGGACGACGAGCGGATCGTCGAGGAGTCGATGGCGTCGACCGGGGTGCGCGAACTCGCCGAGCGCTACGTCGACGAGCTCTCCGGCGGCCAGCGCCAGCGCGTCTGGATCGCCATGGCGCTCGCCCAGCAGACCCCCCTGCTGCTCCTCGACGAGCCGACGACCTTCCTCGACATCCAGCACCAGCTCGACGTCCTCGACCTCTGCGCCGAGCTCCACGAGGAGCAGGGCCGCACGCTCGTCGCCGTCCTGCACGACCTGAACCACGCCGCCCGCTACGCCACGCACCTCATCGCGCTGCGCGACGGCGCGGTGCTCGCCGAGGGGCCGCCGTCCGAGATCGTCACGGCGGAGCTGGTCGAGCAGGCCTTCGGGATCCAGTGCCGGGTCATCGACGACCCGGAGACGGGGACACCGCTGGTGATCCCGGCCGCCCGCGCCGGTCGGCGGGCCCCTGTTGCGGCGGCGACCTGAGCTACAGCAGCGACCTGAGCTACAGCAGGGACCGGAGCTTCAACAGGTCTCGGAAGCCCGCCTCCAGCCTGACCCGGCCGGAGGCCC
This sequence comes from Streptomyces sp. NPDC050732, assembly GCF_040654255.1. NCBI lineage: Bacteria > Bacillati > Actinomycetota > Actinomycetes > Kitasatosporales > Streptomycetaceae > Streptomyces > Streptomyces sp. NPDC050732. The sequence goes on from NZ_JBFAHP010000010.1 coordinate 9,275, forward strand.
AGGCCTTCGCGAAGTTGAGCTCGCCGCCCACCATCGACACCAGGTCGTCGCCCGTCATCGCGAGGCGGATCTCCGCCTTCTCGCGCGGCGGGCCCGGGTGGTCGTCGAGCACCGTGATCCGGCCGTTCTCAAGACGGCCGGTGAAGGTGGCGTCGAGGTCGGTGATGTGGCAGCTCAGCGAGCGGTTCAGCGCAGCGGCGCCGCGCACGTCGCCGTCGGCGGACGCGAGCGAGTCCGAGAGTCTGTCGAGTGCGGTACGGCACTCCGTCATGGTCGCCATCGTGATCGACCGTACCCCAGGCCCACGAGGTAGCGTCATGCCATGAGCGACTCATACGCGGGCCCCGGAGAAGGGGAGGCGGCGCGGCCGGAACCCGAGGTTCCGGACGAGCCGTCGTACGACCCCGCCGCCCCCGCGCCCCTCGGCGTCGAGCGCACCCCCACCGGCAACGCCGACGTGGACGCCTCCCTCGCCCGGCTCGGTGATGCCGACCACCTCGCCACGGACGGCCACGTCGAGGTGTACGAGGATGTACACCGGGGCCTGCGCGACGCGCTGACCGCACTCGACGCACGCCCCGGCCCACCGGCACCCACCGGGGCGCCGCCATCATCCTCGTACGACAACAGGAGCTGAACCGAACGTGGCAGGAGTGGCACGACGCCGCCTCGACGCCGAGCTCGTCCGCAGGAAGCTCGCGCGCTCGCGCGAGCACGCGAGCCAGCTGATCGCCGCAGGCCGGGTCGCGGTCGGCAAGACCGTCGCGACCAAGGCGGCGACCCAGGTCGAGACGGCCGCCGCGATCGTGGTCTCGCAGGACGACAGCGACCCCGACTACGTGTCGCGCGGCGGGCACAAGCTCGCGGGCGCCCTCGCCGCCTTCGTGCCGCAGGGCCTGACCGTCGAGGGGCGGCGCGCGCTGGACGCGGGCGCCTCCACCGGCGGCTTCACCGACGTGCTGCTGCGCGCGGGCGCCGCGCACGTCGTGGCCGTCGACGTCGGCTACGGCCAGCTCGCGTGGTCGCTCCAGAGCGACGACCGGGTCACCGTGAAGGACCGGACGAACGTACGTGAGCTGACGCTCGAAGCCATCGACGACATCCCCGTCGACGTGGTCGTCGGGGACCTCTCCTTCATTCCGCTCGGCCTCGTGCTGCCCGCCCTCGTGCGGTGCGCGGCGCCCGACGCGGACCTCGTCCTGATGGTCAAGCCGCAGTTCGAGGTGGGCAAGGAGCGGCTCGGCAGCGGTGGTGTGGTGCGCAGCGCCGAGCTGCGGGCCGACGCCGTGCGCGGGGTGGCACGGCAGGCGTGGGGGCTCGGACTCGGGGTGCGCGGCGTGACCGCGAGCCCGCTGCCCGGACCCTCCGGGAACGTCGAGTACTTTCTGTGGCTGCGCGCCGGGGCCGATGAGCTGGACCCGGCGGACGTTGACCGTGCCGTGGCGGAGGGGCCCCGTTGACCCAGACCCGAGTGACCCAGACCGGAACTCGTACCGTCTTCCTGCTCGCGCACACCGGACGGCCCGCGGCCATCCGCAGCGCCGAGCTCGTCGTCCAGGGGCTGCTGCGCAGCGGCATCGGCGTGCGGGTCCTGGACGCGGAGGCCGTGGACCTGACGCTGCCCGCCGAGGTCCAGACGGTCGAGGAGGCCACCGCCGAGTGCATCGACGACTGCGAGCTGATCGTCGTCCTCGGCGGTGACGGCACGCTGCTGCGGGGCGCCGAGTTCGCCCGGGCGTCCGGGGTGCCGATGCTCGGGGTGAACCTCGGGCGCGTGGGCTTCCTCGCGGAGGCCGAGCGGGACGACCTCGACAAGGTCGTCGACCGGGTGGTCACGAAGGCGTACGAGGTCGAGGAGCGCATGACGATCGACGTCGTCGTGCACCGCAACGGCGACGTCGTGCACCGCGACTGGGCGCTGAACGAGGCCGCCGTGCAGAAGGTGTCGCCCGAGCGGATGCTGGAGGTCGTCCTGGAGATCGACGGGCGGCCCGTCACCGGCTTCGGCTGCGACGGCATCGTGTGCGCCACCCCGACCGGTTCGACGGCGTACGCGTTCTCCGCCGGCGGGCCCGTGGTGTGGCCGGAGGTCGAGGCGCTGCTCATGGTCCCCATCAGCGCGCACGCCCTGTTCGCCAAGCCCCTTGTGACCTCGCCGGATTCCGTGCTCGCCGTCGAGGTGCAGCCGGACACACCGCACGGCGTGCTGTGGTGCGACGGGCGCCGGACGCTGGAACTTCCCTCCGGGGCGCGGGTGGAGGTGCGCAGGGGGGAGGTGCCGGTGCGGCTCGCTCGGCTGCACCATGCGTCGTTCACGGATCGGCTCGTCGCGAAGTTCGCGCTGCCCGTGTCGGGGTGGCGCGGGGCGCCGCACTAGGCCCTGCTCGGGGGTGGTGGGGTGCGTGGTGCTGTGCGGGCCGTCTGTGGCTGGTCGCGCAGTTCCCCGCGCCCCTGAAGGGGCGCCCTCTGTGCCCCCGACTTCTACGTCGAGCTGATCACGGAGATCGCTCGCCTCCGTGTCGCCGCCTGTACAGGAACGCCCGTCGCCAGCAGGGTGAGGAGCAGCGTGCCCGCCGCCACGCCCGTCGGTACGGGCCACGGCAGGTACGGCAGCGCCGAGCCGAAGGCCGTGCTGAGGATCGGGGCCAGCGTCCCGAGCGCGATCGCGCCGCCGAGCAGCAGCGCCGTGCCCGCGACGACCAGGGCCTCCCAGGCCGCCATGGCCCCCACCTGCCCCCGTCGGCTGCCGACGACCCGCAGCAGCGCCACGTCGCGGCGGCGCTCGAACGAGATCATGGCGAGGGTGTTCGCCGCGGCGATGGCGGCGAAGCCCGCGTACAGCCCCGTGCCCACGTAGTCGAGCCAGACCTCGCCCGGGCTGCCCGCGGAGCCGGTGTGGTGCTGGGCCGTCGTATGCATGCCGATCTTGGTGAGGCCGAAGCCCACGACCAGGACGAGCGGGACGACCGCGGCGGAGAAGCGGCGGGGCTGCGAGCGGACGTTGAGCATCGCCAGGCGTGCGCTGGGGCCGAACCGGCCGAGGGCCGCCGAGACCAGCCAGGCCGCGGGGCCGATGATGCGCGGGCCGAGCAGTCCGGTGCCGACGCAGAAGAGGATGAGGACGAGGAAGGCGCCCTCGCTCGCCTCGTCCGCGGGCTGCTCCGCCAGGAGTACGGAGACGAAGCAGGCCCCCGCCACCGCGAGTACGCCGAGCGGCGCCCGCAGGACGCCGAGCCCACGACGGCCCGTGGCGGCCTCGCTCAGGGCGCGGGCCGGGCGGAGCAGCGAGAACCGCAGCGCGGACAGGAGCGCGGCGACGGTCGTCGTCACCACGGCCACGCCGACACACACCGGCAGGGCGAGCCAGCTGAAGCGGAAGGTCGCCTCGGCGGGGAGCAGGCCGTGGGCGACCATGCCGGCGTGCCACCACCGGGCTCCGAGGCCGCCGAGCACGAAGCCGGCGAGCGCGGCGGGAACCGACGCGGCGAGGGCCTGGACGGCCACCGCGCGGCGGACCTGGCGGGGCTTGGCGCCGATGGAACGCACCAGCGCGAGCTCGCGGTGCTGCTGCGCGACGGCCGTGCCCATCGTCGAGACGACCACGAATATCGACATGTAGATGGAGCCGATCAGAAGGACGATCGCCATGTCGCCCACGCCGTTCTCCGTGATCTGCCTGCGGGCAGATGCGGAGAGCCCGGCGCGGTCGGCGCTCGTCGTACCGAGCATCATCGTCGACGCGCTCACGACGGTCGCCGCGAAGAGCGCGGCCACGGCCGTGCCCACAAATGCCGGGCGGTGCGCGTGCAGCGCCGCCCGTGCCAGTCCTGTTCCCATGTGGATCATGGTCTCCGCGGGCGTGGGCGCGGAGCCATGCGGCGAGCTGGTGGATCTTGCTGGGGATAACCCCACCCCCCTCCACTCCAGCGGGTGACAGCGGCCGCGGATGCGCCGCTTCCACCTGCGCCTTCACGGCCGGAGGCCAGGGCCCGTCGCACACCGGGCCCCGGACCTCGTAAGGTCGTGTCCGTGTTGGAGGAGATGCGGATACGGTCGCTCGGAGTCATCGACGACGCGGTCGTCGAGCTGTCGCCGGGCTTCACCGCCGTGACGGGTGAGACCGGTGCGGGCAAGACGATGGTGGTCACCAGCCTTGGCCTGCTGCTCGGCGGTCGCGCGGATCCCGCCCTGGTGCGGATCGGCGCGAAGTCGGCGGTGGTGGAGGGGCGCATCGCCGTGCCCGCCGACGCCGCGGCGGTCGTGCGTGCCGAGGAGGCCGGGGCCGAACTCGACGACGGCGCGCTGCTGATCAGCCGGACCGTCTCGGCGGAAGGGCGCTCGCGGGCGCACCTGGGCGGGCGCTCGGTGCCGGTCGGCCTGCTCTCCGAACTCGCCGACGACCTCGTCGCCGTGCACGGCCAGACCGATCAGCAGGGCCTGCTCAAGCCCGCCCGGCAGCGCGCCGCCCTCGACCGGTACGCGGGCGACGCGGTCTCCGTGCCGCTCGCCAAGTACACGGCCGCCTACCGCAGGCTGCGGGCCGTCACCACCGAGGTCGAGGAGATCACCACGCGCGCGCGGGAGCGCGCCCAGGAAGCGGATCTGCTCCGCTTCGGCCTCGACGAGATCGCGGGGGTCGAGCCGCGCGCGGGCGAGGACGTCGAACTCGCGGCCGAGGCCGAGCGGCTCGGCCACGCGGAGGCCCTCGCCTCCGCCGCCACCGCCGCGCACGCCGCGCTCGCGGGCAACCCCGAGGACCCCGAGGTCGTCGACGCCTCGACGCTGGTCGCGGGCGCCTCGCGGGCCCTCGAAGCCGTACGCTCCCACGACCCCGCCCTGTCCGCCCTCGCCGACCGCCTCGGCGAGATCGGGATCCTGCTGGGCGACGTGGCGGGCGAGCTCGCCGGATACGCCGACGACCTGGACGCCGACCCGCTGCGGCTCTCCGCCGTCGAGGAGCGCAGGGCCGCGCTGACGCAGCTCACCAGGAAGTACGGCGCGGACATCGACGCCGTGCTCGCCTGGGCGGAGGAGGGCGCGGCGCGCCTCACCGAACTGGAGGGCGACGACGACCGGTTGGGGGAGCTGACCGCAGAGCGGGACGCGCTGCGCACCGAACTCGCCGGGCTCGCGCAGGCGTTGACCGACGCGCGGCAGGAGGCGGCGTCGCGGTTCGCCGCCGCCGTCACCGAGGAGCTCGCCTCGCTGGCGATGCCCCACGCGCGCGTGTCGATCGCCATCAGCAGCACGGAGGTGCCCGAGGGGTCCGACGGCGTGCAGGTCGACGGCCGCACGGTCGCGTACGGCCCCGCGGGCGTCGACGAGGTCGAGCTGCTCCTCGCCCCGCACCCGGGCGCCCCGCCCCGGCCCATCGCCAAGGGCGCGTCGGGCGGTGAGCTGTCGCGCGTGATGCTCGCTGTCGAGGTGGTCTTCGCGGGCACGGACCCGGTCCCCACGTACCTCTTCGACGAGGTCGACGCGGGCGTCGGCGGCAAGGCGGCGGTCGAGATCGGCCGGCGCCTGGCACGCCTCGCCAAGTCGGCGCAGGTCGTGGTCGTCACGCATCTGCCGCAGGTCGCGGCCTTCGCCGACCGGCAGCTGCTCGTCGAGAAGACGAACGACGGAATGGTGACCCGCTCCGGAGTCCAGGTCCTGGAGGGCGAGGCCCGGGTGCGGGAGCTGTCGCGGATGCTGGCGGGCCAGGAGGACTCCGAGACGGCCCGGGCACACGCGGAGGAACTGCTGGCCACGGCCCGGGGCGACGGCTGACCCCTGAGAGCCTATCTGCGAACCCCCGCCTGCGCGCCGCGCGAACGACGGGGGTTCGAAGACAGGCTCTGAGCCGGGGGACATAGGGTGACGCAATGATCGAATCCACGTCCGGACGGCGGCTCGGCGCCCTGCTCGCCGCTGCCGCCGTCACCCGTGCCGCGACCGCCGCGCTGCGCTCGCGCCCGCCCGGCGGAACCGCCCGGTGGACGCGGCGGAACTACGCGGGACGGACCGTCGAGCTGTACGCAGGGCCCGCTGCCGCCGTCGGCGCCGCGGCCGGTGCCGCCGTGCTGCCGGCCGGTCCGCGGGGGGCCGCCGCCCTGGCCGTGCTCGCGGCCGGTGCCTGCGGGGCGTACGACGACGTGGCGGGAGCCGGTGACCCGCGCCGCGGGTTCCGCGCGCATCTCGGGGCGCTGCGGAGCGGCGAGGTCACCAGCGGTGCCGTGAAGCTGTTCGGCATCTCGGCGGCGGGGGCCGCCGCCGGGGCGCTGCTCAAGGAACGTCCCCTGGACAAGGCCCTCGCGGGTGTGGTGATCGCCGGGGCCGCGCACTTCGTGAACCTCGTCGACGTGCGGCCGGGGCGGGCCTGCGCGACCGTGCTGGCGCTCGCCGCGCCGGGGCTGCTGCGCAAGGGTCCTGGCGCGGTCGTCGCCGCCGCGTCCATGGGGGCCGCGGCAGCCGTGCTCCCCGACGACATCGGTGAGCGCGCGATGCTCGGCGACGCCGGCGCACACGCACTGGGCGCGGCCCTCGGCACCGCCGTCGTCGCGGGCAACGGGCGTGCGGGTCTGGTCCTGCACGCCGCGGCGCTGGTGGCCGCGGCGGTGTACGGCGACGAGGTCAGCCGGGCGGCGGGGGCGGACCTCGGCTGACTGAGGGGCCGGGGCAAGGGGGAGGACAGATGGCTGTGTTCGCGTGCGTGCGGTGCGATGCCGTGCTGACCCGTCCCGTCGAGCGGGTCGCGCTTCCCGTGCGGGCCCGTCAGAAGTACGGACACGACCTGCTGCCCGCGCTCATGGAGTCGGGGACGTACGCCGTCGACCCGGAGCCGTCCGGGCCGCCCTGGCGCCCGTGGAGCGAGATCGGGGCCGAGGAAGCGGCGGCGCGAGGCGTCTTCGCGCCCGAGTTCAGCCTGTCCTTCGGTGCTCCTGGCGCCGTCGTCGTCGCACCGGGGGACACCTGCGGCACCGTCCTGATCCCCGAGCGGTGCGACGGCTACTGCATCGGCCTCGACGGGCGGGCCGGTCCGAACCTCGCCTGCGCCCACTGCGGCAGTGAGGTGGCGACCCGCGTCGACGACTGCTCGTACTGGCAGGTGGTGTGGTTCGTGCCGGACGCCGTCCGCCGCGTACCCGATGACGGTCCCGATGACGGCCCCGAGCACGCGGGGGCCGACTGGGAGGTGCTGGCGGAGGAGCACCAGGGGGCGCCGCCGATCGAGCCGTGGGGGTCGTGGAACGCGCGGTGGGAGGCGGCCGTCGGAGCGGCGCTGGCGCAGCTGCTCGCGGTCTCGGCGGGCGCGCGGGTGGCTCTTCCCGACGGCGTCCTGGAGGACACCTTCGGCCGTGCGCTCGACGCGCTGTTCCCGCCGGCCCCCGTGCGGAGGCGAGCCGTCCTGGCCGGCCCGGGGCTGCCCCCGGCCGCCGCGGACATCGCCGTGGTGCCGCGGCACCCGCGGACGGGCGAGGTCTGGCAGCCGCCCGGCACCATGGCCGCCGTGCCGCTCGAAGCCGACGTGTGGCTGTCCATGGCCTTTCCGCGCGTAGAGCTGCCCGTCCCCGTGGCGGGCGGCATGCCGGACGGCGTCTTCCGCGACGACCCGCTGCCGCCGTACCCCTTCCGACTGTTCACGCCCGACCGTGGGGTGTTCCTCAGTACGTTGGCGCGGCTGCCCGCCGTCCGTGAACCCTGGCTCCGCGAGATCTACGACCGTTTCCAGGGCGCCCCGTACGCGTGTCCGTTCTGAACATCCATCACCCATGTGGGTGATCCCGCCCGCGGAGTTGCCCGTCCAAATGCGGAAGTGACCTTTCGGCAGTGCCGGAACGTCCGTACGGACTGGCATCCTTGGCGCAGCATCTGCCCGAGTACCAGTCCGAAGCACCGCCCGACGCAGACCCAGGAGCCCCGGCCACGTGAGCCACGTGAGCAGCCACTCGCCGCACGGACAGACGCCGCTGCACACCGTTCAAGTTCTCGGCGGAGGCAGCGCGGGCAGCAGCGCGCACGTCAGGTCACTGGCCGCTGGACTCACCGCCAGGGGCGTGCGGGTCACCGTGTGCGCCCCCGAGGAGGCCGCCCGCACCTACGGCCTCACAGGAACCGGCGCCCGGCACGTCCCCGTGCCCCGCAGCAGCGACCCCGCCGCCGTGGCCGCTCTCCGCACGGCCTGCGCCGACGCCGACCTCGTCCACGCGCACGGGCTGCACGCCGGGCTCCGCGCCGCCGTCGCCCTCACCGGGCGCCGCACCCCGCTCGTCGTCACCTGGCACACCCGCGCACACGCCGAGGGGGCGCGCGCCCGCCTCCTGCGCCTCCTGGAGCGGCGCGTCGCGAAAGCCGCGGCCGTCGTCCTCGGGGCCTCGTCCGACCTCGTCGACCGGGCCCGCATCAGGGGCGCGCGCGACGCCCGCCTCGCGCCCATCGCACTGCCCGCGCCGCGCCGCCCGGACACGACGGAGGAGCCCGACTGCCTGCTCCACAAGGCCCGCGCCGAACTCGGCGCCGTGGACCGGCCGTTGATCCTGGCCGTCGGCGCCCTCGAACAGAACCATGGATACGACGTACTCCTCGACGCCACACGCGCGTGGCGCCATCTGGACCCGCTGCCGCTCCTCGTCGTCGCGGGGGAGGGGCCCGAACGGGCCGCCCTGCAGCGCCGCATCGAGGACGAACAGCTCCCGGCCCGCCTCGTCGGGCGGCGCGACGACGTCCCCGAACTCCTCGCGGCCGCCGACGTCGCGGTGCTGCCCAGCAGTTGGGAGTCCCGCTCCGTGCTCGCCCAGGAAGCCCTCCACGCCCGCGTGCCGCTCGTGGCGACTGCGGTGGGCGGCGTGCCCGAACTGGTCGGGGACGCGGCGGAACTCGTGGCGTACGGCGACGCGGAGGCCCTCGCCACCGCGGTCGTACGCCTCCTCGCCGACCCCGTCCGCCGGGCGGAGCTGAAGGATCGGGGCGCGGCCCAGGCCGCCACCTGGCCGACCGAGGACGACACGGTCACCCAAGTCCTCAGCGTCTACGACGAGTTGACCCAGCCACTGCCGTACAGCTGACCGCACCGAGGGGTCACGTCACGCCACGTGTCTGCGCGCCCGCAGCGCCAGGCTCAGCGCGAGCACCGTCTGCGGATCGTCGAGATCGGTGCCGAGGAGTTCGCTGATCCGGGCGAGACGGTTGTAGAGGGTCTGCCGGTTCAGGTGCAGCTCGCGGGCCGTCTCCGCCTTGCGGCCCGCGTGCGCCAGATACGTCTGCAGCGTGGGCAGCAGCGGCGGCTTCGAACGCTGGTCGTGGGCCCGCAGCGGGCCGATCGCCCGGTCCACGAACGCCGCGAGGACCCCGTCCTCGTCGTGCCGGTGCAGCCGCCACAGCAGCAGATCGATGTCGAGCCGCCGCGCGTCGTACCAGGGGCGGTCGGAGAGCCCCTGCGCGGCCGTCGCCGTCTCCGCCGCGTGCCGCAGACCCGCCGACGCCGCCGCCCAGCCGCCCGCGACCCCGACCACCACGACCGGCGGCTGCGCCCCGGGCCGCCGCATCCCGGCCCGCTCGACGCCGGCCCGCAGCGCGGCGGCGACCCGGTCGGCGACCGCGGTCCGCTCGGACTCCGACCGCAGGCCGAGCAGTACCGGCACACGGCCCTCGACGGGACGCACACCGAGCAGCGCGGGCACTCCCACCGACGCGAGCTCCTCCGCGACCGCCCGGGCGAGCACCGCCCAGCCGCCGCCGGTCGGCAGCCCGTCCGCGAGCCGCATCACCACCGGCAGGAGCGGGCTGTCGGCCGAGCCCGGCTTGAAACCGAGGACGCGCGCCTGCGCGGGGGCGTCCTCGGCGGTGATCCGCCCCTCCGCGAGGTCGGTGAGGAAGTCGCCCCGGCCGCGCGCCGCGAGCTCCTCCTCCTGGCGGGCCTGCATCAGCACCACCGCGAGGCTGCTCGCCGCACGCTCCGCGGCGATGCGGTGCACCGGCAGCGGCGCCGACTCCACGGCGAGCAGCACGAGCCGGGCCCGCACCGAGCCGCCGCCGGGGCCGCCGCCCGGCACGTCCACGATGACCGCGCTCGCGGGCGGCCCCTCCCGGTCGACGGCACGGCCCCGCAGCCCCTCCCACACCTGGAGCGGGTCCGCGCACTCGGTGCCCGCCCCCGCGGCGTACAGGAGCTGCCCGTCCGCCGTCTCCAGGAACACCGGGTTGCCGCTGAACTCGGCGAGGACGGCGAGGACCTGCGGTATGCCGCCCCCGCCGAGCAGCGCCTCCGTGCAGCGCCGGTGGACCTCCTCGGCCCGCTGGAGCAGCGCGTAGTGGCCGTTGACGATCTCGGTGTGGACCTCTTCGGTGACCGTCACGAACGGCACCTCGCGGTGCAGCTGCACCAGCGGGAGACCGGCCGCGCGCGCCGTCTCCACGATCGCCGCGGGCAGCCGGGTGAAGCGCGGCCCGAGCTCGACGACGAGTGCCGCGATGCCCCGTTCGGCGAGCTTGCGCACGAAGGAGCGTTGCTCGGCCGGGCGGGCGCCGAGCCCGAGCCCCGTGGTGAGCAGCAGCTCGCCGCCCTTCAGCAGCGAGGCGATGTTGGGCACCTCGCCCGCGTGCACCCACCGCACCGTCCGCTGCAGCCGCTCCGCGCCCGCCACGACCTCGGGGAGCCCACCGCGCAACCCCGGAAGTTCCAGCGCGCGCTGCACGGTGATGCCGCCCTGATTGCCCTGACTGTCCATGGCGCGGACGCTACCGGGGCACTTGTCCGGCGGGCATCCCGGGTGCCCGTCATCCGGAGCGCCCCGGTCCGCCCGACGGGCCTCAGCCCCCGTACGCCCCCGACGCCGTCAGCCGCAGCGCCGTGTCGATCAGCGGCACGTGGCTGAACGCCTGCGGGAAGTTGCCCACCTGGCGCTGCAGCTTGGAGTCCCACTCCTCGGCGAGGAGCCCCAGGTCGTTGCGGAGCGCCAGGAGCTTCTCGAAGAGCTTGCGGGCCTCGTCGACCCGGCCGATCATCGCGAGGTCGTCGGCCATCCAGAACGAGCAGGCCAGGAACGCCCCCTCGTCGCCTTCGAGGCCGTCCACGCCCTCGTCGTCGCCGGCCGTGGGGTAGCGCAGGATGAAGCCGTCCGGCGTCGAGAGTTCCCGCTGGATCGCCTCGATCGTGCCGATGACCCGCTTGTCGTCGGGCGGCAGGAAGCCCATCTGCGGAATCAGCAGCAGCGAGGCGTCCAGCTCCTTGGAGCCGTACGACTGCGTGAAGGTGTTCCGCTCCTTGTCGTAGCCCTTCTCGCACACGTCCCGGTGGATGTCGTCGCGCAGTTCGCGCCACTTCTCCAGCGGGCCGTCCGCGTCACCGGACTCGATGAGCTTGATGGTGCGGTCCACGGCGACCCAGGCCATCACCTTCGAGTGCACGAAGTGGCGGCGCGGGCCGCGCACCTCCCAGATGCCCTCGTCCGGCTCGTCCCAGTGGTCTTCCAGATAGCGGATCAGCTTGAGCTGGAGGAGTGAGGCGTAGTCGTTGCGGGTCAGGCCGGTCATGTGGGCCAGATGGAGGGCCTCGGTGACCTCGCCGTACACATCGAGCTGCAGCTGGCCCGCCGCGCCGTTGCCCGCCCGGACCGGCTGTGAGCCCTCGTACCCCGGCAGCCAGTCCAGCTCCGTCTCGCCGAGCTCGCGCTCGCCCGCGATGCCGTACATGATCTGCAGGTTCTCCGGGTCGCCCGCCACCGCGCGCAGCAGCCACTCGCGCCAGGCGCGGGCCTCCTCGCGGTAGCCCGTGCGCAGCAGCGACGACAGCGTGATCGCGGCGTCGCGCAGCCAGGTGAAGCGGTAGTCCCAGTTCCGCGAGCCTCCGACGTCCTCGGGCAGCGAGGTGGTGGGGGCCGCGACGATGCCGCCGGTCGGCGCGTACGTCAGTGCCTTGAGCGTGATCAGCGAGCGGATCACGGCCTCGCGGTACGGGCCGTGGTACGTGCAGTGGTCGACCCACTCCCGCCAGAAGTCCTCCGTCGCGGTGAGCGCCGCCTCGGGCTCCGCGAGCGCGGGCTGTTCCTTGTGCGAGGGCTGCCACGAGATGGTGAACGCGATCCGCTCACCCGGCGAGACCGTGAAGTCGGCGTAGGTGGTGAGGTCCTTGCCGTAGGTCTCTGCGGTGGTGTCCAGCCAGACCGAGTCGGGGCCCGCGACGGCCACCGTGCGCCCGTCGAACTTGTGTACCCAGGGCACCACGCGGCCGTAGCTGAACCGCATCCGCAGGGCCGAGTGCATCGGCACCCGGCCGGTGACGCCCTCCACGATCCGCACCAGCTGCGGCGAGTCGCTGCCGCGCGGAGGCATGAAATCGATCACGCGGACCGTGCCGCGTGGCGTGTCCCACTCGGATTCCAGCACCAGTGAGTCGCCGCGGTAGGTGCGGCGCGCGGCAGTGGGTGGCTGCGCGTCCGGGCCGTACGCGGGCCCGAGGCGCCAGAAGCCGTGCTCCTCGGTGCCCAGCAGGCCGGCGAAAACGGCGTGGGAGTCGAAGCGGGGCAGGCACAGCCAGTCGACTGTGCCGTCCCGGCAGACCAGGGCGGCGGTCTGCATGTCTCCGATGAGTGCGTAGTCCTCGATGCGCCCGGCCACGTCTATCTCCAGTCGAACGGCCACGTTCGCCCCGCGGGGCGCTTACAGATCAGGGGTCAAGTGATCATTGCCGAGCGCTTGTTCCGGGTGCAAGGCGGGATGATGCCGTGTGCCGGATGGGCTCGGCAGCGAGTGTTTGAGCAGGATACGACGCACCCCGGTGATCCGCGCGCCCCTCCCGGCAACGATGCTGCGCCGAACGGGTGAGCGCCAGGTGAGAGCGGGTGCGGGCGGGAAAAAGTGGGGGCGTGCGAGTCCGGTGACGGAGTTGTGTGCGCCTGGTGGCGGTGCGTGGCCGGAAGCAGCCTCGTTCCGTCGCTGATACCCTGGTAGCCCGTGAGCCGGTGGTCATAGAACCCCCGAACCGCAGCGACGACACCTCCCCGAATCCCTGGTGAGGACGTCGGTACGCACCTCCAGACCGCGACCACGGGAGCCCCCTCTTGGCCATGCAGCCCGCTGCTTTCCGAAACAGCACAGCCACGACGACCAAGCACATCTTCGTCACCGGGGGTGTCGCCTCCTCGCTCGGTAAGGGTCTGACGGCGTCCAGTCTCGGCGCGCTGCTCAAGGCTAGGGGCTTGCGCGTCACGATGCAGAAGCTCGACCCGTATCTGAACGTGGACCCCGGCACGATGAACCCCTTCCAGCACGGTGAGGTGTTCGTCACCAACGACGGCGCGGAGACCGACCTCGACATCGGTCACTACGAGCGCTTCCTCGACGTCGACCTCGACGGCTCGGCGAACGTGACCACCGGCCAGGTCTACTCCCAGGTGATCGCCAAGGAGCGGCGCGGCGAGTACCTCGGCGACACCGTCCAGGTCATCCCGCACATCACCAACGAGATCAAGCACCGCATCCGCCGCATGGCGGCCGACGACGTCGACGTCGTGATCACCGAGGTCGGCGGCACGGTCGGCGACATCGAGTCGCTGCCGTTCCTGGAGACCGTCCGCCAGGTCCGCCACGAGGTCGGCCGGGACAACGTCTTCGTCGTGCACATCTCCCTGCTGCCCTACATCGGCCCCTCCGGCGAGCTGAAGACCAAGCCGACCCAGCACTCCGTCGCCGCCCTGCGCAACATCGGTATCCAGCCGGACGCGATCGTGCTGCGCGCCGACCGCGAGGTGCCGACCGCGATCAAGCGCAAGATCTCGCTGATGTGCGACGTCGACGAGGCCGCCGTGGTGGCCGCCATCGACGCCAAGTCGATCTACGACATCCCGAAGGTGCTCCACACCGAGGGCCTCGACGCGTACGTCGTGCGCAAGCTCGACCTGCCGTTCCGCGACGTCGACTGGACCCAGTGGGACGACCTCCTCGACCGGGTGCACAACCCGAAGCACGAGGTCACCGTCGCGCTGGTCGGCAAGTACATCGACCTGCCCGACGCCTACCTCTCGGTGACCGAGGCGATGCGCGCGGGCGGCTTCGCGAACAAGGCCCGCGTCAAGGTCAAGTGGGTCACCTCCGACGAGTGCAAGACCCCGGCGGGCGCCAAGAAGCAGCTCGGCGACGTCGACGCGATCCTGATCCCCGGCGGCTTCGGCGAGCGCGGCGTCGACGGCAAGGTCAGCGCCATCCGGTACGCCCGCGAGAACAAGGTGCCGCTGCTCGGCATCTGCCTCGGCCTGCAGTGCATCGTCATCGAGGCGGCCCGCAACCTCGCGGACATCCCGGACGCCAACTCCACGGAGTTCGACGCCGCCACCGCCCACCCGGTGATCTCCACCATGGCCGAGCAGCTCGACATCGTCGCGGGCGAGGGCGACATGGGCGGCACGATGCGCCTCGGCATGTACCCGGCCAAGCTGGCCGAGGGCTCCATCGCGCGTGAGGTGTACGACGGCAAGGAGTACGTGGAGGAGCGCCACCGCCACCGCTACGAGGTGAACAACTCCTACCGCGCCGACCTGGAGAAGAAGGCGGGCATCCAGTTCTCCGGCACCTCCCCGGACGGCAAGCTCGTGGAGTACGTCGAGTACCCGCGCGAGGTGCACCCCTACCTGGTCGCCACCCAGGCGCACCCGGAGCTGCGCTCGCGCCCGACGCGCCCGCACCCGCTCTTCGCCGGCCTGGTGAAGGCCGCCGTCGAGCGCCAGCAGCGCGAGCAGAAGTCCGGCGGCAAGTCGGGCAAGTAACACCGGAGCGATACGGTTGCCGGGGTGTGCGTCTTCCGAGGCGCACACTCCGGTTTCTTTTTGCACGTGTGGGAGGACAGGGCACATGACGATCAAGGACACCGCCGAGGAGTGGCAGGTCACGGCGACGGAGACCCCCTTCGTCGGGAACAAGACCTCCGTGCGCACCGACGACGTGGTCATGCCCGACGGAACGGTCGTCCGCCGCGACTACCAGGTCCACCCCGGCTCGGTGGCCGTCCTCGCGCTCGACGGCGAGGGCCGCGTCCTGGTCATCCGCCAGTACCGCCACCCGGTCCGTCAGAAGCTCTGGGAGATCCCCGCGGGCCTTCTCGACGTCCCCGGCGAGAACCCGCTGCATGCCGCCCAGCGCGAGCTCTACGAAGAGGCGCACGTCAAGGCCGAGGACTGGCGTGTCCTCACCGACGTCTACACCACCCCCGGCGGCTGCGACGAGGCCGTACGGATCTTCCTCGCCCGCGATCTCTCCGAGGCCGAGGGCGAGCGCTTCGAGGTCTCCGAGGAGGAGGCCGACATGGAGCTCGCCCGGATCCCCCTCGAAGAGCTCGTACGGGGTGTGCTCGCCGGCGAGCTGCACAACAACTGCCTGGTGGTGGGCGCGCTGTCGCTGCACGCGGCCCTCAACGGCGACGGCCTGTACGCGCTGCGCCCGGCCGAGGCCCCCTGGCCGGCCCGGCCCTTCGAGGCGTAGAACCGCTCCGTGGAACCCCTCAGGGCCTTCCGATATGACGATCTGCTGATCCGATCGGGTGACTTGTGCGTGCTGCGCGACCGGGTGGGACGCAGGGCCTGAACTAGGCTCTGAAAGCGTCCCGCCCGGAGTCCCGGCGGGTTCGTGCGCAGGCGGACGGGAGCGTGGCCCGTGACGGATCAGGCGGTCGACACGGACGGTGTCGCGGGCGGCGCGGTGCCGCCGCCCGCGAGTGCCCCGGTGGAGCCGACGAGGAGTCAGTTCGTCGGCAGACGCCGGGAGCTGAAGGAACTCCGCGCCGACATCGACCGGGCGGGCCTCGACACCCTCTCCGGCCGCAAGGCCCCTCGCGCGCGCGTGCTGCTGATCGCGGGCCGCCCCGGCTCGGGCCGCACCTCGCTCGCCGGGGAACTCGCCCGGCAGCTCGCCGGCGACTACCCCGACGGCGTGCTGCGCGCCCGCCTCACGGAGCCCGACGGCGGCCGGGTGCCCACGGAGCGCACCGCCCGCGAACTCCTCGACGCCCTGCGCGTGCCCGCACCCCCGGGGGCCGCCGAGGACGACCTCACCGCCCTCCTCCGGGAGGCCCTTTCCGGCCGCAGGGCGCTGCTGCTCCTCGACGACGCCGCCGACGCCGAACAGGTCGACCCGCTGCTTCCGGAGACGCCCGACTGCCTGGTCGTCGCGGTCTCCGAGGGACCGCTCACCGGCATCCCCGACGTCCGGCCCTGCACCCTCGGCGGCCTGGACAAGGCGGCCGCCGTCGAGCTCCTCGCCCGCGCCGCGGGGCCCGTCCGCATCACCGTCGACCCACGCTCCGCGGAATCCCTCGTCGAGGCGTGCGCGGCGCATCCCGCGGCGCTCGTCCTCGCCGGCGGCTGGCTCGCGGCGCGGCCCAAGGCGGCCGTCGCCGACCTCGCCAAGCGCGTGCACGACATGCCCGACGAGGGCTCGGCCCTCGCGCGTGTCTTCGCTCACACCTACGCCTCGCTGCCCGCGGCCGCCGCGCGGATACTGCGGTTCCTCTCCCTCGCCCCGGCCGGCGACGTCGACGCGCACACCGCCTCCGCGCTCGCCGGCTGCTCGGTCTCCGCGGCCGGGACCACGCTCGACGACTTCGTGGCGCTCGGGCTCGTACGGGCCGTCGACTCCCCCCTCCCGCAGTACGAGGTGCCCGGCTGCCTGGTCCCGCTGCTGCGGGCCCGCACCGGGAGCCAGGACCGCCCCGCCGAGATCCAGCTGGCCAGGGCACGGATGCTGGAGCGGACCGTGCGCCTGCTCCAGTCCTGCAGGGCCGTCACGGAACCGGACGCCTCCGCCGCCCGCAAGAAGCTCGCGGGGCTGCCGCGCGCACTGCGCTTCCCCAGCGCGCACGCGGCCGCGGACTGGCTGCGCATTCGGCAGCCCGCGCTGCTCGCGGCCGCCCGGCTCGCGGTGGCCGACGGCGAGCTCGACACCCTCGCGCGGCGCCTGATGGCGGCGCTGGTCAGGGCGCTTGTCGCGCACCGCGGCACCGAGGACGCGGCCCCCGAGCTGTACGGCATCCACCGGCTCGTCCTGGACGTGGCCGAGCGGCGGAACCTGCCGCGCGAGCAGGCGGCGGCGCTCCTGAACCTCGCGGACCTGGACGCGTGGACAGGGCGGACCCGGGACGCGCTGGTCCGCTACCGCGCCGCGCTGGACGCGGGACGCGCGGCAAACGATCCGTACGCGACCGGGCGCGCGATGGAATCCGTAGGCGGCGCCTATCAGGAGCTGGGGGACTGGCCGCGCGCCTCCGACTGGTTCGGCCGCGCACTGGCCCAGCGCCTGGCCCGCGGCGAGCGCGCGGACGCCGCCAGGCTGTACGGCCGGATCGGCGCGGTGCACACCTACGCCGGGCGCTACGGCGAGGCGCTGCGCAACTGGAGGTCGGCCGTCACCGGGCACCGCAGGAACGGCGATGTGGCCGCCCAGGCAAGGGCGTTGAGCGAGCTGGCCCGGGTGCAGGAGTACGCGGGACGGCCCGAGGAGTCGTTGCGCACCTGCCAGGAAGCCGTCGAGCTGGCGCGGCACGCCAAGGACGTCCGCCTGCAGGCGGCGCTGCAGCTCCGCCTCGCCGACACCCTGGAGCGGCTCGGGGACCCGGCGGCCGCCCGGCTGCACCGGGCTGCGGCCGAGCGCATGCTGGGAACTGAGCTCTCCCCGGGGCCGAGGCTTGAAACAAATGGTGGAGCGGAGCCTTCCGCCTGCGAAATCCGTAGTGCATCTGCGGAAGATTGAAGTATTGAAAGGCTAGACAGCGCGAAATCCTTCATTAGACTGGCTCCGCCGCGTACCTCCGCGGTGTCTCCCGCTGCGCCCCCACGCGCACCGGTATGCGTTGCATTGCCCGAAAAATCCCCTGAGCCAAGGACCGTGATCGACGATGAAGGTCGGCATCCCCCGCGAGGTCAAGAACAACGAGTTCCGGGTGGCCATCACCCCCGCCGGTGTGCACGAGCTGGTGCGCCACGGCCACCAGGTCGTCATCGAGCGGAACGCCGGCGTCGGCTCCTCGATCACGGACGCCGAGTACGTCTCGGCCGGCGCCACGATCCTGGACACCGCCGACGAGGTCTGGGCCACCGCGGACCTGCTCCTGAAGGTCAAGGAGCCGATCGCGGAGGAGTACCACCGCCTCCGCAAGGACCAGACGCTCTTCACCTACCTGCACCTGGCCGCGTCCAAGGAGTGCACGGACGCGCTCCTGGAGTCGGGCACCACCGCCATCGCGTACGAGACGGTCGAGACCGCCAACCGCGCGCTCCCGCTGCTCGCCCCGATGTCCGAGGTCGCGGGCCGCCTGGCCCCGCAGGTCGGCGCCTACCACCTGATGGCCGCCAACGGCGGCCGCGGCGTCCTGCCGGGCGGCGTCCCGGGTGTGGCCGCGGGCAAGGCCGTCGTCATCGGCGGCGGCGTCTCCGGCTGGAACGCCGCGCAGATCGCCATCGGCATGGGCTTCCACGTGACCCTCCTCGACAAGGACATCAACAAGCTCAAGGAAGCGGACAAGATCTTCGGCACGAAGATCCAGACCGTGGTCTCCAACGCCTTCGAGCTGGAGAAGGCCTGCCTGGAGGCCGACCTCGTCATCGGTGCCGTCCTCATCCCCGGCGCCAAGGCCCCGAAGCTGGTCACCAACGAGCTCGTCTCGCGCATGAAGCCGGGAAGTGTCCTTGTCGACATCGCGATCGACCAGGGCGGCTGCTTCGAGGACTCGCACGCCACCACGCACGCCGAGCCGACCTTCCCGGTCCACAACTCGGTCTTCTACTGTGTCGCCAACATGCCCGGCGCGGTGCCGAACACCTCGACGTACGCGCTGACCAACGCGACCATGCCGTACATCGTGTCGCTGGCGAACAACGGCTGGGTCGAGGCACTGCGCCGCGACCACGCGCTCGCCCTGGGTCTCAACACCCATGACGGCAAGGTCGTTTACAAGGAGGTCGCGGAGGCCCACGGTCTCGACCACGTCGAGCTGGAGTCGCTCCTCGGCTGAACCTGACCGCTTTCGTCAACGAAAGTCGTCAATCTCACGCCCACGGCCGGACCTTGAGAGGGGTCCGGCCGTATGCGTATCAGTGTGGACACGCTCAACTGGCCTTGAACGTAACCCTTTAACCGTTTCGCCCACCCCGGAAAGGTGTCGATGGCGAGCCGCACGCCCTTGACACAAGGGTGTTCCATTGCCGACACATCGGGCCGGGTCCGGCGGATTGTGTTGCTGTGGAGCGGTGACACGCCATAGAGTCGCCAACCGTCGGCATGGTGCCACGCTGACCTATCGAGAAATTTCCTGGTCACCAAGGAGGTAAGACGACTTGTGAATGAGTCGACATTTGCTCCCGGGGGTGGTCAACCAGGAACGTCTGCACGGGACCAGGGTCCCGTGGGGCTCGAGGCCGTCGGCTCGGTCGCTGTCCGCACCTTCGAAGCCCGGCAGAGCCCCCAGCCGACACAGTCAGCACCCCAGAGCATGGATGGCCATCACGTGAACGCCATGGCCGGCGACCGGAGTGGCGATAACACCCACACCCACCTCGCCGACTACGAGGAACTGCCCCAGGGGCACTTCTACGACCCCGACGCCGAGTACGAGCCCGATCCGGAGTACGCGGCCACGCTCGCGCCCGACGCGGCCCGCCAGCGCCGCGAGCGCATCGGCCCCACGGGACGCCCGCTGCCGTACTTCCCGATCCCCGGCCCGCTGACCGACCACGGTCCCGCGAAGATCATCGCGATGTGCAACCAGAAGGGCGGCGTCGGCAAGACGACGTCGACCATCAACCTGGGCGCGGCCCTCGCGGAGTACGGACGCCGGGTCCTGCTCGTCGACTTCGACCCGCAGGGCGCCCTCTCGGTCGGCCTCGGCGTCAACCCGATGGAGCTGGACCTCACGGTCTACAACCTCCTCATGGAGCGCGGCATGGCCGCGGACGAGGTGCTCCTGAAGACGGCGGTCCCGAACATGGACCTGCTGCCCAGCAACATCGACCTGTCCGCGGCCGAGGTCCAGCTGGTGAGCGAGGTCGCGCGCGAGTCCACGCTCCAGCGCGCCCTGAAGCCGCTGATGCAGGACTACGACTACATCGTGATCGACTGCCAGCCCTCGCTCGGCCTGCTCACCGTGAACGCCCTGACGGCCGCTCACAAGGTGATAGTGCCGCTTGAGTGCGAGTTCTTCGCGCTGCGCGGTGTGGCGCTCCTCACCGAGACCATCGAGAAGGTCCAGGAGCGGCTCAACCCCGACCTGGAGCTCGACGGCATCCTCGCGACCATGTACGACTCCCGCACGGTGCACAGCCGTGAGGTGCTCGCGCGCGTGGTCGAGGCCTTCGACGACCACGTCTACCACACGGTCATCGGACGTACGGTCCGCTTCCCGGAGACCACGGTCGCCGGTGAGCCGATCACGACGTACGCCTCCAACTCGGTCGGCGCGGCCGCCTATCGTCAGCTCGCCAGGGAGGTGCTCGCCCGGTGTCACGCCGAGTGAGTCTGCCCGGGGCCGACGAACTGTTCCGTACGACCGGGGGGATGGCGCTGCAGTCGTCGTCTCCGCGCCGGCAGGCGAACGGCGAGGCGAAGGTGCCCGCTCCGGCGGGCGAGAGCGACGAGACGGCCGCCTCCGCCGAGGACACGGCGGCGCAGGGCGACGGCGGTGACCCCGCCGAACACGCGGCCACCGACGCGGAGTCCGGCTCCGGCGAGTCCCGCAGCCGTACCGCGGGCGACGCCGAGAAGGGCGCCGGACGGCGCTCCTCGGGGGCGCAGGAAGGTTCGGCCGCCCAGGGCGGCGCCAAGTCCGGCTCCTCGACCGCGCAGGCGCGGCGACGGGCACGGGCGGCCAACCGGCGGCCCAGCGGGCGCGAGCGGCACGACGAGAAGATCACCGTGTACGTCTCCGCCGAAGAGCTGATGGACCTCGAACACGCGCGGCTCGTGCTGCGCGGCGAGCACGGGCTCGCGGTCGACCGCGGGCGGATCGTGCGGGAGGCCGTCGCGGTCGTCCTCGCCGATCTGGAGTCCCGCGGGGACGCGAGCATTCTCGTACGACGGCTGCGCGGGCGGTAGGGGTAGCGTTTCTGGCCTCATGGCCTCGAACAGTGAATCCGTACCGCCCCCGCCCGCCCGGCGCCGTGCCCTGGGGCGCGGGCCCGGGGGGGCTCCCGAGGAGTCCCCGGAGCCTGAGCCCGCCGAGGCTGCTGAGGCTGCGGAACCCGCCGGATCCGTCGAACCCGCCGACGGGCGGTTCAAGGTGCGGCTCGCGAACTTCGAAGGGCCCTTCGACCTGCTGCTCCAGCTGATCTCGAAGCACAAGCTGGATGTCACCGAGGTCGCCCTGTCGAAGGTGACCGACGAGTTCATGGCGCACATCCGGGCCATGGGGGCCGACTGGGACCTGGACCAGACGACCGAGTTCCTGGTCGTCGCCGCCACCCTGCTCGACCTCAAGGCGGCGCGGCTGCTGCCCACCGCCGAGGTCGAGGACGAGGCCGACCTGGCGCTCCTCGAAGCACGGGACCTGCTGTTCGCGCGGCTGCTGCAGTACCGCGCGTACAAACAGGTCGCCGACATCTTCAGCGGGCGGCTCGACGGCGAGGCGCGGCGCTATCCGCGGACCGTGGGTCTGGAGCCGCACCACGCCGAGCTGCTGCCGGAAGTGGTCATCAGCATCGGGGCGGAAGGATTCGCCAAGCTCGCCGTGAAGGCGATGCAGCCCCGCGCGAAGCCGCAGGTCTACGTCGAGCACATCCACGCTCCGCTGGTCTCCGTGCAGGAGCAGGCCGGGCTCGTCATCGCCCGGCTGCGGGAGCACGGGGAGACGAGTTTCCGGGTCCTTGTGGCGGACGCGGGGGACACCCTCACGGTCGTCGCCCGCTTCCTCGCCCTCCTGGAGCTCTACCGCGAGAAGGCCGTCGTCCTGGACCAGGAGGACCCGCTGGGCGAGCTGATGGTGCGGTGGACCGGTGGGGACGGCGGGGAGGAGCCGACCGTGACCGACGAGTTCGACCGGGCCCCCGAACCGATGGAGGACAAGGCGTGAGTGAGCACCCCGTCGCCAGTGAGCACCCCGCGGGGCCGGGCGGTGTCGCGGACCTGGAGCTGCGGCCCGCCCTTGAGGCCGTTCTGATGGTCGTCGACGAGCCGGTCACCGAGGAGCACCTCGCGAAGATCCTGAAGCGGCCCAGGCGCGCCGTCGCCGACGCGCTGCGGGAGCTCGCCGACGAGTACACCGTGCAGAAGCGCGGCTTCGAGCTGCGGCTCGTCGCGGGCGGGTGGCGGTTCTACACCCGGCCCGAGTACGCCGCCGCGGTGGAGGGCTTCGTCCTCGACGGGCAGCAGGCGCGGCTCACCCAGGCGGCCCTGGAGACCCTCGCGGTCGTCGCGTACCGCCAGCCGGTCAGCCGTTCCAGGGTCTCCGCGGTGCGCGGTGTGAACTGTGACGGCGTGATGCGCACCCTCCTCCAGAGGGGTCTGGTGGAGGAGGCGGGCGCGGAACCCGAAACAGGTGCGATCCTGTACAGGACGACGAACTACTTTTTGGAGTGGATGGGCCTGCGTGGCCTTGACGAGCTTCCGGAGCTCGCGCCCTTCCTCCCCGAGGCGGACGCGATCGAAGGGGAGACGCAGGAAGGCGTTCCGTCGTTCGACCCGGACGCACCCGATGCGCCGGGGTACGAGTACACCCAGGACACAGCCGACTAACGGAATTGTGATGCGAAGCAGCAGCGGCAGGAACAGCAGCGGAAACAACGGCGGGAGCCGTGGTGGCAACAGCGGCGGCCGCGGCGGGAACGGCGGCGGACGCGGTAATTTCCGTGGCGCCGGCAACAACCGCGACGACAAGCAGGGCGGCAGCGGCCGTCCGAAGAAGCCGCGTCCGGAGGAGCGGCGCTACGACGTAGGCGCCGACGGCACGCACAACGGTCCGAAGTCGGGCCGCGGCGCCTCGGCGCGCGGCGGCGCCAAGGGCGGGCCCAAGCAGGGCCAGGGCAGCGGGCGGGGGCGCTGGGCCCCGGCCACGTCCCGTGAGTACGACGCGCGGGCCGAGGAGCGCAACCGCGAGCGGTACGCGGGCAAGCCGAAGACCAACCTGCCCAAGACCTTCCCGGGCGCCGAGCAGGAGGGCGAGCGGCTGCAGAAGGTCCTGGCCCGCGCGGGCTACGGCTCGCGCCGTGCCTGTGAGGAGCTGGTCGAGGAGGCTCGCGTCGAGGTCAACGGCGAGATCGTCCTGGAGCAGGGCATGCGCGTCGACCCCGAGAAGGACGAGATCAAGGTCGACGGTCTGACCGTGGCCACGCAGTCGTACCAGTTCTTCGCGCTGAACAAGCCCGCCGGTGTCGTCTCCACCATGGAGGACACCGAGGGCCGCCAGTGCCTGGGGGACTACGTGACCAACCGCGAGACGCGGCTGTTCCACGTGGGGCGGCTCGACACCGAGACCGAGGGTGTCATCCTGCTCACCAACCACGGCGAGCTGGCGCACCGCCTGACCCATCCCAAGTACGGCGTGAAGAAGGTCTACCTCGCGCACATCGTGGGTCCGATCCCGCGTGACCTGGGCAAGCAGCTCAAGGACGGCATCCAGCTGGAGGACGGGTACGCCCGCGCGGACCACTTCCGCGTCGTCGAGCAGACCGGCAAGAACTACCTCGTCGAGGTCACCCTCCACGAGGGCCGCAAGCACATCGTGCGGCGCATGCTCGCCGAGGCGGGCTTCCCGGTGGACAAGCTGGTGCGGGTCGCCTTCGGGCCGATCACCCTCGGCGACCAGAAGTCGGGCTGGCTGCGTCGCCTTTCCAACACGGAAGTCGGCATGCTGATGCAGGAAGTCGATCTGTAGGAATCGCTTCATCGCTTGCCCGAACCACCCCCCTCTCTTTATAGTCAACGGGACCATAAAGAGAGGGGGGTGGTTGTGCATGCAGGGATACGACAAGTACGCCTTCGAGCCCTTTGCCGTCACCGTCGACCTGGCGGTGTTCACCGTCCGGGACGGCACGCTGCACGTGCTGCTCGTCGAGCGCGGCCAGGAGCCTTACGCGGGGCGCTGGGCCCTGCCCGGCGGATTCGTGCTGCCCGAGGAGTCGGCCGAGCAGGCCGCGGGGCGGGAGCTCGCCGAGGAGACCGGCATCGCGGATGTCGGGCGGCTGCACCTGGAGCAGGTGCGCACCTACAGCGACCCGGACCGCGATCCGCGCATGCGGGTCGTCTCCGTCGCCTTCGCCGCGCTCGTGCCGGACCCGCCGGAGGTCCACGGCGGCGGTGACGCGGCCCGCGCCGCCTGGCTGCCGTACAGCCCCGCCACCTACCGGCCGCTCGCCTTCGACCACGACTGGATCCTCGCCGACGCCCACGACCGGGTCGGCGCCAAGCTGGAGTACACCGGGCTCGCCACGGCCTTCTGCGCTCCCGAGTTCACGCTCGGCGAGCTGCGCCAGGTCTACGAGGCGGTGTGGGGCGCCGAGCTCGACCCCGCCAACTTCCGGCGCAAGGTGGTCGGCACCGCCGGGCTCGTCGAGGCGATCCCAGGCGCCGCCCGGCTGACCGGCGGACGCGGAAAGCCCGCGGCCCTCTTCCGGGCCGGCACCGCCACCGCCCTGCACCCGCCGCTGCTGCGCCCCGCCCCGGAAGGACAGTCCTCATGAAGCGCGCCGCCACCGGATCCCTCATGGGCCTCGCCCTCGGGGACGCGCTCGGCTTCCCCACGGAGTTCGACGACGTACCGTCGATCCTCGCCAAGTGCGGGCCCTGGCGCGGGATGGAGCTGCCGGAACCGGCGCTCATCACGGACGACACCCAGATGACGCTCGCCCTGAGCCGCGGGCTGCGCACCGCCATGGACCGTGGGCTCCTCGGCCCCAAGCGGCTGGAGCGGCCGCTGCGCGAGGAGTTCGTCGAGTGGTACCAGTCGCCGGAGAACAACCGCGCGCCCGGCAACACCTGCCTGAAGGCCTGCCACCTCCTCAAGACCGGCAAGCCGTGGGAGGAGGCCAGCCAAGTGCACTCCAAGGGGTGCGGCGCCAACATGCGCGTCGCACCGCTCGGCCTCGCCCCCGGCCTGAGCGACGAGCAGCGGGCGGGCGCCGCCCAGCTGCAGTCCGCGCTCACCCACGGCCACCCGACGGCGCTCGCCGCCTCCGACCTCACCGCCCGCGCCGTGCGGCTGCTCGCCGAGGGCGCCGAGCCGACGGGACTCGTCGGACTGCTCCGCTCGTACGCGTACGAGAACCGCGAGACGTACCACGAGCGCTGGCTCGGCGAGCTGTGGACGCGGGGCGGGGACGCGACACCACAGGCGTTCATCGCGCGCGGCTGGGACGAGTGCCTGGACGTGCTGGCACGGCTCCGTGACGCACTGCGCGCGCCCTCACCCGAGACCGACCCCTGCCTCGCGACCGGCGAGGGCTGGATCGCGGAAGAGGCCCTCGCCACCGGCCTGCTCTGCTTCCTGCTGTTCCTCGACGACCCCGTCACCGCCCTGCGCAGGGCCGCCTGCACCTCGGGCGACTCGGACTCGATCGCCTGCCTCACGGGCGCCTTCGCGGGAGCCCACCTCGGCGCGGACGCCTGGCCCCCGGAGTGGCAGAACCGAATCGAACACGGAGCCGAGCTCAGGGAGTTCGGGGTGCTCTGGGACGCTTGAGGGATGACTGTGGACCTGGGCCCCGACCTGGACATCGACCTCACCTCCGTCGTCGCCGAGCAGACCGACCCGCTGCTCTTCGCGACGGTCTCCGGAGCGCACCTCTACGGCTTCCCGTCCCGGGACTCGGACGTGGACCTGCGCGGGGTGCACCTGCTTCCGGTGACCGACCTGGTGGGGCTCAGGGAACCGGACGAGACCCGGTCCCGGATGTGGGACCGGGCCGGGGTCGAGATGGACCTCGTCACGCACGACCTGCGCAAGTTCGTACGGCTGATGCTGCGGAACAACGGCTACGTCCTGGAGCAGCTGCTCTCCCCGCTGGTCGTGCACACCACCGACGCCCACGCGGAGCTCATCGCGCTGGCACCGGCCGTCCTCACCAGCCAGCACGCCCACCACTACCGCGGGTTCGCCGGGACCCAGTGGCGGCTCTTCGAGAAGAACGGAGAGCTCAAACCGCTGCTCTACACCTTCCGTGTGCTGCTCACCGGAATCCACCTGATGCGCAGCGGACAGCTCGTCGCCCACCTGCCCACGCTGCTGGGGGAGGTGGCGGACGCCCCCGCGTATCTTCCGGAGCTGATCGCCGCCAAGAACGCGGCCGAACACGGAGGCGCCGACGTGGACCACGCGCGCGTGGCCGACGATGTGGAGCGGCTGCACGCCCTCCTCGACGCGGCGCAGGCGGAGTCAGCCCTGCCCGGGGCCCACACGGCGTACGACGCCCTGCACGACCTCGTCGTCCGCGTGCGGCTCCAGGGCCGCCAGGGGATCCAGGGCTGACGCCCGGCGCGTACGGAACAGGTAGTCGGCGATCCGCTTCCGGTCGGGCTCCGGCGGGAGCGGGCTGTGCTCGGCCGCCGCCTCCGCTTCGACCGCGAGGCGGTTCATCCAGGACTCGACCTCCGGCCAGGAGACCTCGCCGCGCACCACCGCGAGCAGCGGCTCGCGCTGATCGCCGACGTCGATCGTCAGCTCGCCGGTGCGCAGCAGGTCGCGGCAGGACATCAGGAGCCGCAGCAGGTGCATCGCGTGCTTCCAGCGCGGGGCGCCGTGCGTGCGTACGTCCGCGTCCAGCTTCTTGCGCTGGCCCAGCGCGTAGCGGACGAACGTGTCGTGGGCCTGGCGGGAGAGGAACGCGCCGCGCAGCGCGAGGAGTTCGCGGCCGGTGTCGGTGACGTGCTCCACGAGCGGGGAGTACAGGCACTCCAGCACGTTCGGGTTGGCGCGCAGGGCGAGCTCGCAGAAGCGTTCCAGCTCCCAGCTGAACTGCTCGTCGGCGGGCCCGTCGACGTGCGTCGGGGGCTTCTCGAAGCGCCAGAACAGCGGGGTGGGCGCGAGGAAGACGCCCCTGCGGTCGGTGTCGCTGCCGTCCGTCGCCAGGCCGAAGGCGCGCGAGCCCATCACACAGGAGTAGACCGTGTGGTCGCGTACCAGGTCCTGAGGGCGCATGGGGCGAGCGTACGACCCGGCTCCACGGCTCGTACGCCCAGGTCCGTGCGGCCCCCGATAGGCTTGCCTTCACATCTATTGCGGGTGCAGTGCGAGAAGGGGCGGCGACGTGGCGGTACGAGCGGTTCGGGGTGCCGTCCAGTTGGAGAGGGACGAGGCCGGGCACATGGGGGTGCAGGTCAGTGCGTTGCTCACCGCCCTTCTGGAGCGGAACGGGCTGACGGGGGACGACCTGATCAGCATCTGGTTCACGGCCACGCCCGATCTGCACTCCGACTTCCCGGCGGCCGCCGCCCGCGGTCTCGGGATCGGCCTCTCCGACGTGCCGCTGATCTGCGCCCAGGAACTGGACGTCGAGGGCGCCATGCCCCGCGTCGTCCGCGTCCTCGCCCACATCGACACCGACCGGCCCCGCTCCGAGATCACGCACGTGTACCTCGGCGCCGCGGCCGCACTCCGCAAGGACATCGCCCAGTGAGAACCGCCCTCGTCATCGGCACCGGCCTGATCGGCACGTCCGCGGCCCTGGCCCTCGCCTCCCGCGGCGTCGCCGTCCACCTCGCCGACCACGACCCGGAGCAGGCCCGCACCGCGGCCGCGCTCGGCGCCGGTACGGACGAGCCGCCCGAGGGCCCCGTGGACCTCTGCGTCGTCGCCGTGCCGCCCGCGCACGTCGCCACCACGCTGGCCGACGTCATGCGGCGCGGCGCCGCGCGCGCCTACCTCGACGTGGCGAGCGTGAAGGGCGGCCCGCGCCGCGAGCTGGAGGCGCTCGGCCTCGACCTGGCCCCGTACATCGGCACGCACCCCATGGCGGGCCGGGAGCGCAGCGGTCCGCTGGCCGCCACTGCCGACCTCTTCGAGGGCCGGCCCTGGGTGCTGACCCCGACCAGGGACACCGACACCGAGGTGCTCAACCTCGCCCTGGAGCTCGTCGCCTTCTGCCGTGCCGTGCCGGTCGTCATGGACGCCGACGCCCACGACCACGCGGTCGCCCTCGTCTCGCACATGCCGCACCTGGTCTCCAGCATGGTCGCGGCCCGCCTGGAGAACGCCGACGAGGCGGCGGTCAGGCTCTGCGGCCAGGGCATCCGCGACGTCACGCGGATCGCCGCGTCCGACCCGCGGATGTGGATCGACATCCTCTCCGCCAACCCCGGCCCCGTCGCCGACCTGCTCGCCGACGTCGCGTCCGACCTGGAGGAGACGGTCTCCGCGCTGCGCGCGCTGCAGTCCGCCGACGGGGCGAAGCGGTCCGAGGGCGCGGCCGGCGTCGAGAGCGTGCTGCGGCGCGGCAACGCGGGCCGCACCCGGGTGCCCGGCAAGCACGGGGCGGCCCCCGCGGCGTACGAGATCGTCGCGGTGCTCATCGACGACAAGGCGGGCCAGCTGGCCCGGATCTTCGCCGACGCGGACTCGGCGGGGGTCAACATCGAGGACGTCCGCATCGAGCACGCGACCGGGCAGCAGGCGGGTCTGGTGCAGCTGATGGTCGAGCCGGCGTCCGCGCCCGTGCTGAGCGCGGCGCTGCGGGAGCGGGGCTGGTCGATCAGGCGGTAGGGGGATGCGGTAGGGGCCGGGCCCGGGCGTTCTCCGCAGGGGCTGTCGGGGCAGGGTGTGCGAGCCAGTAACCTTGTCCGGGGCGCGGTCGCGCCCGATTCCCTGGCCCGCGTACAGCGAAAGGTGCCCACCGCCCCGTGGAAACAGCCGAAACCGCCGCCCCGGCAGCCGTGATCGTCGCCATCGACGGACCGTCCGGCACGGGCAAGTCGAGCACCTCGAAGGCCGTCGCCGCCCAGCTCGGTCTCAGCTACCTGGACACCGGCGCCCAGTACCGGGCCATCACGTGGTGGATGGTCCACCACGGCATCGATCTCACCGACCCGACGGCGATCGCCGCCGTCGCGGGCAAGCCCGAGATCGTCTCCGGCACCGA
The DNA here is from genome assembly GCF_040654255.1 of Streptomyces sp. NPDC050732. Classification (NCBI taxonomy): domain Bacteria; kingdom Bacillati; phylum Actinomycetota; class Actinomycetes; order Kitasatosporales; family Streptomycetaceae; genus Streptomyces; species Streptomyces sp. NPDC050732. The sequence continues at coordinate 38,290 of NZ_JBFAHP010000010.1, forward strand.
CCCGGCCGCCCCGACCATCACGGTCGACGGCACGGACGTCGCGGGCCCGATCCGCACCACCGACGTCACCTCCAAGGTCAGCGCGGTCAGCGCCGTCCCCGAGGTGCGCACCCGCATCACGGAGCTGCAGCGCTCCATCGCTGCGTCGGCGGAGCAGGGCATCGTCGTCGAGGGCCGTGACATCGGTACGACCGTGCTGCCCGACGCCGACCTGAAGATCTTCCTCACCGCGTCGCCCGAGGCGCGCGCCGCCCGCCGCTCCGGCGAGCTGAAGGGCGCCGACGTCAAGGCGACCCAGGAGGCCCTGATCAAGCGGGACGCGGCCGATTCGAGCCGCAAGACGTCCCCGCTGGCCAAGGCCGACGACGCCGTCGAGGTCGACACCACCGAGCTCACGCTCCAGCAGGTCATCGAGTGCGTCGTCACCCTTGTCGAGGAGAAGCGGGCGGCCAAGTGACAGAAGGCGCTTCCGAGCGCGGCGCCGAGGTCGGCCGTCGGATCGGCGTCGGCCTCATGTACGGCTTGTTCAAGCCGCGCGTGCTCGGCGCCTGGCGCGTGCCCGTGAGCGGCCCGGTCATCCTGGCCGTCAACCACTCGCACAACGTCGACGGCCCCATGGTCATGGGCGTCGCGCCCCGGCCGACGCACTTCCTGATCAAGAAGGAAGCGTTCATCGGACCGCTCGGCTCCTTCCTGCACGGCATCGGCCAGCTGAAGGTGGACCGCTCGGTCGCCGACCGCACGGCCATCACCCGCGCCCTGGGCGTGCTGGAACAGGGCGGCGTCCTCGGGATCTTCCCCGAGGGCACCCGGGGCGACGGCGACTTCGCGGAGCTGCGGGCCGGCCTCGCGTACTTCGCGGTGCGGGCCGGAGCCCCGATCGTGCCGGTCGCGGTGCTGGGAAGCACCGAGCGTCCCGGACGGTTGATAAAGCAGCTGCCGCCGCTGCGCAGCCGCGTCGACGTCGTCTTCGGCGACCCCTTCGACGCGGGTGACGGAAGCGGGCGGCGCACGCGCAAGGCGCTGGACGAGGCGACCGTGCGCATCCAGGAGCGGCTCACCGCCCACCTGGAAAACGCCAGGCGCCTGACCGGGCGCTGAGCGAGACTTATCAGTAGTGCCCCGGCCCGACAGGCAGGACGGTGCACCGATCACCACGATGAACGACGAGGTACGGACTTCATGAACGACCAGATCCAGCCCGCGGGCGACGGCTCCGCCGAGCACGACCACGGGGCGCTCGGCGACGCCGAGTACGCACAGTTCATGGAGCTCGCCGCCGAAGAGGGCTTCGACATCGAGGACGTCGAGGGCGCCATCGAGGAGGCGGGCCACGGCCCGCTGCCCGTCCTCGCCGTCATCGGCCGCCCCAATGTCGGCAAGTCGACACTGGTGAACCGCATCATCGGCCGCCGCGAGGCCGTCGTGGAGGACCGCCCGGGCGTCACCCGCGACCGCGTCACCTATGAGGCCGAGTGGGCGGGCCGCCGTTTCAAGCTCGTCGACACCGGCGGCTGGGAGCAGGACGTGCTCGGCATCGACGCGTCCGTCGCCGCCCAGGCGGAGTACGCGATCGAGGCCGCGGACGCCGTCGTCTTCGTCGTCGACGCCACGGTCGGCGCCACCGACACCGACGAGGCCGTCGTCCGCCTCCTCCGCAAGGCCGGCAAGCCCGTCGTGCTCTGCGCCAACAAGGTCGACGGCCCGTCCGGCGAGGCCGACGCCACCGCCCTGTGGGCCCTCGGCCTCGGCGAGCCGCACCCCGTCTCCGCGCTGCACGGCCGCGGCACCGGCGACATGCTGGACGCCGTCCTGGAGGCGTTGCCCGAGGCGCCCGCGCAGACCTTCGGCACGGCCATCGGAGGACCGCGCCGCATCGCCCTCATCGGCCGGCCGAACGTCGGCAAGTCCTCCCTGCTCAACAAGGTGGCGAACGAGGACCGCGTGGTCGTCAACGAGCTCGCGGGCACCACCCGTGACCCGGTCGACGAGCTCATCGAACTCGGCGGCATCACCTGGAAGTTCGTCGACACGGCGGGCATCCGCAAGCGCGTCCACCTCCAGCAGGGCGCCGACTACTACGCCTCGCTGCGCACGGCGGCCGCCGTCGAGAAGGCGGAGGTCGCGGTGATCCTCATCGACGCCTCCGACACCATCTCGGTCCAGGACCAGCGCATCGTGACGATGGCCGTCGAGGCGGGCCGCGCGATCGTCGTCGCGTACAACAAGTGGGACACCCTCGACGAGGAGCGCCGCTACTACCTGGAGCGGGAGATCGAGACCGAGCTCGCCCAGGTCGCCTGGGCCCCGCGGGTCAACGTCTCGGCGACCACCGGGCGCCACATGGAGAAGCTCGTCCCGGCGATCGAGACGGCCCTGGAGGGCTGGGAGACGCGCGTGCCGACCGGCCGCCTCAACGCGTTCCTCGGCGAGATCGTCGCCTCCCACCCGCACCCGGTCCGCGGCGGCAAGCAGCCCCGCATCCTCTTCGGCACGCAGGCGGGCACCAAGCCGCCGCGGTTCGTCTTCTTCGCGTCCGGCTTCATCGAGGCGGGCTACCGCCGCTTCCTGGAGCGCCGCCTGCGCGAGGAGTTCGGCTTCGAGGGCACGCCGATCCATATCTCGGTGCGGGTGCGCGAGAAGCGCGGCCGCAAGAAGTAAGCGGCTGTAAGAAGTAAGCGGCTGTAAGAAGTAAAAGGCTTACGAGGTACGGGAATGCCCGGCCTCCCGTCGCGGGAGGCCGGGCATTCGGCTGTCCGGGGCGCGGCCCGGTTCAGTGCTCGCGGCGCGGGCCGGGCGGCAGGGCCGCGGGGACCTGGTAGTGGCCCGTGGCGTACTGGTCCTGCTGGCCGTAGCGGGCCATGTGGAACTGGCCGTAGGAGCTGTGGCGCGGTTCGTGCCGTCCGTCGGCGCGGTGCTGGCCGCCGTACCGCCCCGAGCCGAAGGAGACGAACCCCAGATCCTCCTCGCCGGACCGGTCGCCCGGCAGGGCCCTGAAGGACCTGAGGTACTCCGAGTACAGCGTGTCGTAGATGGGTGTGGCCGAGTGGCTGCCCGCGGTGTCCGGCGCGGTGCGCATGGACGGGATGGGGCTCTGGTACGCCGGCCGGTGTCGGGAGGGGTCGTATGGGTGCACGACTGTGCCAACGAAACGACCGCTCTACGGATGCGGGGGCCGCGCCGCTTTCCCCGGTCCGGCAGGTGTGTGACCGGCACTTTCGGGGTCCGGGGCGGCCCTTCGACTACTCCCGGGAGCTCAGGTTCCGGCGAGCGGCATCGTGGCCGCGACGAGGCGGCCGTGGGTCGCGGCCTTGTCCAGGGCGGCCCGCAGCATGTCCTCGCGGGGCTGCCGGCCGATGGAGCCGACCGGCGCCGCGAAGAGCAGCACGGTCTGCGTCTTGTTGGCCGCGGTCCGCCAGTCCTCGGTGACCTGGAGCGGGTGGTGCGCCTGCCACCAGGCAACCGGGGAGCCGCCGCCGGTGCCGGGCTGCAGGACGGCGTGCAGCTGGCCCATGGCGAGCAGCACGGACCAGCCGGGCAGCGCGGGCGGCGGGGAGTCGAGGGAGGTCACCGGCAAGAAGCCCTGCTCGATGAGGAGCGGCAGGAAGTCGTCGCCGCCGCCCGGCGCGGCGCCGGGGCGGGCGATGGGGCCGGTCGGCTCGACGACGAGCGCGGGGCGCAGCTCGCCCTCGATCAGGACGAGGCCGCTGGTCACGCCGAGGACGGCCTGGGTCGGCTGCGCCTCGGGCACGGTCGCGGGCACCGTCCCGTGGGTCGCCTCGGACGCCGCTTCGCCGTCGCCCCCGGTGATCGAGCGCACGGCACCCTGCAGCTGCTCCTCGGAGACCGTGACGATCTGGGAGGGCAGGCAGCTGGAGTGGGCGAAGGCGAGCACGGCGGTCTCGGCGCCGACGAACAGGACCGTGCTGGTGCGCTCCTGTTCGGCGTCGCCCGGGGTGCGGCAGGACGTGCAGTCGTAGCTGCCCGGGGTGTTGTCTCCGGCGAGCAGCCGGTCGGCTTCTTCGTCGCCGATCTCGGCGCGTACGTCGTCGCTGAGGTCGAGCATGCGCGGCACGGGTGGCTCCTCGGGATCGTCTTCTGGGGTGCATGGGGAAGGTGTGCCGAGCCGGACGGCGTCCGACTCGTAAGAAGACAACGGTGGATCAGTGGCGCAAGTCACGCGCGGAGGCGAACGGAATCGAACCATCCGCAGCAGAGGGTGAAACGCCTGCTGGAATCCGTCACTCCGCGCCAACAGGGGGCGGGGGCACGGAAGTTGGGGCGGTGAGCTGAGTCACAGATCGACAGGTCGAGGGGTCGATAAATACTGATATCGGCCTATGAAGTGGGTGGCCGGAACTCGCCGATACCGTAGGTAACACTCAACTGGCCTGGAATGACAAGGACTTGGTTGATACCGGGCGAGGGGACTCCTAGATTCCACCGCCGTGTGCAGCGAGCACCGCTCGGGTACGTCCGCCGGTCGCACCAGCCAGCTACAGCACCGACCCCGGCGGGCGGGGCCGGCCGGGTCCCGAGCGCCGGATGCGCGAGGGGCCCGCACGGTCAGGGGGAGCCCGGGTCCTCCGAGAGGGAAATACATGTCCGCACGTCCCAAGAGCACGCGCACGACGGCAGTGATCGGAGGGGCCGCACTCCTGGCCCCACTGGGCCTGCTCGCCGCGACCGGCCAGGCCGGCGCGGCCGACAGCGGAGTGTGGGACCGCATCGCACGGTGCGAGAGCGGCGGTAACTGGCAGATCAATACGGGCAACGGCTACTACGGCGGGCTGCAGTTCTCCGCCGGTACGTGGCGTGCGTTCGGCGGCGGGGCCTATGCGCCGACCGCCGACAGGGCGTCGAAGGCGCAGCAGATCGCGGTCGCCACCAAGGTCCAGCGCGTGCAGGGATGGGGCGCGTGGCCCACCTGTGCGGCCAGGGCGGGCGCGTACGGCAGCGCGCCGTCCGCTGCGGCACCGGTTCCGAAGGCCGTCAAGCCGGCGCCGAAGGCCGTGAAGCAGCGGCCCGGCGAGGTGCCCGGCCGGTCCGACCGGGGGTCCTCCTACGGTGGTGCCGGCAACTACATCGTGCGGCAGGGCGACACCCTCAGCCGCATAGCGGCCCGGCACGGCATCCACTGGCAGCGGCTCCACGCCGCCAACCGGCAGGTCATCGGCGGTGACCCGGACGTGATCGTGCCGGGACAGCGACTGAGCGTCTGACCCGATAGTCCGACCGGGTGGGGGCGGCTCCGCGGAGGGCGCGGCACACTCCGGGCCCGCCGCGGAGCTGCCTAGCGTGACCCGATGCACCCGATGCACCGGAAGTTGACCAAGCGTGCCCGGTCCGTGTCCCTGGTCCTCGGCGCGGTCCTGGCGGCGGCGGCGCTGCCGTCGGCCACCGCGTCCGCGGCTCCGCCGTCGAAGCCGGGCGTGGCCTCCAGGGCGAACGACTGTTCCGCGACCAAAGGACCGTGGGAGTGCCTCGCCGAGTGCGAGAGCAACGGCCGATGGCACACCAACACGGGAAACGGCTTCTACGGAGGGCTGCAGTTCTGGCAGCCCACCTGGGAGGCGTACGGCGGGCTCAAGTACGCGCCGCGCGCCGATCTCGCCACCAAGGAAGAGCAGATCAAGGTCGCCGAGAAGGTGTTGCGCACCCAGGGCTGGGGCGCCTGGCCCGCCTGCTCCAAGAAGCTGCGCATCCAGCGGTTCGAGCGCGGCACCCACACGGTGAAGGCGGGCGAGACACTGAGTTCGATCGCGCGCCGGTACGGGGTGAAGGGAGGCTGGCAGGCCCTCTACAGGGCCAACCGCGACACGGTCGGGAGCAGTCCCGACCGGATCGGCGTGGGCGCCCTCCTCGTCATTCCGGGGCGTACGGCGTCCGCGCGGAACTGAGCTCTCCCGCGAGCTCTCCCGCCTCACCGCTGAACACGACCGCGCCGCGGCGCAGTTCGTGCACGACCGCCGTCCGCCCCGCGCCCTCGCGCAAGGCGGGCGGCAGGCGCTGCTCGGCCAGGACCACACATGCGTCCAGACCGGCCAGGAGGGCGTAGGTCCGTGCGGCGACGGCGGGTGACATGCCCTGCGTCGGCTCGTCCGCGAGGACGACCTCCACTGTCGGGAGGAGCGCCCGCGTCAGGGCCAGCATGCGCTGTTCGCCTCCCGAGAGGGTGCCCGCGCGGCGGTGCAGCAGCGGGCGCAGCTCGGGGTAGGCGTCCAGTGGGCGGGTGAAGTCGCCCGCCGGGTACGACAGGCGCAGGTTCTCCGCGACGGTGAGGGAGGAGAACACCGCGCGGCGGTCCGGTACGAAGCACACGCCGTTCGCCGCCCGTTCGTGGGCGGGCCTGCGCGTGATGTCCCGGCCGTCGCGGACGACCGTGCCCGAGGTGAGGGCGACCGTGCCCGCCAGGGCGCGCAGGGCCGTGGTGCGGCCGGCGCCGTTGCGGCCCAGGAGCACGGTGACGGTGGCGGCGGGGGCGGCCAGGGTCACGCCGTGCAGAGCCTCCAGGGGGCCGTAGCGGACGCGGGCCTCTCGCAGTTCGATGCCTCCCCGCACTCAGGCGCCTCCTCGCATTCCGCGGACCTCTTCCAGCGCCTGGCCCGCGGGGCCCGTGGTCACGATGCGGCCCGCCGCCATCACGTGCACGGTGTCGGCGAGGCCCGCCACGAGGTCGAGGTCGTGCTCGACGATCAGGAGCGCCGTGCCGTCGGCCGCGAGGGCGCGCAGCAGGGTGGCCAGCGCCGCCACTTCGGACTCGTCCAGGCCCGCGGCCGGCTCGTCGAGGAGGAGGGTGTGGGGGTTGCCCGCGAGGGCTCTGGCGAGTTCCGTGCGTCGGAGGACGCCGGTGGAGAGGTCGGCGGCAGGGTGGGCGCCGAGGGGCGTGAGGTCCAGGAGGCGGAGGGCGTGGGCTGTGGCTCGGGTGCTCGTGCCCTGTCCGGGGGTTCGGTCCGCGCCCACCTGGATGTTCTCCGCGACCGTCAGCGACGGGAAGACGGCCAGTTGCTGGAAGGTGCGGGCCAGACCGGTGCGGGTGCGGGCGTGGTCGGGGAGCGCGGTGATGTCGCGGGGGCCCAGGGTGACACGTCCGGAGGTGGGGCGGAGGGTGCCGGCCAGGCAGTGGAAGAGGGTGCTCTTGCCCGCGCCGTTGGGGCCCACTATCGCCGTGATGTGGCCCGGGGGCACGGAGAGGGTCACGTCGTCGAGGGCCTTGAAGCCGTCGTAGGTGAGGGTGAGGCGGTGGGCGGTGAGGGTGCGGCTCGGGGGGCCGGGTGCGGGGGCCGTCCGGGTGGGGCCCCGGGGCGCCTGCCGCCGGTTCGGCGGCTGCGGGGGTGTGGGGGCGGCCTTCCTCTCGTTCGTGACGGTACGTGGAGGAGTGCGGCTCGCGTGGTCGGTCTCGCGCGCGGGCCGGGTGGGGTGCGGGGCCGCGGGGGTGTCTGCGTGCTCGCCATCCCTGCGGCGGGGCCCCCTTGCTTCGGGTCTGGCAGCGTTGGCTCGGTGCTGCGCTCGCAGAAACCCCCACGTCCCCTCCCGTGGGTTCGGCGGCTGCGGGACGGTGGTGCTTCCGGTCTCCGCCAGCAGTTCGCGGGCTGCCCGGCCCGCCGGGGTGAGGTGCGGGGTTCTGCGGAGTCTGCGGGTGGCCGCGTGCAGCGCCTCGTACGGGCCGCCGGGGAAGCGGCCGATGAGGACGGCCAGGAGGCCGATCACGGCTGCCGCCATGCCGCCTTGCGTTCCCGCGTCCAGGCCGACCAGGAGCGCTGCCGCGGCCAGGGCGCCGAGGACGCTGTCCGAGCCGAGGACCACCACCGCGGCGAACCAGAGAAGGCCGCGCACGGGGTCGTAGGCGCCCGCGTCGAATGCCCGGTGGCCCATGGCGAGCATGCCGCCGCCGAGCGCGGCGAGCGCCGCCCCGGTGACGAACGCGGCGAGTTTCAGGGCGGGGACCGGCACCCCGGCGGCCGCCGCGCCCGCCTCGTGGTCCCGCATCGCGGCGAGGGCACGGCCCGTGCGGCCCCGGCGCAACGCGATGACCAGGAGCAACGCGCCCGCGAGGAGGACGAGTTCGAGGACGTAGTACGCGCGGTCGCCCGTGAAGCCCGCGGGGCGGTCCAGGGTCAGGCCGGCCGTCGCGTACGGCTGGGTGAAGACGAAGCGGCTGACGCCCACGCCGACCGCGAAGGTCGCCAGGGCCAGCGCGAGGCCGTGCCTGCTGATCGCGGGCCAACCCGTGAGCAGGCCGAGGGGCGCGACGAGGAGGACCGCGACGGCCAGGGCGGGCAGGTGCGGGAGTTCGGGGAGGCCGGGGAAGCGGCCCGCCGTCAGGAGCGCCGTGAACAGGGCGCCCAGGCCCGCGTACGCCGCCTGGCCCAGGGAGATCTGGCCGCCCCGGCCCGTGACGACCACGAGGGAGAGGAGGATCACCGCGAGGGCCGGGACCTGTACCGAGGTCGTGAGGTCGCTGCCCGCGAAGCCCAGCGGGATGAGGAAGAGGACCGCCGCCACGATCCAGGCGCCCGGCGGTGTGGGGACGCGGGCCGTCGCCGTGCGGGGGAGGGCGTCCCGGGAGCCGATGCCGGGCAGGACGAGCGCCGCGACGAGCAGGGCGATCACGAAGAGGTTGGCGCCCGCCGTCTGGAGGAGCTGTTCCTGCCGGCCCCCGGGGTGCAGACGCGTCAGCTGGCTCTGCGCCACGCCCAGGCCGAGGGCGACCGCCACGGCGACGGGCAGGCTGCGCATGCCGGCCGCCACGGCGACCGCCACGACTTCCATGACCAGGAGGGGCATGCCGTACGGGTCGAGGCGTACGTGGGGGGCGAGCAGGACGCCGGTGAGGCCGGCCGTGAAGGAGCCGAAGGCCCAGCCCGCCGCGGCCACCCGGTCCGCGTCGATGCCGGAGAGCACGGCGAGGTGGCGGTTGTCGACCACCGCGCGCAGCTCGCCGCCGAAGCGGGTCCAGCGGGTCAGCGCGCCCACGGCGGCGGCGAGGGCGACGGCCGTGCCGAGCTGTGCCCAGGGGTCGGCGGAGAGGAGTTCGGGCGCGTCGTCGCGGGCGCCCGGTCCCCAGAGGAGGGCCGCTCCGCCGACGAGCAGGACGAAGACGCCGATGGAGGCGACCAGGGTCTGGGCGGGGTCGCTGCCGAGGACCGCCAGGGGGCGGAAGACCGCGTGGTCGAGGAGCAGGCCGATGGCGGGGGCGACGACGAGCAGGGTGACCGCGGCGGCGAGGGGGAGCGGCCAGTGCCATTCGGCCGTCAGGTGGCGCAGGACGTAGGCGCAGAGCATGGCGATCGCGCCGTGCGCGAAGTTGAGGACGCCGGTGGCGCGGTGGGTGACGATCAGGCCGATGCCGGTGAGGGCGGCGGCGCTGCCGACCGAGAGCCCGGCCAGTGTCAGGTCGTAGCTCAGGGACGCCACCGGGTCAGTGCTCCGGAGCCGGGGCGGGGGCGGCCGGCGGGTCGTCGGGCTCCGGGGGACGCGGTGGTTCGCAGATCGGGCAGGGGGCCAGGGCGCCCGCCGCGAGGATCGTGGCGTCGGCGGGGACGGCCTTCGGTTTTCCGGCGACCAGCGGGCAGTCCGCGCGGTGCCGGAGCGTTCCGCCGGGGACCATGAGGAGCGCTTCGTCGGTCGCCACGGGAGCCTGCCGCCGGTCCCCGGCGGGTGGGGGCTCCGTCGCCACCAGGAGTCCGTACAGCTCCTCGACGCGCGCCGCCGCCAGGGCGCTCCTGCCGTGGGTGAGCAGCACCGCGCCCGCGACGATCAGCGCGGCGCCCGGCACCGTGCAGGAGGCGAGGTAGGGCAACTGCCGTTCGGCGAACCGCTCTCCGGAGACGCCGTACCAGCCGATCACGCACAGCACCGCGCCGCCGGCGAGCGCCGCGAAGGCCGCCCACAGCACGGGACGCACGGCGCGCGAGCGGTCCCGGCCGGACGCCCCGGCCGTCCGAACTGTCCGATCCGCCCCCATCGGAGCCCCCCTGGGACACGTCGTCGGTCACGTCAGTGACGTCAGTGGGCTGTCCATGTCAGCCGATGGCTTGCACTATGCCTCCTGGAAGCCGACGCTGAAAGCTCCGGGCCCGCGCGGCCCGGACCGACACCCGGTGGTGAGCCAGATGGTTCTCGGGAGCAGCCCAAGGCGGGGGACGCACCCCGGGCGGGGCAGGGCGCGGGGCGCGGCGCTGGCGGCCGCCGCGGTCCTGCTGATGGGACCGGCCGCCGTGGCCTGCGGCGACGACAGCGGAGGCGGGGACGGCGGCACGCCGCCCGAGCCGTCCGTGGAGAAGACGACCGAGTCCCCCGACGACAGCGCGTCCGCGCCCGCCGACCCGGCCGCCGCGGAGGACGAGGTCCGGGAGAACTGGGAGAAGTTCTTCGACCCGAAGACGTCCCTGAAGGAGAAGGAGACCGTCCTGGAGAACGGCCCCGGGATGCGCGCCGTGCTGAAGGGCTTCAGCGGCGACGAGCGGGGCGAGCAGGTCGCGGCCGAGGTCGCCGAGGTCGAGTTCAACTCCGCCACCGAGGCCGACGTGACGTACGCGCTGACGCTGAAGGGCGCCACCGCGCTGCCCGACGCCTCCGGGACGGCCGTCGACGAGGACGGCACCTGGAAGGTGTCGGTCAAGACCCTCTGCGCCCTGGTGAAGCTGAGCGGGAATGCGTCGCCCGGTCCGGGCTGCTGAGGCACTGTCCGCCGCCGCGCTCCTGGTGGCGTGCGCGGCCTGCGGGAGCCGGCTGCCGGAGAGCGACTTCGAGCGGCGCGGCACCGGGCCCGCCCCGGCCGGGGGAGCGCCGGTCAGGGTCGGCATCATCGCCAGCGCGACCAGTCCGGTCGGCGGCGCCGCGTTCACCGGGCCGCGGGACGGCGCCAAGGCCTACTTCGACCGGCTGAACGCGCGCGGCGGCATCGCGGGACGCCGGGTCGAGGTGCTCACCTGCGACGACGGCGGCAGCGGCGTCGGCAACAACGACTGCGTGCGCAAGCTGGTCGAGGAGCAGCGGGTCGTCGCGCTCGTCGCCACGTCCTCGCTGGACTACGCGGGCGCGGCACGCGTGTCACGCGCGCGCGTGCCCGACATCGGGGGGCAGCCCATCGGGTCCGCCTACGACACGTACCCGCATCTGTACGGGATCTACGGCAGCCTCGCCCCGCGCAACGGGAAGCCGGGCTGGGACGGCAAGCTGTACGGCGGGACGGAGGTCTACCGCTACTTCAAGCGGGAGCACGGCGCGCGGACCGCCGCCGTCGTCTCCTACAACCAGGCCGCGTCCGCCGCGTACGCACGGCTCGTCACCCGGGGCCTGAAGGCCGAGGGCTACAAGGTGGTCACCGAACAGGTCGACTTCGCGCTGCCCAACTTCCGTGCCGCGGCGGCCGATCTGAAGGAGCAGGGCGCCGACCTCGTCTTCGACGCGATGGACACCCACGGCAACGCGCGGCTGTGCGAGGCGATGGACGACGTCGGCGCGCGGGTCACCGCCAAGGTCACCAACGTGCAGAACTGGACCTCGGCCGTCGCCGACGACTACGAGGACGCGCCCCGCTGCCGCAACGCCCTGTGGGCCACCGGGTCGAGCAGGAACCACGAGGACACCGGTCACCCGGCGGTGCGGGAGTTCCGCGCGGCCATGAAGGGCGAGGCGCTCTCGCAGTGGCAGCTGGAGGGGTGGGCCGCCGCCATGTGGTTCACCGACGCGGCACGGTCCTGCCCGGCCGGGAGCGGCGGTGACGTCACGCGCGCGTGCGTGGACCGTTTCATGCACCGGGAGGAGCCGTACTCGGCGCGGGGGCTGCTGGTGCCCGTCACGTTCGAGCGGCGGAGGGAGCCGCCCACGACGCGCAGGACGTGCGTGTCGGTGGTCCGCTGGCGGGACGGGAAGGGCTGGGTCACTCAGGGCGGCGACATGAACGAGAACTGCTTCGACGTCCCCCAGCTCTCCTACCAGCCTTGATGCGCGAAAACGCGAAAAGGTTCCCATCCTTGGCTTGCGATCACGCATCTGTTCGGAAACAGGATGGTGTTGTCACCCAACCATTGGCCAGGAATCCCCGTCTAACCCTGCGGTAGGCGGACGAGGGGGACTGTCCGCATGGAAGCGCGGAATACGGGGACGCATGCACATCTCTTTCCTGATTCACAACGCGTACGGAATCGGAGGGACGATCCGGACGACGTACAACCTGGCGAACACGCTGGCCCAACAGCATGACGTCGAGGTCGTATCCGTCTTCCGGCACCGTGACGAGCCCATCTTCGCGCCTGACCAGCGCGTCCGACTGAGCCACCTCGTCGACCTCCGCAAGGGCACCCCCGGCTACGAGGGGGAGGATCCGGAGCACCTGCGCCCCGCCCGGACGTTCCCCGACGCCGAGGGCCGCTACGACCAGTACAGCGCCCTGACCGACCGACGCATCGCCGCCCACCTCGCGGCCCTCGACTCGGACGTCGTCGTCGGCACCCGGCCCGGCCTCAACGTGCACATCGCGCGCCAGACCGCACGCGGCCCGCTGCGGGTGGGCCAGGAACACCTCACGCTCGACAGCCACAGCAAGGAGCTGCGCCGCCAGCTGCGCAGCGTCTACCCGCGCCTCGACGTCCTGACCACGACGACCGAGGCCGACGCCCGCGCCTACACCCGCACGATGCGGCTGCCCGGCGTGCACATCCAGGCCGTGCCGAACCCCGTGCCCGCGCCCGGCATAGAGCCCGCCGACGGCACCCACAAGTGGGTCGTCGCGGCAGGCAGGCTCGCTCCCGTCAAGCGGTACGACCTGTTGATCAGGGCCTTCGACAAGGTGCGGCGCGAGCGCCCCGACTGGCGGCTGCGGATCTACGGCGGCGGCAAGCAGAAGGAGAAGCTGCGCGCCCTGATCGACGAACTCGGCCTCTACAACCACGTCTTCCTCATGGGCCCCGCCCACCCGATCGAGCCCGAGTGGGCCAAGGGCTCCATCGCCGCCGTCACCTCCAGCCTGGAGTCGTTCGGCATGACGATCGTCGAGGCGATGCGCTGCGGGCTCCCCGTGGTCGCCACTGACTGCCCGCACGGACCCGGCGAGATCATCGACAACGGTGTCGACGGGCGGCTCGTCGAGACGGGCAACGCCGACGCCATAGCGGGCGGCCTGCTCGAACTGATCAACAACGACTCGCTCCGGCAGCGGATGGCGGGCGCGGCGCTCCAGGACTCCGAGCGCTTCGACCCGGAACGCATAGCCGAGCGCTACGACGCGATGTTCTCCGGGATGATCGCCCGCGGGAGCTCGATGGGGGGCCGGATGCGCGGCTCCCTGCACCGCACGAGAGGCGCGCTGCTCGGGGGCGCGTACGCCGTGCGTGATCTCGGCCGCATACAGACGAAGGGATCGACCGCATGACGGCCTTGGCCACCTCGCAGTCGGCGTCGCACGCCGGGGACGACCACGAGGCCGCGGGGGCGCCCCGCGCCGACTGCATCGCCGACTCCGCCGGGGGACTCACCTTCGACGTCACGGACCCGGGCGAACCCGGCACGGCGGACGCCGCCCACCTGCTGCTGCGCCGCCGCGACGCCGAATCGGCCGAGGACTGCGTGCGGCTGCCGCTCTCCCCGTCGGCGGACGGCCGGCTGCGGGCCGCGCTGCCCAGCAGCGTCGAGCTCGCCGAGGGCCGCTGGAACGCGTACGCGCAGGTCGCGGGCGGCGAGCCGCGCCGCCTCATGCCGGGCGTCAACGATCTGCGCTCGCTGGTCGACCGGGCGCCCAGCGGCAGCCGCGGCCACGTCGCGGTGCGCATCCCCTACGCCACCAAGCAGGGCAACCTCTCGGTGCGCAGCTGGCTGCGCGCGCCGCACGCCGAGACCGGCGAGATCGACATCACCGGCACCGCCATGACCGTGCACGGCCGGGTCTACGGCACCGGGCTCACCGACACCGCGTACGTGGAGGCCGTCCGGCGCGCCGAGCCGGACGTCGTCCACCGCGCCGAAGTCACCGCGGACGGACCGGAGTTCACCTTCACGCTGCCCTACGGTCCTCTCGCCGAACACGGGGCGGGGCCCTGGGACCTGTGGCTGCTCCCGGCCGGCGGGAGCGGCCCGCGCGTGCGCCTGGCCCGCATCCTGGACGACGTCCCGGACAAGAAGACGATCTTCACCTACCCGGTCGTGCCGTGCGCGACGGAGCGGCACGGCACCCTGGAGACGGGCCCGTACTACACCCTCGACAACGACCTGTCCGTGCGCGTCCGCGAGACGCGTGGCGCGGAGGGAGCCGGCGAGGACGGCTGACACCGCGGACCGGGGCTGTCCTCGAACACGGGCACAATCACGTCCATGTTGGAGACCTCGGCACGACTGCTCCGCCTGCTCTCCCTGCTGCAGGCCCACCGCGACTGGTCCGGCGCGGACCTCGCCGAACGGCTCGGCGTCACCCCGCGCACGGTCCGGCGCGACGTCGACCGGCTGCGCGGGCTCGGCTACCCCGTCAACGCCACCCCGGGCACCGGCGGCGGCTATCAGCTCGGCGCGGGGGCCGAGCTGCCGCCGCTGCTCCTGGACGACGACGAGGCGGTCGCGGTCGCCGTGGGCCTGCGCACCGCCGCAGGGCAGGGCGTCGAGGGCATCGGCGAGACGTCGATCCGCGCGCTCTCCAAGCTCGAACAGGTGCTGCCGAACAGGCTGCGCCGCCGTGTCGGCGCCCTGCACGCGTACACCGTGCCGATGCTGCGCACCCCGCAGCCGCAGGGCGTCGACCCGGCGGTCCTCACCGAACTCGCCGACCTCTGCAGGGACTCGGAGCGGCTGCGCTTCGACTACCGCGACCACGGCGGCAGTTCGTCCCGCAGGACCGTCGAACCGCACCGCCTGGTCTGCACCGAGCGCCGCTGGTACCTCGTGGCCTGGGACCTCGACCGCGACGACTGGCGCACGTTCCGCGCCGACCGCATCGAGCCGCGGCCGCCGCACGGGCCGCGCTTCGCGCCGCGCACCCCGCCCGCCGAGGATCTCGCCGCGTACGTCTCGAAGGGCGTCTCCACGCGCGTGTACGCCACCCATGCCGTGGTCCGGCTCCTCGTCCCGCTCGCCGAGGCGGCCCAGCGGATCACGCCCACCGACGGCACCCTGGAGGCCGAGACCGAGGACAGCTGCCTGCTGCGCACGGGCGCGACGAGCCTGGACGTGATGGTCTTCCACGTGCTGTTCATGGGCTTCGAGTTTGAGATCGTCGAGCCCGTGGAGCTCGCCGACCGGGTCGGGTCGGCTAGGGACCTCCTGAGCCGGGCCCTGGACCGGGGTGCTCGGTCTGCGGATCCTGACGCGGCCGGTCCGTGTCCCGCGCCTCGAACGCCGCGTACTCCGGATGGTGCAGATCGAACGCCGGGGACTCCGAGCGGACCCGGGGCAGCGTGACGAAGTTGTGCCGGGGCGGCGGGCAGGAGGTCGCCCACTCCAGGGAGCGGCCGAAGCCCCAGGGGTCGTCGACGTCCACCTTCTCGCCGTACTTGGCGGTCTTCCAGACGTTGTAGAGGAACGGCAGCGTGGACAGGCCGAGCAGGAACGCCCCGATGGACGAGACGGTGTTGAGCACCGTGAAGCCGTCCGCCGCCAGATAGTCGGCGTAGCGGCGCGGCATGCCCTCGGCGCCCAGCCAGTGCTGGACCAGGAACGTCGTGTGGAAGCCCACGAAGAGCGTCCAGAACTGGATCTTCCCGAGCCGCTCGTCGAGCATCTTGCCCGTCAGCTTCGGCCACCAGAAGAAGAAGCCGCCGAAGGTCGCGAAGACGACGGTGCCGAACACGACGTAGTGGAAGTGCGCGACGACGAAGTACGAGTCGGTGACGTGGAAGTCGAGCGGCGGCGAGGCCAGGATGACGCCGGTCAGACCGCCGAAGAGGAAGCTCACCAGGAAGCCGACCGCCCACAGCATGGGCGTCTCGAAGGACAGGGAGCCCTTCAGCATCGTGCCCGTCCAGTTGAAGAACTTCACGCCCGTCGGCACCGCGATGAGGAAGGACATGAAGGCGAAGAAGGGCAGCAGGACCGCGCCGGTGGCGAACATGTGGTGCGCCCACACGACCACGGAGAGCCCGGTGATGGCCATCGTCGCGCCGACCAGCGGCAGATAGCCGAAGATCGGCTTCCGGCTGAAGACAGGGATGATCTCCGTGATGATGCCGAAGAACGGCAGCGCGATGATGTAGACCTCGGGATGCCCGAAGAACCAGAACAGGTGCTGCCACAGCAGCGCACCGCCGTTCTCCGAGGCGAAGACGACCGAGTGGAAGCGGCGGTCGGCCTCAAGGACGAGCAGCGCGGCGGCGAGCACGGGGAACGCGATGAGCACCAGGATCGACGTGAACAGCACGTTCCGCGTGAAGACCGGCATCCGGAACATCGTCATCCCGGGCGCGCGCATCCCGATGATGGTGGTCAGGAAGTTCACCGCGCCGAGGATCGTGCCGAAGCCGGAGAGCGCGAGCCCCATGATCCACAGGTCGGCGCCGATGCCCGGCGACCGCTCCATGCTGTTGAGCGGGGCGTACGCGAACCAGCCGAACGCGGCGGGTCCGCTCGGCACGAGCAGCGAGCCGAGGACCATCAGGGCGCCGAAGAGGAACAGCCAGTACGAGAGCATGTTCAGCCGGGGGAAGGCCACGTCGGGCGAGCCGATCTGCAGCGGCATGATCTCGTTGGCGAACCCGGCGAACGTCGGCGTCGCGAAGAGCAGCAGCATGATCGTGCCGTGCATGGTGAAGGCCTGGTTGAACTCCTCGTTGTTCATCAGCTGCAGCCCCGGCCGGGCCAGTTCGGCCCGCATCAGCAGGGCGAGCGCGCCGGCGACGAGGAAGAAGACGAACGACGTGATCAGGTAGAGGTGACCGATCTTCTTGTGGTCCGTGGTGGTCAGCCAGTCGACGATCACCCGGCCGGGGCGCTGCTCCCGCACCGGCCGTCCGGTCTCCCGCGCCGTCTCGGTCCCCATCGCTCGCCCCTTCGCCGTCGCGTCCCGGGCCCCGCTCGCAGGCTGTTCGAAGCTCACGCCATGATGCTCGCGTCGCGGCGGCTTCGACAGGGGGCGTACGCCGGTTCCGGGTGACCGGTGAGCGGACACCGGTGCCGGAATGAGGAATTCCCCCATGCGCCGTCACCTCCCGTGCGGGCGCCGGGATTCGGAAATGCGGAGGGTTCGTAAAGGGCCTCCTGTCCCATTCGGGCGGCGCTTTTCCGGGTGTGGGGAAGAAGCCTTCCGAGTGACGTGAAGACGCCGTCGAATTACGTAGGCAGAAGGACGGAACCGCCCGTTCGTGTGACGGAGTTCGACCGAAACGCACGTGGTGATCCTGTGACAGAAGCGTGACCGGAGAGGTACCGGTGACACATGGTGTGCGCCTGCCGGGCTTCCCCGTCGGCCTCCCGGGCTTCCCCGCCGGTGCCGCGCCGCCTAACGTGGCGGCCATGGCACCTATCCCGACCCCTCCCAGCGAGCCCCAGGACAGCCCGGACGGCTACGTGGGCCTGACGGCCGACGCGGCAGGGCAGCAGGCGCGCGCACGCGGCTGGTCCACCGTCAGGTCGCTGCCCCCGGGCGCGATCATCACCATGGAGTTCCTCGCGGGACGGCTCAACTTCGAGGTCGACGAAGGCGTCGTGAAGCGCTGCTGGAAGGGCTGAGGCGCACACCATGGCAGAAGGCCCCGGCTCCTGAACGGAGCCGGGGCCTTCGCGGTGCGGGGGGTGGGCTGTGCGTACCGGCCCCCGCTGTCCGTGGGGTCAGCCGCCCGCCACCGGGCGGGCGGCCGTGGTGCCGCGGGTGACGCGGTCGGAGTGCGGCGGCCGGCGGCTGCCCGCCGGGGTGACCGGGGTGCGCTCGGAGCGGGCTGTGTGCGGGCCGGGGGCCAGATAGGCCGCGGGTCGGCCGCCGCGGGCGGCGCCGACCGGCTCGCGCGCGGGCGCGCCGTCGTCCACGGCCGGGCGCTGCGGCACCATCGCGGGGGCGCCGACCGGCGAGGACGCCGGCTCGGGCACCGTGACGAGCTGGGTGCGGCGGGCCCGCCAGGAGTCGCGGACGCGGAAGATGCCGGCCTCGACCCGGGCGATCAGCGACTCGAACCAGGGCAGCGCGAGCAGGATGAGCAGGCCCGCGGCCCAGCCGAGGAAGACATCGCTCAGCCAGTGCGTACCGAGGTAGACGGTGGTGAGGCCGACGCTCAGCGAGACCACCGCGGACAGGGCCGACAGGTAGCGGCGGGTGCGCGGGGTGGAGGCGAGATAGGCCAGGATTCCCCAGGTCACGACGGCGTTGGCGGTGTGGCCGGAAGGGAATATATCGCCGCCGAGCCACATCTCGTTCGAGCCGATCGCGGTGGCGTAGTGCGGGCCGAGGCGGCCCATGCCGAGCTTGGCGGCGCCGACGGTGACGTTGAGCAGGAGGAGCGAGGCGCCGAACATCAGGAGCGGGCGCAGCGTGTGCTGCCGCCAGGAGCGCCAGCCGAGCCAGGCCGCGACCATGACGGCGGTCGGGCCGCGCTGGCCGAGGACGACCCAGTAGTCGAGGAAGGCGTGGATCTCCGGCCACTGCTGGTAGGGCCGGAAGAACATGACCTGCCAGTCGAACCGCACCAGCCACGAGGTGGTCAGCACGGCGACGACGATGGCCAGGTAGAAGGCCAGGGTCGCGCCGAAGAGCACGACCCTGTGCCGGCTCATCCTCGGCATGGTGAGGTGGGCCGGTCGTTCCGGCTCACGGTCCAGCCGGGCGAAGACCCGGTCAAGACGGGTGAGGTTTCGTTCGGTACGCACCCAATCGACGTTACAGCGAGTGAGTGCGGCACTAGGCCGAATCAGTGGCTTTGTGATGACGATGTGATGTGGGATTGATCTCAGGAAGAGGTTTATTCCTCATGGTTTCTTTATTGCGCGCCGACCGCTTACCCAATTCGTTGATCATTTCCGGTGCTGTTTTATAGCCCTTTTGAATTGGTTCACCGGGGGCTGGCGTGGAATTTCCCATTCGATCACCGGAGCACCGCCGAAATGATCATGACGTGATCAGGGCGGGCCCGAGCCGTGCAGCCAGAACGCCCCGTAGACCGCGCTCACCACGGCCACACCGCCGAGGACCAGCGCCGACCTCGACGTACGCAGCCGGGCCAGCGCCACCGCGACCGGCAGCAGGAGCGGGAAAGCGGGCATCAGGAGCCGCGGCTTCGAGCCGAAGTAGCCGGCCGCGCACAGCGCGAGCACGACGACGATCCCGCAGTAGACGAGCAGCGGCAGGGGCTGCTTCCCGCGTACGCCGAGGACGTACAGCCGGACGACCAGGGCGACGCCCGCGATCAGGCCGAGGCCCGCGAGGGCGCCGGGCACCGACGTGAACTTCTCCCCGACGAACCGCGCGAAGGCGTAGCCGAAGTCGAAGCCGTTGCCCCAGCCCGCCTGGACGTCGAGATAGCCGAAGAGACCGCCGCCGGTGCGGTGGCCGACCCAGAGCACATAGCCCGCGGCGCCGAGCGGAGCCAGGACCACCCCGAGGAGCACGCGTCCGTCGGCCCGCCGCTCCCGGTACACCCGCACCGCCGCCGCCACCCAGATCGCGGCGACCACCGCGGCACCCACCGGCCGGGTCAGCCCCGCGAACGAGGCGAGCACACCCGCCGCCACCCAGCGCTCCCTGAGCACCGCGTACAGCGACCAGGCGGCGAGCGCCGTGAACAGGGACTCGCTGTACGCCATCGACTGCACGATCCCGACCGGAAGCACCGCCCACAGCGCGACCGCGCAGATCCCCGCCCGGCGCCCGTACACCTGGTCGGCGACCGCGAAGATCCCCGCCGCGGCGAAGAGCGACGCGAGCCAGCTCACCACGAGACCCGCGTCGGCGTACGACAGCGGACTGATCGCCGAGACGAGCCGTTCCAGCCAGGGCAGCAGCGGGAAGAACGCGAGGTTCGAGTGGACGCTGCCGTCCGGGAGCGTCACTTCCCAGCCGTATCCGTGCTCGGCGACACGGGTGTACCAGAGGGAGTCCCAGCGGGCGCTCAGCAGTGTGTGCGGACTCCTGCCGGCCACCGCGCCCCACACCGCGAGGACGGCGAGGCCCAGCGCACGCACCCCGGCGTACACGAGGATCGCGGGCGCCGCGCGGCGCAGCGCGTGGCCCGCCGGGGACGGCGTGCGGCGGAGATCAAGATCGGTCACGGGCTCGATTATCGGCCGTGGGGGAAGCCGGACGCCTCCGCGGGGCGTGGCCGGAAGCCGGGGGCGTGGCGCACGCCACACCGCATCCGTACAACCGTGAGAGGTCCGCCACGCGCCCCAGGCGTCGACTCGCGTACTCTGACGGCTCACTCGCCTTGTCTGTGCCGCCGGAGCAGGGAGTTACCGTCCCGCAGGCCGCTGTCGCGAGGGACCACTGGGAGGTACGCACATGTCCGGGACGACCACGGCCGCAGCACCGCAGGGCCGTCGGGGATCCGGGGCCGGTGCCGGGGCCAACCGCTGGGTCGTGCTCGTCGTCCTCTGCGTGAGCCTGCTGCTCGTCGCCGTCGACGCCACCGTCCTGCACGTCGCGGTTCCCGCCGTCACCGAGGACCTGAAGCCCGGCGCGATCGAGCTGCTGTGGATCGTCGACATCTATCCGCTCGTCTGCGCCTCGCTCCTCATCCTCTTCGGCACGCTCGGCGACCGCGTCGGCCGCAGACGCGTCCTCCTCCTCGGATACGCCCTCTTCGGCGTCGCCTCCGCGATCGCGGCCCTCTCCGACAACGCGCAGGTCCTGATCGCCGCCCGCGCGCTGCTCGGCGTCGGCGGCGCGATGATCATGCCCGCGACCCTGTCGATCCTGCGCCAGGTCTTCCCCGACCGCCGCGAACGCGCCCTAGCCATCGGCATCTGGAGCGCGGTGGCCGCGGTGGGCGCCGCCGTGGGACCGCTGCTCGGCGGGTTCCTCCTCGAACACTTCTGGTGGGGCTCGGTCTTCCTCATAAACATTCCCCTGATGCTGGTCAGCCTGCCCATCGGACGCTGGCTGCTGCCCGAGTCGACCGGCGACAGGAACGGGCCGTGGGACGTGACCGGCGCGCTGATGGCCGCGGGCGGGCTCTTCGGCCTCGTCCTCGGGGTGAAGCGGCTCGGCGGCGGCGAGTCGCCGCTCGGCGCCACGACGCTGGTCTCCCTCGCCGTCGGCGGCGCCCTCCTCGTCGGCTTCGTCCGCAGACAGCGGCGGCGCAAGCATCCACTCGTCGACCTGTCGATGTTCGCGCGGCCCGCGTTCAGCACGTCGGTCGGCTGCATCGTCCTCGCCATGCTCGCCCTGGTGGGCCTCGAACTGATCGCCGCGCAGTACCTCCAGCTCGTCCTTGGGCTCACCCCGCTGGAGACGGGCCTGCGACTTGTGCCCCTCACCGTCGCCGCGATGGCCGCGGGCCTCGCGGGCTCGAAGATGCTCAGCGGGCTCGGGCCGCGCACGATGGTCTGCGCCGGCTTCTGCCTGACCGCGGCCGCCGTGCTGCTGCTCACCGGCATGGGCACGCACGCCGACGACACGCTGCTCCTCGTCGGCTTCGTCCTGCTCGGCTTCGGCCTGGAGACCACGCTCTTCGGCGCGTACGAGTCGATGCTGAGCGAGGCACCGCCGGCGCAGGCGGGCGGCGCGGCGGCGATCGGCGAGACCTCCTACCAGCTGGGCGCGGGCATCGGCATCGCGCTGCTCGGCAGCGTCATGAACGCGGCGTACGCGCCGGGGCTCTCCTCCGTGCCCGAGGTGTCCGCGGCGGACAGCGCCGCGGCGGGGCACTCGCTCGGCGAGGCGTACGAGGTCGCGGCGCGGCTCGGCGGGGATTCGGGTGCGGCGCTGCGGGCCGCGGCGCGGGACTCCTTCGTGCACGGGCTGCATGTGACGCTGCTCGTCAGTGCGGGGCTGCTGCTGGCGGGGGCGGTGGCGGCGCTGCGGTTGCCGCGGGGGATGGAGTGCGGGGCGCCTGCGGCGCGGCTTGAACCCGGGGTGCCCGGCCCCCGGGACCCGGCGCGGGTCGGCGCCGGGTCGTCCGTGGACGCCTGAGCCTGAGGGGGGGGCGGTTCTTCGGGTGCGGGCCGTTCTGGGCTGGTCGCGCAGTTCCCCGCGCCCCTGAGGGGCGGGTCCGTGTTCGCCGGGTGCGGGTGGGGTGTGGCTGGTCGCGCAGTTCCCCGCGCCCCTTACGGGGCCCCCTTCAGGGCCCCTGAAGGGGGCCTGGATGGTCTGGACGTGTGGGAGGCCGGGTCGTAACGTCTGCGGGAGTTATCGCTAACTAACACTGCTAGTTTTGTATCGCCGGAGGTCCGCATGTCCGCAAGTGCCCGTACCCCGTTGCCGCCCTTCGATCCCGCCGATCCCCTCGGCATCGACGACCTCCTCGACCCGGAGGACCTCGCGATCCGCGACACCGTCCGCACCTGGGCGACCGACCGGGTCCTGCCCCACATCGCCGACTGGTACGAGAGGGGCGAGCTGCCCGGCATCCGCGAGCTGGCCCGCGAGCTCGGCTCCATCGGGGCCCTCGGCATGTCGCTGCGGGGGTACG
Source organism: Streptomyces sp. NPDC050732 (assembly GCF_040654255.1). NCBI lineage: Bacteria > Bacillati > Actinomycetota > Actinomycetes > Kitasatosporales > Streptomycetaceae > Streptomyces > Streptomyces sp. NPDC050732. The sequence goes on from NZ_JBFAHP010000010.1 coordinate 60,828, forward strand.
GGTGCGCGGGGGCCAGCGCCGTGCAGTACGGACTCGCCTGTCTGGAGCTTGAGGCCGCCGACTCGGGCATCCGCTCCCTCGTCTCCGTGCAGGGGTCCCTCGCCATGTACGCCATCTGGAGGTTCGGCTCCGAGGAGCAGAAGCAGCGGTGGCTGCCTGGCATGGCCGCCGGCGAGATCATCGGCTGCTTCGGGCTGACCGAGCCCGACCACGGCTCCGACCCGGCGTCCATGCGGACGCACGCCAAGAAGGACGGGACGGACTGGATCCTCACCGGCCGCAAGATGTGGATCACGAACGGGTCGGTGGCCGGGGTCGCCGTCGTCTGGGCGCAGACCGACGACGGCATCAGGGGATTCGTCGTCCCGACCGACGCGCGGGGCTTCTCGGCGCCCGAGATCAAGCACAAGTGGTCACTGCGCGCGAGTGTCACCAGCGAACTGGTCCTCGACGAGGTGCGGCTGCCGGCCGACGCCGTGCTGCCCGAGGTGACCGGCCTCAAGGGGCCGCTGAGCTGTCTCTCCCACGCCCGCTACGGCATCGTCTGGGGGGCCATGGGCGCGGCCCGCTCGTCCTTCGAGGCGGCCGTGGAGTACGCGAAGAGCCGTGAGCAGTTCGGCCGGCCCATCGGTGGCTTCCAGCTCACCCAGGCCAAGCTCGCCGACATGGCGGTCGAGCTGCACAAGGGCGTCCTGCTCGCCCATCACCTGGGACGGCGCATGGACGCGGGCCGGCTCCGTCCCGAGCAGATCAGCTTCGGCAAGCTCAACAACGCCAGGGAAGCGATCGAGATCTGCCGCACGGCCAGGACGATCCTGGGCGCCAACGGCATCTCGCTGGAGTACCCCGTCATGCGGCACGCGACGAACCTGGAGTCGGTGCTCACCTACGAGGGCACCTCCGAGATGCACCAACTGGTACTGGGCAAGGCGCTCACCGGTCTCGATGCCTTCCGGTGACCGGCCCCGTGCCGGCCCGGGCTCCGGTGAGCGGCCCTGCCCCTAGCTCTGATTGAAGAAGCCGTCCGAAGGGCGACTCACGGCCTCGCCGTTGACGATCTGCGTGTCGGCGGGGGTGAGCAGGAAGACCCGCGTCGCCACGCGCTCGATCGAACCGCGCAGGCCGAAGGTGAGGCCGGCCGCGAAGTCGACCACGCGCTTGGCGTCGCTGGGCTCCATGGACGTGAGATTCATGATGACCGGGACGCCGTCCCGGAAGAGCTCACCGATGTGGCGCGCGTCCCGGAAGCTGTCCGGGGTCACGGTGCCGATCCGCTGCCCGTGGTCCTGGGCCGGCTCGCTCGCCACCCGCGCGCGCGGGTCCGTGACCCAGGCCTCCGGCTGGTCAGGTCCCTCGGCCCGGTCGTCTTCGTAGCCGTCGTCGTAGTAACGCTCGTCGTTGTTGTCGTCGACGAGGCCAAGCCAGGCACTCGCCTTGCGCACCGATCCCATGGACGCCTCCTCTCGCAGCGGTTTCCCTGAATTCCGCATCCCTATCGTCGTCCATGATGCGGATGATGCGCCAAGTGGATAGTCGCCGCGCGGGGTTTTCGTGACGGTACTGGTGCAGAGTCAACACGCCGACGCGCGGTGCGCTCCAAGGGTCGTGCTGTGCACGGCTGCTGACTGTGAGTGAAATATGATTCTTCACGGCGTATGGGTGACGGTCGGTGCGTACGGGTGAACGAGCCGCTGGCTACGATGCCGGAGTTGATCGTGTCCGGGCCACTCGGGGGAGTCGTCTTGTTCGGAATCGTCAGGCCCTGCAGCCACCGCCTCGGTGAGGGCCTCAAGACGCAGTGGATGGCGCACCTCTGCGGACTCTGTCTCGCGCTGCGCGGTGACCACGGGCAGTTCGCCCGCGTCGTCACGAACTACGACGGGCTCATCATCTCGGTCCTGACGGAGGCTCAGGCCGAGCGGTCGACCGGCTGGCGGCGCACCGCGGGGCCCTGTCCGCTGCGAGGGATGCGGACCGCCTCCGTGGCCCAGGGCGAGGGAGCGCGGCTCGCCGCCGCCGTCTCACTGGTGCTCGCCTCGGCGAAGGTCCGCGACCATGTCGTCGACGGCGACGGGCTCCTGGCACGCAGGCCGGTGGCCGTCGCCGCCCGGCGCGTGGCCAGGAGCTGGGACAGGGCGGGCGCCCGGACCGGCGCCGACGTGGGGTTCGACACGGCGGTCCTGGTCGACGCCGTCGAACGGCAGGCCGGCATCGAGGCCTTGGCGGGGCCCGGCAGCTCGCTGCTCACGGTCACTGAGCCGACCGAGACCGCGACCGCCGCGGCCTTCGCGCACACCGCCGTCCTCGCCGGGCGGCCCGGCAACGCGGCGCCGCTCGCCGAGGCGGGCCGGCTCTTCGGCAGGCTCGCCCACCTGCTCGACGCCGTGGAGGACAGGGAAGCCGACGCTGCGTCGGGCGCCTGGAACCCGCTCACGGCGACCGGCACGTCCCTGGCCGAGGCGCGCCGTCTCGCCGACGACGCGCTGCACGGCATCCGGCTCGCGCTGCGCGACGCCGAGTTCACCGACGGCAAGCTGGCGCACATGCTGCTCGCGCACGAGCTGGGCAGGTCGGTCGACCGCGCCTTCGGGACGACCGAGTGCGGTCACGCGCATGAGGTGACAGCTCATCAGGGCGGTTCTTTCGGGCCGCCGCAGCAGGGCGGGCCGTACGGGCCGCCGCCCTCCAGCGGTCCGTACGGCTCGCAGAATCCGTACGGGGGCGGGATGCCGGGCGGCTCTGGCGGAGCGGCCGGTCCCGGTGGCCCCGGGGGCTTCGGTGGCGGGCCCGCCTTCGAGCCGCAGCCGCCCCAGAAGCCCGGCAGGCGAGGCTTCTGGGCGGGGTGTGCCGTCGCCATCGGGCTCTGCTGCACCTGCAAGATGTGCTGCGCCGACGAGTACGAAGGTCCCTGGTCCCGCAAGAAGCGCGAGGGCTGCTGCAGCAACTGCGGCGACTGCGACTGTGGCTGCTGCGGCATCTGTGAGTGCTGCTCCTGCTGCGACTGCGGGCTCTGACCAGGGAGCTTGAGCGGGGCGCCTGACCGGGACGCATGACCGTGTCGCCTGAGTGGGCGTCAGTCCTTGATCTCCGGCGGGGAGATCCGCGACTTCTCGATCGCGGAACCCTGTGTGCCCCACTTCCGCAGGATGCGGTCGTACGTCCCGTCCTTGATCAGCTGGTCGACGGCCGCCCGGAACGCGGGCGCCAGCCTCGTGTCCTTCTTGAAGGCGAAGCCGACGTCGAGCCGCCGGTACTCACCGAGGAACTTCAGGCCCTCCTGCTGCTTCACGGCGTACCGCAGACCGTTGATGGTGGACATCACCACGTCGGCGCGGCCCTGCTGGAGCGCGGCCCAGATCGCGCTCTGCTCGGCGTACGTCTTCACGGCGTACGGCTTCTGGCCCGCCTCCGCGCAGACGTGCTTGTTGTCCTCCAGGGTGACTTCGAAGGTGGTGCCCGCGCCGGTCGCCACGTTCAGGCCGCACAACTGCTCGAAGTCGGTGACCTTCTTCAGTTTGCTGTCCTCGCGGACGGCGAAGCCCTGACCGTCGTTGATGTACGTGACGAAGTCGATGGTCTTCCGGCGTTCGTCGGTCACGCCGAAGTTGCCCGTGCCGAGGTCGTACTTGCCGCTGCCCAGGGCGGGCAGGATCGCCTCGAAGCTCGCGGCCTCCCGTTCCAGCCTCAGGCCGAGGACCTTCGCGACGGCGTCCGCGAAGTCGATGTCCTGGCCGACGATCGTCCTGCCGTCCGCCAGATAGAGGGCGCCGGGCGGGGAGCCGCCGACGGAGGAGGCGATGTCGAGCGTGCCCCGCTCGCGCACGTCGCGGGGGAGGAGACGCGCCGCCGCCTCGCTCTTCTTGACCGGGGACACCACGTCGGCGGTCGGGATCCCGGCGCTCTTGCCCGCGGGGCCGGTGCCGCCCGCGGTCTCGGCGGCGTCACCGGAGCCGCAGCCGGTCAGCGCGAGGGTGACGGCGGTGATCAGGGCGAAGGCCGCCGGGAGGCGGCGGGAGTGCGGGGGCGTGCTCATGGCGTGACGGTCTCCAGCTCGGCAGGGCAGGCAGGGCAGCGAAGCGGACGTACGAGGGGATACGAGGGGATAGGAGGGGGTGCGAGGGGAGGGGTGTCACCGCTCGTGACAGAGAACGGTGATGTACGCGTGTGAAGGCGGGGCGACGGCGCGCGGCGGCGCGGACGTCGGACGTACGCGTAAGACCGACCGGCCTGTGGCGGGAGAAAGAAACGGGCCCGGAACGGGCTCGGCGCGCAGGGGGGTCGGCTCAGAAGGGCATCAACAAGACGCCGACCACACTCGACCGAAGTCGATGTGGGAGCGCGTGACCAGCCACTGCTGTGGATGCATGGGCCAAGTGGAACAGGCATCCGTTTCCGCGTCAACTGCCGTGAGACGTACGGCTCATATGCTGGACGGCCTTGACAGCGCGCGGCGGGAGGACCGTAATCTCGGGGCGGATCGTGCTGAGGGGCTCGGTCCGTGTGAAGGCGTCACCCGTGTTCGATCTCCTGTATCCACGGAGCCTTCCGCATGTCTTCCGACACCCTCGCCAAAGCGGCGACCGCCCCTCCGCCCCGGGACCCCGCCGATCTCCCCGTCGAACCGCGCATCGTGCCACGCCGCCGCGTGGGGCAGTGGACGGCGGCCGCGGCCGTGCTGGTCCTGCTCGCGCTGGCCGCCGACTCCGTCGTACGCAATGAGGCGTTCCAGTGGGGCGTCGTCGCCGACTACTTCACCTCGGCGTCCGTGCTGCGCGGCCTCGGGCTCACACTCTGGCTGACCGCCGTCGTCATGGTGCTCGGCTTCGCGCTCGGCACGCTCCTCGCCCTGGGCAGGCTCTCCGCCAACCCCGTGCTGAGAGCGGTGAGTTGGGGTTACATCTGGTTCTTCAGGTCGATGCCGATCCTCGTCCAGCTGCTCTTCTGGTTCAACATCGGCGCGCTGTACCCGCAGGTGTTCGGCGTGCGGACGGTGGACCTGCTCGGACCGGTCACCATCGCCGTCATCGGGCTCACCCTGCACGAGGCCGCGTACGCCGCCGAAGTGGTGCGCGGCGGGCTCCTCTCCGTCGACCGCGGACAGACCGAGGCCGCGCAGTCGCTCGGGCTCGGGCGGTGGCGCCGGCTGCGGCGGATCGTCCTGCCGCAGGCGATGCGGTCCATCGTGCCGCCCGCAGGGAACATGCTGATCGGCACCCTCAAGGGCACCTCGATCGTCTCCGTCATCGCCGTCCAGGACCTGCTCTACTCCGTGCAGCTCGTCTACCACCGCACCTACCAGGTCATCCCGCTGCTCATGGTCGCCACCCTCTGGTACGTCGTGGTCACCTCGGCGCTGAGCGTCGGCCAGTACTACGTCGAGCGGTACTACGCACGCGGGTCGGAGCGGGCCCGATGAGTCCGGTGCGGGACTCGCTGGTGATCGTGGGAGCCGGGCCCCGCGGCACCGGAATCCTGGAGCGCATCGCCGCCAACGCGCCCTCGCCGTACGGGGGAGCGGGCCTGGACATCCACCTCGTCGACCCCTACCCGCCGGGCGGCGGGCGCGTCTGGCGGCCCGACCAGTCGCCGCTGCTCTGGATGAACTCGCAGGCCCAGGACGTCACGATGTTCACCGACGACACGGTGGAGGTGGCGGGCCCCGTCCTGCCGGGCCCCGCCCTGCACGAGTGGAGCGGGCGTGACGGGCGCGCCTTCCTCGGCCGTCGCGAGCAGAGCGCCTATCTGCGCTGGGTGTACGAGAAAGCCGTGGCCGCCCTGCCCGCGGGCATCGCCGTCCACCACCACCGGCGCAGGGCGCTGCGCGTCGCCGGGGCCCACGACACCCGCCAGGCCGTGCACCTGGAGGGCACCGACGAGCCGCTGGCCGCCGACCTCGTCATCCTCGCCCAAGGGCACCTGGACGCCGAACCCGACCCGGAACAGGCCGAGTTGGCCGCGTACGCCGAACGCAACGGACTCGTGTACCTGCCGCCCGACTTCACCGCCGACAGCGACCTGTCGCGGCTGGCGCCCGGCGCGCCCGTCGTCGTGCGCGGCTTCGGCCTCGCCTTCGTCGACCTGATGGTGCTGCTCACCGAGGGCCGCGGCGGACGGCACGAAGGCGACACGTACCACCCGTCGGGCCGCGAGCCCGTCCTGTACGTCGGCTCGCGGCGCGGCGTCCCCTACCACTCGAAGATCGGCTACGACTGGGGGGCCGGTGAACGCCCGCCGCTGCCGCGCTACTTGGGACCGGCCGACATCGACGGACTCCTCGCAAGGCCCGGAGGGTTCGACTTCCGGCGGGACGTGTGGCCGCTCGTCGAGAAGGAGCTCGGCTTCGCCCACTACCACCGCCTCTTCACCGCACACCCCGAACGCACCAGGACCGCCTGGACGGACTTCGACGAGAAGTACGAGGCCTGCGACCCCGGCAGCCCCGCACTCGACGCCCTCGTCGCCTCCGCCGTGCTCGACCCCGCCGACCGGCTCGACCTCACGGCCCTCGACCGCCCCCTGTCCGGGGTGCGCCACACGTCGTACGAAGCGCTGCAGGACGGGCTGCGCCGCCATGTCGCCGACGACCTCGCACGCCGGCACGACCCGGGACACAGCCCCGACCTCGCCGTCTTCCTCGGCCTCCTCTCCGTCTACGGACAGCTGGTGCGGCTCGGCGACGTGGGGCCGTGGTGGCACGGCTTCTTCAGCCACCTCGCCTCCGGACCGCCAGGACCCCGGCTGAGGCAGCTGCTCGCGCTCTCCCGCGCCGGAGTCGTGCGGTTCCTCGGCGCGGACGTCCGGGTCGACGCCGAGGGCGGGGTGTTCCGCGCGCAGAGCCCCACCCTGCCCGGCCAGGTCACCGAGGCCCGCGCACTCGTCGAGGCGCGGCTGCCGCAGCCCACCCTCGCCCGCACCCGCGACCCGCTGCTGCGCGCCCTGTACGCCGAGGGCGCCGCGTCGACCGAGGCGGGGCTGCTCGCCGTCGACCCGGCCGACGGACGGGTGCTCGACCGGGCCGGCACGGCACACCCGCGCCGGTTCGCGCTCGGCCCGCACACCGACGCGCGCGGCGCGGGCGCGTTCACCCGGCCGCGGACCAACAGCCCCACCTTCCGGCAGAACGACGCCACCGCGCGTGCCGTACTCGACTTCCTGCACACCACCCGGACCGGAGGAACCCGTGCCGCAGCCCAGTGATCCCCTCCTCGATCCCCCCATGGTCGAACTCCGCTCCGTACGCAAGTCCTTCGGCCCGCTGGAGGTCCTGAAAGGCGTCGACCTCCAGGTCCGCAGGGGCGAGGTCGCCGTCGTCCTCGGCCCGTCAGGCTCCGGCAAGTCCACCCTCCTGCGCACCATCAACCACCTGGAGAAGGCCGACGGGGGCCGGGTCGGCGTCGACGGCACGCTCATCGGCCACCGGCGCTCCGGCGACAAGCTGTACGAGCTGCCCGAACGCGACGTGCTCAAGCAGCGCACCCGGATCGGCTTCGTCTTCCAGAACTTCCACCTCTTCCCGCACCTGACCGTCCTGGAGAACGTCGTCGAGGCGCCCGTCTTCGCCCTCAAGCGGCCGCGCCCCGTCGCGGAGCGGGCCGCGCGGCGGCTCCTGGACCGGGTCGGCCTCGCCGACAAGGCCGACTCCTACCCAGGACAGCTCTCCGGCGGACAGCAGCAGCGCGTCGCCATCGCCCGCGCGCTCGCCCTGGAGCCGAAACTGCTCCTCTTCGACGAGCCGACCTCCGCGCTCGACCCCGAACTGGTCGGCGAGGTCCTCGACGTCATCAAGGACCTGGCCCGCCGGGGCACCACCATGATCGTCGTCACGCACGAGATCGGCTTCGCCCGTGAGGTGGCCGACACCGTCGTCTTCATGGACGACGGGCGCGTCGTCGAACAGGGCACCCCCGCCGACGTACTCGACAACCCGCGCCACGACCGCACACGCGCCTTCCTCTCCAAGGTCCTCTAGGAGTTCCGCATGCCCACCCCACCCACCGGCCCGGCCCCATCGGCCTGCCGCGCCCCCCTCCACCTCGCCGTCGCCATCGACCGGCCCGAGGCCTACGAAGCCGACGCCTACACCGAGCCCGCGCTGCTCGCCGAGCGCGGGGCGCTGGACTTCGTGACCCTCGGCGACTCCTTCGCGCGGCCCGGGCCCGACGCGCTCGCCGTCGCCGCGAGGATCGCGCCCCGCACCGGGCGCATCGGCCTCGTGCCGACCGTCACGACCACCCACACCGAGCCCTTCCACGTGCAGGCCGCCGTGGCGACCCTCGACTGGGTCAGCCACGGGCGGGCCGGCTGGACGGTCGACGTGTCGACGACCGAGGCCGAGGCCCGCCTCTTCGGGCGGCGCGGCGCCGCGTCCCGCGAGGAGCTGTGGCGCGAGGCCGGTGAAGTGGCCGACGTCGCCGCCCGGCTGTGGGACAGCTGGGAGGACGACGCGGAGATACGGGATGTGCCGACCGGCCGCTTCGTCGACCGGGACAAGCTGCACTACGTCGACTTCCAGGGGCGCGGCTTCTCGGTGCGCGGCCCGTCCATCGTGCCGCGGCCGCCGCAGGGCCACCCGGTGCGGGTCGTCGACGCGACCGCCCCGCAGGCCCGTGAGACGGCCGCCCGGTACGCGGACGTCGCCCTGGTGCGGGTCGCCTCCGCCGAGCGGGCCGACGCCGCGCGCTCCGAACTGCGGGGCCTCGCGGCCCGGTCGGGGCGCGACCCGGGCACGCTGCTGGTGTTCGCCGCCCTCCACGTCGACCTCGGCGGCGGGGAGCACGCCGCCGAGCCGGGGCACGGGGGCGGGCCGCTGCCCACCGCCGAGGGGCCCGCCTACCGGGGCGGACCCGTCGACCTGGCCGAGCTGATCGCCGACTGGCACCGCGCGGGCGCCGTCGACGGCTTCCACCTCACGCCCGCCGAGCCGCGCCGCGACCTGGAGCGGCTCGTCAACGGCACCGTCGCGCTGCTCCAGCACCGCGGCCTGTTCCGCACCTTCTATCCGGGCAGCACGCTCCGCGAACACCTGGGGCTCGCCCGGCCCGCCAACCGATACGCCGCGCTCGCGGGGGAGCCCTCATGACCCATCGACCCCACCTGACCCGGTCGCCCAAGCAGGTGCACCTGGCCGCCCACTTCCCGGGCGTCAACAACACCACCGTCTGGTCCGACCCGAGGTCCGGCTCGCACATCGACTTCTCGTCCTTCGCGGCGCTCGCCTGCACCGCCGAGCGCGGCCTCTTCGACTTCTTCTTCCTCGCCGAGGGGCTGCGGCTGCGCGAGCACAAGGGGCGGATACACGACCTGGACGTGGTCGGACGGCCCGAGTCGCTCACCGTCCTGACCGCGCTCGCCGCCGTCACCGACCGGCTCGGCCTGGCCGGCACCGTCAACGCGACCTTCAACGAACCCTTCGAACTGGCCCGCAGATTCGCCTCTCTGGACCACCTGAGCGCGGGCCGCGCCGCCTGGAACGTGGTCACCACCTCGGACGCCTTCACCGGCGAGAACTTCCGGCGCGGCGGCTACCTCGACCGCGCCGACCGGTACACCCGCGCCGCCGAGTTCCTGGCGACGGCGCGCGAGCTGTGGGACTCCTGGACGCCGGACGGCCGGCCGCGGCCCTTCGCGCACCACGGCGAACACTTCACGATCGAGGGCGAGTTCACCCTGCCCCGCTCCCCGCAGGGGCACCCCGTGGTGATCCAGGCGGGCGACTCCCCGGAGGGGCGGGAGTTCGCCGCGTCGGCCGCCGACGTCGTCTTCACGCGGCACGGCACCCTGGAGGCCGGGCGGGAGTTCTACGCCGACGTGAAGGGTCGCCTCGCGAAGTACGGGCGGGCCGCCGACGACCTGAAGATCATGCCCGGCGTCACCTACGTCCTCGGCGACACCGCCGCCGAGGCACAGGAGAAGGCCAACGAGATCCGCCGCAGGCAGGTCTCCCCGCAGAACGCGATCCTCGCCCTGGAACAGGTCTGGGGCGTGGACCTCTCCGCGTACGACCCGGACGGGCCGCTGCCCGACATCGACCCGGACCCGGAGTCGCAGCTGGTCCAGGGCCGGGTGAAGATCGGCGACCCGGTCGCCGTCGCCGCGAAGTGGCGGGCGCTCTCCGAGGCCAAGGGGCTCTCCATCCGCCAGACCGTCATCGAGACCACGGCCCGCCAGTCCTTCATCGGCACCCCCGGCCAGGTCGCCGCCGACCTGACGGAGTCCGTGCGCACCGAGGCCGCCGACGGCTTCATCCTGGTGCCGCACCTCACCCCGGGCGGCCTCGACGACTTCGTCGACAAGGTGGTGCCGCTGCTCCAGGAGCGCGGCGTGTACCGCACGGAGTACGAGGGCACGACGCTGCGCTCCCACCTCGGGCTGCCCGAACCCGTATGGAAGGGTTGATCACCATGACGGACGACGCACAGGACTGGAAGCACTGGCACGAGCAGCGGACGGAGACGGTGTCGGCCCCCTACGGGCCGCTCTCCCTCACCGGCACGCACTGGCTCGCCGACCACCCGGACGGAGAGCTGCCGGGCATCCCCGGGCACTGGGCCCCGGAAGCCGACGCGGTCGTCCTGACCGCCGGGGAGGACGACGGCCTCACCGTCGACGGACGACCCCTGACCGGGGAGGTCCTGCTGGCCGCCGACAGCGGCCCGGTCGCCGGTGCCCGCGTCGCGCACGGCGGGCGCCGCCTCGTCGTCATCCGGCGCGAAGGCCTCTGGGCGGTGCGCGACTTCGACCCGGACGCCGCCGCCCGCCGCGCCTTCCGGGGCATCGACGCCACCGCGTACGACGCCCGCTGGGCCGTGCCGGGCCGCTTCGTCCCGTACGCCGAGGACCGCACCGTCACGGTCCCCAACGCGGACGGCAAGGAGCGCGGTCTCGGCCTCGGCGGTGAACTCTCCTTCCGGCTCGGGGGAGTCGGGCACACCCTCCGGGTGAGCGTCGAGGCGGACGGATCGCTGTGGGCCGTCTTCGCGGACGCCACCAGCGGAACGTCCAGCTACCGCTTCCGTTTCCTGCGGCCCGCCGCACCCGACGCGGAAGGGCGCACCACCGTCGACTTCAACCGGTCGCTGCTGCCGCCGTGCGCCTTCGCCGACCACTTCGTCTGTCCCTTCCCGCCGCCGGGGAACACCCTGGTCACCGAGGTCGCGGCGGGAGAGCGGAACCTTCTCGACCGCTGAGCAGGGGCCCGGCCGTGCCCGATCGGGCACGGCCGAAAGGCGCCCTTGTGCGGCTCGTGTCCGCCCCTCAATACTCCCGAGCAGCGCTTGTCAGGAGCACGGCGTAACCGGAATCCGGGCTTGCTCTTTGGCTGCGCCTCACGGGTCCTCAACCCACAAGGACCCACTGACTTCCCTCGGGAGGGAACAACGTGAGGATCAAGCGCACCATCCCCCACAGTGGCACGGCGAGACGCACCCGTCTGCTCGCCATAGCCACCGGACTCGTCGCCGCCGGAGCGCTCGCCGTGCCCGCGGCCAGCGCTCAGGACGGCATGGCGTCCTTCAGCGCGTCCCAGCTGGAACAGGCCAGTGACGCCGTCCTCGACGCCGACGTCGCGGGCACCGCCTGGGGTGTCGACCCGAAGACCAAGCAGGTCGTCGTGACCGCCGACAGCACGGTCTCCAAGTCCGAGATCGCCAGGCTCAAGGACGCGGCCGGGTCCAACGCCGACGCCCTGAAGATCGAGCGCACGCCGGGCAAGTTCCAGAAGTACATCTCCGGTGGCGACGCGATCTACGCGAGCAGCTGGCGCTGTTCGCTCGGCTTCAACGTGCGCAACAGCGCGGGCGCCTACTACTTCCTGACCGCCGGGCACTGCACCGACGGTGCGACCACCTGGTGGGCCAACTCGGCGAAGACCACCGTGCTCGGCACCACGTCGGGCTCCAGCTTCCCGACCAACGACTACGGCATCGTGCGCTACACCAACAACTCGATCACCAAGTCCGGCACCGTGGGCAGCCAGGACATCACCCGCGCCGCCGACCCCACCGTCGGGCAGAACGTCACCCGGCGCGGCTCCACGACCGGTACGCACAGCGGCCGCGTCACCGCGCTGAACCAGACGGTCAACTACGGTGGCGGCGACGTCGTCTACGGCATGATCAAGACCACGGTCTGCGCCGAGCCGGGCGACAGCGGCGGCCCGCTGTACTCGGGCACCACGGCGCTGGGCCTGACCTCCGGCGGCAGCGGCAACTGCTCGTCGGGCGGCACGACCTTCTTCCAGCCGGTCACCGAGGCGCTGCGCGCGTACAGCGTGAGCGTCTACTGAGTTCAGCGAACGACGCACGAAAGCTGTGGCCAGCAGCGGGTGGGCCCCCGTCCGGACACCGGGCGGGGGCTCGCCCTCGTCCTGAGGGAGGGCTACCTTCGAAGGGAACGCCCGACACGCCCGATTCGGACCCTGGGGGGCCGGCATGGTCGAGGAGCTGGTGGCGGCGGGACTGACCCTCGGGTCGGCCGGAGTGGTCTACGCGGCGGCGGCGGCGCGCGTCGTCAAGCAGTACGAGCGGGGCGTGGTGCTGCGCCTCGGAAAGCTGCAAAGCTCCGTGCGCGGGCCGGGGTTCACCATGGTCGTGCCGTTCGTCGACCGGCTCCGCAAGGTCAACATGCAGATCGTGACGATGCCGGTGCCCGCACAGGACGGCATCACGCGCGACAACGTCACGGTCCGGGTCGACGCGGTCATCTACTTCAAGGTGGTAGACGCCGCAGAGGCGGTCGTGCAGGTGGAGGACTACCGCTTCGCGGTCTCGCAGATGGCGCAGACGTCGCTGCGCTCCATCATCGGCAAGAGCGATCTGGACGACCTGCTGTCCAACCGCGAGAAGCTCAACCAGGGCCTGGAGCTGATGATCGACTCCCCGGCCATCGGGTGGGGCGTGCAGATCGACCGCGTCGAGATCAAGGACGTGTCGCTGCCCGAGACCATGAAGCGCTCCATGGCCCGGCAGGCCGAGGCCGACCGCGAGCGGCGCGCCCGCGTCATCAACGCCGACGCCGAACTCCAGGCGTCCAAGAAGCTCGCCGAGGCCGCCCACGAAATGGCGGAGGAACCCGCCGCGCTCCAACTCCGGCTCCTGCAGACCGTGGTGGCCGTCGCCGCCGAGAAGAACTCCACCCTCGTCCTGCCCTTCCCGGTGGAACTGCTCCGCTTCCTGGAGCGGGCCCAGCAGAACCTGCCGCAGCAACCACAGCAGCAACAGCCGCCTCAGGCGCCCCCGGTGGAAGGGTCGAGAACCGGACAGGACTAGTCCTCACAGGCTGACGATCGTTCCTCGCGCGGGGTGTTTGCAACGGGAACCGACGTGGCGTGACCGGGCTCACTCGTTGTGCGAGGGGCGCACTGTCGATCTCGCGTGCGCGTCCTGAAGTCGACCTTGTGTGCTACCGGATGGCCTCGGGATAGTAGATGAGGCAACTTTGGCATGGACGCGGCTTTTTCAGCGTGGCAACTCCGTGCGGTGCAACCTTGCGGCCCGTCAGGCCCCCACGCCCGGCGAGCCGTTCCCCCCACAGGAGGTCGTGAGTTTTGAAGCACCGACGCATACCCAAGCGGCGTGCCGCCGTGGCAGGCGCGGGCATCGCCGCGCTGGTCGCCGCGGGAATCACCTTCCAGACTGCGAACGCGAGCGAGAACTCCCCGACGCCCGCACCGGACACCCTCTCGGTGGCGAAGGCCGGAAAGCTCGCCTCGTCCCTCGCCGAGGAGCTCGGCGCGGACGCCGCGGGCACGTACTACGACGCGAAGGCCAAGGCCCTCGTCGTGAACGTGCTGCACGAGAGCGCCGCCGACACCGTCGAGTCGGCGGGCGGCAGGGCCAGAATCGTCCAGAACTCCCTCGCCGAGCTGAAGAGCGCCCGCGCGACGCTCGACGACAAGGCCGCCGTGCCCGGCACCTCATGGGCGATGGACCCGGCCACGAACAAGATCGTCGTCACGGCCGACCGCACGGTCGCCGGCGCGAAGCTCGACAAGGTCGCCTCGGTCGTGAAGAGCCTCGGAGGAAAGGCCGAACTGAAGCGCAGCAAGGGCGAGTACAAGGCCTTCCTCGCGGGCGGCGACGCGATCTGGGGGAGCGGCTCGCGCTGCTCGCTCGGCTTCAACGTCGTCAAGGGCGGCGAGCCGTACTTCCTGACGGCCGGTCACTGCGGCAACGCGGTCAAGAGCTGGTCCGAATCGGAGGGCGGCCCGGAGGTCGGCGCCACGGAGGAGTCCAGCTTCCCGGGCAACGACTACGCCCTCGTGAAGTACACGGCCGACACCCCGCACCCCAGCGAGGTGAACCTCTACAACGGCAGCTCCCAGGCGATCAGCAAGGCCGGGGACGCCACGGTCGGCCAGAAGGTGACGCGCAGCGGCAGCACCACGCAGGTCCACGACGGTGAGGTCACCGCGCTCGACGCGACGGTGAACTACCAGGAGGGCCAGGTCGACGGTCTGATCCAGACCACCGTCTGTGCCGAGCCCGGCGACAGCGGCGGCGCGCTCTTCGCCGGCGACACCGCGCTGGGTCTCACCTCGGGCGGCAGCGGTGACTGCTCCGCCGGCGGGGAGACGTTCTTCCAGCCGGTTCCCGAGGCGCTGAGCGCGTACGGGGCCGAGATCGGCTGAGTCTGTCGGACCGGTCGCGGAAAGGCCCCGCCCCCGTGAAAGCGGGGGCGGGGCTCTTCCGTGCCCGGTCCGACGGCTACTCGATGACTGTGCTGCCTCTGCCGTAGTTCGTGCCGCTCAGGTCGATGGAGCCGCTGCGCGTCCTGCGCCGGGCGGACAGGGCGAGGGTGACGGCGACGCCGAGGACCGCCCAGGCGGAGAGGACGAGGAGCGGCCGGGTGACCGAGTTCCCCTCGAAGTACGCGATGGAGCGTGCCACCCAGGTGCCGGCGCCCGGCGGCAGCCAGGGCCCGATCGCCTGCCAGAAGGGCGGCAGCATGGGCAGCGGGAAGGCGCCGCCCGCGCTCGGGTTGCCCGCGATGACGACGAGGAGGACGGCCAGGCCGATGCCGACGATGCCGGTGAGCGACTGCAGGGCGAGCGTGATCGCGCCGACCCCGAAGATCACCAGGGCGCCGAGGCCCCACAGGCCGAGGACGCTGCCCGGCAGGGCGCCGAGGATCGGCCCGATGATGACCGCGCCGCCGAGCCCGCCGACGATCGAGTAGAGCGCCATGGTGCCGAGCCTGATGACCGCGCGCGGCACATTGGCGGCCCGGGAGCCCGCGCTGATCGCGAGGATCGACGCGCACAGGTAGCCGCCGACGCACCAGCCGACGACCAGGTAGAAGGACGAGAGGCCGTTGAAGTCCTGGTTCGACGCCGCGGCCACGTCGTCGGTCTTCACCGTGCGCTTCTGGGCGGCGTCGGCCTCGGAGACGAGCTCGGTGAGGGTCCTGGACAGGGCGGTGCCGCCGCCGGAGGCGACCAGGAGGGTGTCGGCGGTGCCGCGCGGGTCGACGAGCAGGGCGCCGTCGATGTCGCGGTTCATGATCTGGCGGCGGGCCGTGGCCTCGTCCTTGAGGACGCGGGGGTCGAGCGGGTCGCCGGGGAGCTTGTCGAGGCGGTCGGACGTCTGCTCGGCCGCGGGGCCCGGGGCGACGACCCCGAAGGGCACGTCCCGCGGTTCCGGATGGTGCAGGGCCCCCACGTAGGAGGCGATGAACAGCAGTTGCAGGGCGAGTACGCCGATGACGAGCAGGGCTGCTCGCGGAGTGACGGCGCTCTTCAATTCGTCGGCGAACCTCATGCCCCCACGCTCCGGGTCCCGGGGCGTTTCCGCAGGTGGGATGGGCCGAACGGACGACGCTGCGGGCTGTGGGGCACGCCGGACCAGTGAATCGAACATACGTGTCGTACGTAAGTTCGAAACTGGTCTATGGTGGAGGCGGGGGATGTGAGAACGGATCGATTCAGGGTTTCAGGAGGTGCGTGTGCCCGGGTTCACGCATCTGCACACCGTCTCCGGGTTCTCCCTGCGGTACGGCGCCTCGCACCCGGAGCGGCTCGCCGAGCGCGCCGCCGAGCGGGGCATGGACGCCCTCGCCCTCACCGACCGGGACACCCTCGCGGGCGCCGTCCGGTTCGCCAAGGCCTGCGCCAAGGCGGGCGTGCGACCGCTGTTCGGGGCCGAGCTCGCGGTGGGGGCGCCCGCCCCGGCCAAGGGCGAGCGGCGCCGGGCCCCTGTGCGCGGCGGCGCCTTCATCGACGAGTCGACCCCCCGCGTCACCTTCCTCGCCCGGGACGGCGCCATCGGCTGGGCCGCGCTCTGCCGCCTGGTCACCGCCGCGCACCGCGACGGCACGGCGGAGGGGCAGCCCGTCCTGCCCTGGCAGGAGAACCACGGCGAAGGCCTCACCGTGCTGCTCGGCCCCGCCTCCGACGTGGGCCGCGCACTCACCGCGGGCCGCCCCGACCGGGCCGCCCGCCTCCTCGCCCCCTGGCGCGAGCGGTACGGCGACGCGCTGCGCCTGGAATCCGTCTGGCACGGCCGCGAGGGCACCGGGCCCGGCTCCCTGCGCCTCGCCGCCCGCACCGTCGGCTTCGCCGCCGAGCAGGGCGTGCGCCCCGTCCTGAGCAACGCCGTGCGCTACGCCGACCCCGGCCAGGGTCCCGTCGCCGACGTCCTCGACGCCGCCCGCCGCCTCGTCCCCGTCGACCCGACCAAGGAGCTCGACAGCGGCGAGCGGTGGCTGAAGGGCGCGGACGACATGCTGCGCGCCGCCGAGCGCGTCGTCGAGGCCGCGGGCTTCCGCCGCGACACCGCCCACCGCCTGCTCGAACAGACCCGGGCGACCGCCGCCGAATGCCTCGTCGACGCCGAGGACGACATCGGCATCGGCTCCGTGCGCTTCCCCGAGCCGCACCTGGTCGGCGCCGGGCGCCGCACCGCGCAGCGCGTCCTCGCCTCGCGCGCGGCGGCCGGCATGGTGCTGCGGGGCTACGACTCCCGGCGCGATTACTGGGAGCGCATGCACCACGAGCTGGACATCATCGACCACCACGGCTACGCCTCCTACTTCCTGACCGTGGCGCAGGTCGTCGACGACGTGCGCGACCTGGGCATCCGGGTCGCGGCCCGCGGCTCCGGCGCCGGCTCCCTCGTCAACCACCTCATCGGCATCGCGCACGCCGACCCCGTCGAGCACGGACTGCTCATGGAGCGGTTCCTGTCCAAGCGGCGGCACGTCCTGCCGGACATCGACATCGACGTCGAGTCGGCCCGCCGCCTGGAGGTCTACCGCGCGATCATCGGCCGCTTCGGCACCGAGCGGGTCGCGACCGTCGCCATGCCCGAGACCTACCGGGTCCGCCACGCCGTGCGCGACGTGGGCGCCGCCCTGTCCATGGACCCGGCCGAGATCGACAGGATCGCCAAGGCCTTTCCGCACATCCGCGCGCGCGACGCCCGCGCCGCCATGGAGGAACTCCCGGAACTGCGGGCGGTCGCCGAGGAGCTGGGCGACCACAAACGGCTGTGGGAGCTGGTCGAGGCCCTCGACGCGCTGCCGCGCGGCGTCGCCATGCACCCGTGCGGGGTGCTGCTCTCCGACGCCTCGCTGCTCGCCCGTACGCCCGTGATGCCGACCAGCGGCGAGGGCCTGCCCATGTCGCAGTTCGACAAGGACGACGTCGAGGACCTCGGCCTGCTCAAGCTGGACGTGCTCGGGGTGCGGATGCAGTCGGCGATGGCGCACGCGGTGGCGGAGGTCGAGCGGGCCACGGGGGACGCCGTGGACCTCGACGACCCGCGCCAGGTCCCGCCGGGCGACCCGGCGACGTACCGGCTCATCCAGTCCACCGAGACGCTCGGCTGCTTCCAGATCGAGTCGCCCGGCCAGCGCGACCTGGTCGGGCGGCTGCAGCCCGCGACCTTCCACGACCTGGTGGTCGACATCTCGCTGTTCCGGCCAGGACCGGTCGCCGCCGACATGGTGCGGCCCTTCATCGAGGCCAGGCACGGCCGCGCGCCCGTCCGCTACCCGCACCCCGACCTCGCCGGGCCGCTGAAGGAGACGTACGGCGTCGTCGTCTTCCACGAGCAGGTCATCCAGATCGTGGACATCATGACCGGCTGCGGGCGCGACGAGGCGGACCGGGTGCGGCGCGGGCTCTCCGACCCCGAGTCGCAGGGCCGGATCCGCTTCTGGTTCGCGCAGCAGGCGGCGGCCAGGGGGTACGACGCGGAGACGATCGGCCGCACCTGGGAGATCGTCGAGGCTTTCGGGTCGTACGGCTTCTGCAAGGCGCACGCGGTGGCCTTCGCCGTGCCGACGTACCAGTCTGCCTGGCTGAAGGCCCATCACCCGGCCGCGTTCTACGCGGGGCTGCTCACGCACGACCCCGGGATGTACCCGAAGCGGCTGCTGCTCGCGGACGCGCGGCGCCGGGGGGTGCCGATCCTTCCGCTGGACGTGAACCGGTCGGCGGCCGCCCACCGTATCGAACTGGTGTCTGGTTCTGAAGGGGCGCCGGACCGGTGGGGGCTGCGGCTCGCCCTCGCCGACGTGCACGGCATCAGCGAGGCCGAGGCCGCCCGGATCGCCGACGGGCAGCCCTACTCCTCGCTCGTCGACTTCTGGGAACGGGCCAGGCCCTCCAAACCGGTCGCGCAGCGGCTCGCCCAGGTCGGCGCGCTCGACGCGTTCGGCGCCAACCGCCGCGACCTGCAACTGCACCTGGCCGAGCTGCGGCGCGGCGCGCGGGGCGCGACCGGCGCCCAACTGCCGCTGTCCGGCGGGCGGAAGACGGCCCCCGCGGGCCTGCCCGACCTGGACGACGCGGAGCGGCTCAGCGCCGAACTGGGCGTCCTCGGCATGGACTCCTCGCGCCACCTCATGGCCGACCACCGCGACTTCCTGGCGGAGCTCGGCGTGCTCGGCGCCCGGCGGCTGCGCGAGGCCGAGCACGGCGCGACCGTCCTGGTCGCGGGCGCCAAGGCCGCCACGCAGACCCCGCCGATCCGCTCCGGCAAGCGCGTCATCTTCACCACCCTGGACGACGGCACGGGCCTGGTCGACCTGGCCTTCTTCGACGACGCCCACGAGCGGTGCGCCCACACCGTCTTCCACTCGTGGCTGCTGCTCGTGCGCGGCGTGGTCCAGCGCCGCGGGCCGCGCAGCCTCAGCGTGGTGGGCGCGGCGGCGTGGAACCTGGCGGAACTGGTCGAGCTGCGGAAGGAGGGCGGCCTCGACGCGGTGGCGCGGCGCCTGGCGGAGGCGGAACCGGAGGAGCGGGCCGAGCGGGCCCCGGCGGCGGAGGGGCGCCGCATCCGCATGGCCAACGGATACGAGATGCACCCCTGGGCGGACCTGCGCCCGGCGGGTGAGGGGACGGCATCGACACGGAAGTTGTGGCACCAGAGTCCGGGGAGCGCGGGATGAACGACGATGGCATCACCACCCTCTACGTACGCTTCCTGCTGCCTCCCATGTACGAGGCGGTACTGCCCCAACTCCTCGCCCTGCTCGGCGAGTTCACCCCGCAGGTGGAGGCGCTGCCGCCCGACGCCGCGCTCGTCGACGTGCGGGGCGCGCGGCGGTACTTCGGGCGGAGCGCCGTCGGGCTCGCCGCGCTGATCCGGGTGCGGGCACTCGCGCTGTACGGGGTGGAGTGCGCGATCGGCGCGGGGCCCGGGCCGATGCTGGCGCGGATGGCCGCGCGCGGCGCTGCCCCCGGCGTGACCCGCGCGGTGCCCGAAGGGCCGGACGGTGTACGGGAGTTCCTCGCGGACCGGCCGGTCGGCGAGCTGCCCGGCATCGGCCGCGCCACCGCCCGCACCCTCTGCGAGTACGGCCTCGACTCCCTCGGGAAGGTCGGCGCCGCCCCCCTGTCCACCCTGCAGCGGCTCGTCGGCGCCCGCGCGGGCCGTGAACTGGGCGAGAAGGCGCGGGGCGTCGACCGGACCCGCGTCGTGCCGAACGCCGCCGCCCGCTCGCTCTCCGTCGAACGCCCCTTCCCCCGCGACGAGCTGGACCCCTTCCGGCACCGCCGCGCCCTGCTCTCCGGCGCCGAGGAGCTGGGCGCCAGGATGCGCGACGAGGGCCAGGTGTGCCGCACGCTGACCCTCACCGTGCGGTACGCGGACCGGAGCACGACTGTCCGGACCCGGGCCCTGCCCGAGCCGACCGCGCACTCCACCGCGCTGACCACGGCCGCGTACCGCATGTACGAGGCGCTGGGCCTGCAGCGGGCCCGGGTGCGCGCCGTGTCCCTGCGCGCCGAGGGGATCGCCCCCGCCGAACGGGCCGCGCACCAGCTGACGTTCGACCCGGCGGACGAGAAGGCCCGCCGCATCGAGGAGGTGGCCGACCGGGCACGGGAGAAGTTCGGCCCCGGCGCGATCGTGCCGGGAACGCTGGCGGCGTGAGCCGTCCGGTGGCCCCTCCGGTGGCCTGCCCGGCCGTGACCTTGCCAGTGAACGCTGGAAGTTTTACCGACGCGCCACTTCTGTCTTCATCTACTCGCGCGTAATTTGACGCGAGCACGACACGCCGCACTCCCCGCACGGCATCCCGTCGCACCTCCCTTGAGCCGCAAGGAGATCACACGATGCTGCCCTGGAGACGCGCGCTGCGCGCGCTCGCCGCCACCCTGCTCGTCACGGGCGCGGTCACCCTCGCCCCCGCCGCCACGGCCGCCGCCGACACCGTCCCGTCCGCGACATCGAGGGGCTGGAACGACTACGGCTGCAAGCCGTCCGCCGCACACCCCCGCCCCGTCGTCCTCGTGCACGGCACGTTCGGGAACTCCGTCGACAACTGGCTCGTCCTCGCGCCCTACCTCGTCAAGCGCGGCTACTGCGTCTACTCCCTGGACTACGGCCAGTTGAAGGGCGTGCCCTTCTTCCACGGGCTCGGCCCCATCGACAAGTCGGCCGAGCAGCTCGATGGCTTCGTCGACAAGGTGCTCGCCTCGACGGGCGCGGAGGAGGTGGACCTCGTCGGCCACTCGCAGGGCGGCATGATGCCGCGCCACTACCTCAAGTTCCTCGGCGGCGCCGACGAGGTGAACGCCCTGATCGGCCTCGCCCCCGACAACCACGGCACCACCCTGCTCGGCCTCACCGGGCTGCTGCCGTACTTCCCCGGCATCGAGGACCTGCTGACCACGAAGACGCCGGCGCTCGCCGACCAGGTGGCCGGATCGCCCTTCCTGACCAAGCTCAACGAGGGCGGCGACACGGTGCCCGGGGTGCGCTACACCGTGATCGCCACCAAGTACGACGAGGTGGTCACCCCGTACCGCAGCCAGTTCCTCGACGGCCCCGGCGTGCGCAACGTGACCGTCCAGGAGCTGTGCCCCGTCGACCTCTCGGAGCACGTCGCGATCGGCGTCCTGGACCGCGTCGCCCACCACGAGGTCGCGAACGCCCTCGATCCGGCGCACGCGACCCCGACCACCTGCCTGTCCTAGCGGCCGTGGCGGCCGGCCGCGCGGCGGCGCGTCGTGGTGAACATCGCCGCGGCGCCGAGGGCGAGGGCGGCGGCACCGCCGACGGCGATGTACGGGGTGGTGCTGTCGCCGCCGGTCTCGGCGAGGTTGTCGTTCGCGGTGGTGACCGGCTTCTCGGCGCCGCCGTTCACCTCGGGCGCGTTGCCCGGCGCGTCCCCGGCATCGGCGGCCGGGGCGGCCGGCGCCGCCCCGGTGGCCTTGGCGCCCGTCCCGGCGTCGGCGTCACCGTGCCCGTGGTGCTCGACCGTGGACTTCTCGGCGCCCGCCGCGATGTCGTCGTCCGACGGGGCGGAGGCGGCCGGGGCCGGAGCGGATCCTGCGCCTCCGCTGTCCTTGCCGAAGACGACGTCGGAGCAGGTGTAGAACGCCTCCGGGGAATCCGAGCGCTGCCAGACCGAGTAGATCAGGTGACGGCCCTCCCGGGCGGGGATCTTCCCGTCGAAGACGTAGTCGCCGTTCTCCATCTTCGGGTCGGTGACCTTGACGAAGGGCTTCTCCTCCAGGTCCGACCACTTCAGGGGCTTCGTCGGGTCGTACGACTCCTTGGTGACGTACAGCTCGAAGGAGCCCTTGTGCGGTGCGGTGCCCTTGTAGCGGAACGTGTGGCTGCCCGCGGACAGCTTGCTGGACGGCCAGTCGGCGCGCGGCAGGTCGAGGCCCTTGTACTTGTCGTTGTTCGCGCTGCACAGCTTGCCGTCGGGGATGATCTGCTTCGACTTGCCGGCGGCGTTGGCGATGTTCACGCCGTTCCAGTCGTAGAAGGCCTGCGCGCCACTGGCCGCGACGGCGGCCTTGCAGGCGGCCGACTTCGGGGACTCCGGCCCCTCCTGGAAGCAGGCGGAGACCCGGCTGACCGGGTCCGTCATCGAGCCGTGCGCGGCGGCGGGCGTGACCGAAAGGGCGGTCAGGGCGAGCGGCGCGACACCGACGGCGGCGATGGCGGACACCTTGCGGAGGCGTGCGGGCATGGTGGTTCTCCTCAACGACGGTTCAGGGGGCGACCAGAAAGCTAGCCCCTGAAATCCGCGAAATCCCCTGCTGAGGACGGGGAACGGAGATCCTTATGGTCGCTTTAAGGGAGGGCTAACCGGGGGCTCAGGTAGAGCCCCCGT
Source organism: Streptomyces sp. NPDC050732 (assembly GCF_040654255.1). Classification (NCBI taxonomy): domain Bacteria; kingdom Bacillati; phylum Actinomycetota; class Actinomycetes; order Kitasatosporales; family Streptomycetaceae; genus Streptomyces; species Streptomyces sp. NPDC050732. Next base: position 83,400 of record NZ_JBFAHP010000010.1, read on the forward strand.
CACGAGGGTCAGCCCCTGTCGCGAGGGTCACGGGTGCATCCGGGCTCCCTTCAGGACCTTGTCGACCGCATTGCGCGGCCCGTGGACGGCGATCCCCACCACGTCCAACTCGCCCCCGGCGACGGCCCGGACGGCCGCCCGGTTGTCGGTGTCGTTGCCGGTGGCGAAGAGGTCGGACGTGAACACGGAGCACGGCAGGCCCCGCACCAGGGCGCGCCCCCGGGCGGCGGCCAGCACCTCCTTGCCGCCCTCGAAGACGAGCACCGGCTGCCGGAACATCGGCAGATAGGCAGTGCCGTCGGCATCCTCGTACGGCTCCCCGACGACCTCGGGCACGCGCGTGCCGAGCCCGCTCACGAGGAACGCGGTCACGTTCAGCCGCTGCCAGGTCTCCAGGTCGTCCCGGAGCAGTACGGCGATCTTGGTGTCGAAGCGGACGGGCGGCCGGCCGGTGGAAGTGGTGGTTGTGTGCGTAGCGGCGGTGTCTGTGCTCATGCCTTGAGACTGCCGATCAGCGAGCGCCCCGGTCTTGTACGTTCTTTGCATGGTGGCCGGCGAGGAGATCACCGCGTGGCGCCCCGCGGTACCGGGTGTCACGGAGGTCTTCCACGCCCACTTCACGCACCACGCCTATCCCATGCACGTCCACGACACCTGGACGCTGCTGGTGGTCGACGAGGGCGCCGTCCGCTACGACCTGGAGCGGAACGCGCACGGCACCCCGCTCGGCACGGTCTCGCTGCTGCCCCCGCAGGTCCCGCACAACGGCTCCGCGGCCACCCCGGACGGCTTCCGCAAGCGCGTCCTGTACCTGGCGGCGACGGAGGACGGGCCGCTCGACACGTCGTTCGTCGGGCCCGCCGCGGACACTCCCGTCCTGGTCGACCCGCTGCTGCGGCGCCGCATCGGACAGCTCCACACGGCCCTCGCGCACCCGGGCGACGAACTGGAGGCGGCCGCCCGGCTCGCCCTCGTCGGAGAACGGCTGCGCGAGCGGCTGCGCCCCCGCCTGGCCACCGCGGTCCGCCCCGCCCCCGACCGCCGGATCGCGGGCGCCCTGCGCGACCTCCTCGACGCACGCGTGGTCGAGGGCATCGCCCTGGAGGAGGCCGCCCGCCTCCTGCACACGCACCCGGCGCACCTGGTGCGCTCCTTCGGAGCGGCGTACGGCATCGCCCCGCACCAGTACCTGATGGCGCGCCGCGTGGACCGCGCCCGCCGCCTCCTGCTGGACGGGCGGCCACCCGGCGAGACCGCGACGGCCTGCGGCTTCTACGACCAGTCGCATCTGACCCGGCACTTCAAGCGTGTGGTGGGCGTCCCCCCGGGCCGCTACGCCCGCGGCCGCTGACCCTCACCCCACCCACCGGTACCGCCGCTCCGGCCGCCCCGTCCCGCCGTAGCGCAACGTCACCTCGGCGCGGCGGGTGTCCGCGAAGAACTCCAGATAGCGGCGCGCGCTGACCCGGGAAAGCGAGCCGGCCTCCGCGCACTCCGATGCGGAGAGGCCGCCCGGATGCCTCCGCAGGGTCTGCTCCACCAGGTCCGCCGTGTGGGCCGCCAGGCCTTTGGGGAGCTCCCGGGAGCCCGGCGGGCGCGTGCCGAAGAGCTGGTCGACGTCCTCCTGGCGCGCCTCACGGAGCCCGTCGAGGCGGGCCCGCAGCGCCGCCACATGCCTCAACTGCTCATGCAGAGCTGCCTGGTTGAACGGCTTGATCAGATAGTGCAGGGCGCCGGCCCGCAGCGCCGCCCGCACCACCTGCGCGTCCCGCGCCGCCGTGATGAACAGCGCGTCCACCGGCCGGCGCGCCGGATCGCGCTCCTCGGCCGCCCGCAGCTCACGCAGCACCGCGATGCCGTCCATGTCCGGCAGGTACACGTCGAGGAGTACGAGATCGGGGCGCAGCCGCTCCACCGCGTCGACCGCCTCCGTGCCGCTGTGGGCGACCCCGACCACGGCGCAGCCCTCCACCGCGGCGACGTACCGACTGTGCAGCTTGGCGACCATGAAGTCGTCGTCCACCACCAGCACCCTTGTCATCGCCGCAGGCTATGGGCGCGACCACAACGACCACAACGTCCGTTGATTCCGGAAGAGAGACAGGTTGTTAACGCGCGGGCAACATGTGGGCCACCTCACAACCGACTACACGCCGACAGGTGGTGGCACACGTGCGCCTGCGCACCCCCCTCGCCCTGCTCGGGGCTGCCCTCCTCGTGCTCGTGGCGCCGCCGCTGCTCACCACGGGCAGCGGCGCCGACACCGGCACCCAGATCCCCGGCCTGCGCCTCATGGTCCCCAACACCCCCGGCGGTGGCTACGACATCACCGCCCGCACCGCCGCGAAGAACGCCGAGGACGCCGGACTCACCCACAACATCGAGGTGTTCAACCTGCCCGGCGCGGGCGGCACCGTCGGCCTGAGCCGGCTCGTCGGCGAACACGGCAACGGCAAGCTCGCCATGTCCATGGGCCTCGGCGTCGTGGGCGCCGCCCGCTCCAACCACGCGCCCAAGACCCTCGCCGACACGACGCCCATCGCGCGCCTCACCGAGGAGCAGGACGTCGTCGTGGTCGCCAGGAACTCCCCGTACAAGAACATCCGGCAGCTCATCGACGCCTGGAAGAAGAACCCCGGCAAGGTGCCCGTCGGCGGCGGCTCGTCCCCCGGCGGCCCCGACCACCTCGCCCCGATGCTGATGGCCCGCGCCGCCGGCATCGACCCGAAGAAGGTCAACTACGTCCCCTTCGACGGCGGCGGCGAACTCCTCGCCTCCATCCTCGGCAGCAAGGTCGCCTTCGGCGTCTCCGGAGTGGGGGAGTACCTCGACCAGATCAAGTCGGGCGAGCTCAGGCTGCTGGCCGTCACCGGGCCGAAGCGGGTGCGCGGCCTGGCCGGGCCCACCCTCAAGGAGTCCGGGTACGACGTGGACTTCACCAACTGGCGCGGCATCGTCGCCCCGCCCGGCCTCAGCGGCGCCGAGCGCAAGAAACTCACCGGGCTCGTCAGGAAACTGCACGCCTCCAAGGAGTGGCGCGCCTCCCTGAAGAAGAACGGCTGGGACGACGCCTTCCTGACCGGCGACAAGTTCGGTGACTTCCTCGAAGCCCAGGACAAGCGCGTCGTCTCGGTACTGAAGGAGCTGGGCCTGTGACCACCACCGACCTCCCCCACGAGCCGGCCGGCCGCCGCGCCTGGCTGCGCGAACACTCCGAACTCGGCGTGTCCGTCCTGCTCCTCGCCCTCGGCGCGCTCGTCCTCACCGACGCCCTCACCATGGACGTCCAGATCACCCAGCGCGGCCCCGTCGGCCCGAAGACCGTACCGATCGCGGTCGGCATCGGACTGCTCGTCGTCGCCGTCCTGCTCGCCGTCGACGTGCTGCGCGGCGGACGCGGCGAGGCCGAGGGCGGCGAGGACATCGACCTGTCCGAACCCGCCGACTGGCGCACCGTGCTGCTCCTGACGGGCGTCTTCCTCGCCACCGCCGTCCTCATCGAACCCGTCGGCTTCCCGATCGCCGGGGCGCTGCTCTTCTGGGGCTCCGCCTACGCCCTGGGCAGCCGCCACCTCGACCGCGATCCGCTCATCGCCGCCGTCCTCTCCGTCGTCACGTACGAAGTCTTCAACAACCTGCTCGGCGTGCCCCTGCCGGGCGGCCCCCTGATGGGAGTGCTGTGACATGAACGCCTTCAACTCCCTGATGGACGGCTTCGGCACGGCCCTCACGCCCATCAACCTCCTCTGGGCGGCCGTCGGCGTCCTCCTCGGCACCGCGATCGGCGTACTGCCCGGCATCGGCCCGGCGATGGCCGTCGCCCTGCTGCTCCCGGTGACGTACGGACTCGAACCGACCGGCGCCTTCATCATGTTCGCGGGCATCTACTACGGCGCGATGTTCGGCGGCTCCACCACCTCCATCCTGCTCAACACACCGGGGGAGAGCGCGGCCGTCGTCGCGGCCATGGAGGGCCATCCGATGGCCAGGGCCGGGCGGGGCGCGCAGGCCCTCGCGGCCGCCGCCATCGGCCACTTCGCGGGCGGCATGATCGGCACGCTGCTCCTGGTGGCGCTCGCGCCGACCGTCGCCGACCTCGCCGTCGACATCGGCGCCCCCGACTACTTCGCCATCATGGTCCTCGCCTTCATCGCGGTCACCTCGGTGCTCGGCTCCTCCCGCGTCCGCGGCCTCGCCTCGCTCCTCATCGGCCTCACCATCGGCCTGGTCGGCCTGGACCAGATGACCGGCCAGCAGCGCCTCACGTTCGGCTCGCTCCAACTCGCCGACGGCGTCGACGTGGTGATCGTCGCGGTGGGCCTCTTCGCCATCGGCGAGGCCCTCTGGGTCGCCGCCCACCTGCGCCGCACCAGCGCCCGGGCGATCCCGGTCGGCCGTCCCTGGCTGGGCAGGGACGACGTGAAGCGCACCTGGAAGTCGTGGCTGCGCGGCCCCCTCATCGGCTTCCCGTTCGGCGCGATCCCGGCGGGCGGCGCGGAGATTCCGACGTTCCTGTCGTACGTCACGGAGAAGCGGTTGTCGAAGCACAAGGACGAGTGGGGCAAGGGTGCCATCGAGGGCGTCGCGGGCCCCGAGTCCGCGTCGTCCGCCTCGGCCGCGGGCACCCTCGTCTCCATGCTGACGCTCGGCCTGCCCACGACCGCCGTCGCCGCCGTCATGCTCGCCGCCTTCCAGCAGTACGGCATCCAGCCCGGACCGCTCCTCTTCGAACGCGAGGCCGACCTGGTCTGGGGCCTCATCGCCTCACTGTTCGTCGGCATGGTGCTGCTCCTGGCCCTGAACCTGCCCCTCGCCCCGCTCTGGGCGAAGCTCCTGCGCATCCCGCGCCCCTACCTCTACGCGGGCATCCTCTTCTTCGCGGCCGTGGGCGCCTACGCGGTCGGCGGCGAATCCCTCGACCTCGTCATCCTGCTCGTCATCGGCCTGATCGGCTTCGGCATGCGGCGCTACGGACTGCCCGTGCTGCCCGCCGTCATCGGCGTCATCCTCGGCCCGAACGCGGAACAACAGCTGCGCAGGGCCCTGCAGATCAGCGACGGCAGCGTCCGCGGCCTCGTCGACACCCCGTTCTCCGTGACGGTCTATGGACTCATCGTCCTGATCCTGGCGTGGCCCTTGTTGAAGAAGGCGGTGTCGCGGACGCGCCGGCGTGACGTAGACGTAGAGGCATGACGACGCCCGAACACCCCACATCCCACACGGACATCCGTCTCGCCACCGCCGCCGACGTACCCGCGGTGCGGGCCGTCACGGACGCGGCGTACCACCACTACATCGAACGCATCGGGCGCGTCCCCAGCCCGATGGAGGCCGACCACGCGGCCGATGTGGCGGCGGGTTTCGTGTACGTCACCGGAGACCCCGTGGTGGGTCTCCTGGTGCTCGTCCCCCGTCCGTACGAGGGCCGGCTCCTCCTGGAGTCGATCGCGGTCCACCCCGATGCCGCGGGGCAGGGGGTGGGCCGCCGCCTGCTGTCCTTCGTGGACGACCACGCGCGTGCGCTGGGCCTGATCGAGATCCGCCTCTACACCAACGCGCTGATGTGGGAGAACCAGAAGATCTACCCCCGGTACGGATACGAGTTCGTCGAGCGGCGGGTGGAAGGGCCGTACGACCGGTTCCACTACCGCAAGCTGCTCAAGGACACCTGACGGGATCTCACCCGTCGGGCCACCACGTCCGCTGGATGTCCTTGCGGACCTCGGGCCTCTCCTGGGGCCGCACCTCCGCCTCCTGGCGCTCCCGCACCCGGCGGCTGACGGACTTGCCGACGGGTTTGTGCGTGGTCACTCGGCGCATGGCGGCCTCCCTGACTTCCGACTCCCTGCCTTACCGATGTCCATTCGAGGACCGCCGTAGACCTCCTGGCGCCCGCTTTCTGATCGAGGGCCGATTGTCAGTGGTGGCTGCGAGCATCGGGGGATGACGAACAACGAGGCCATCGAGGCCGTCGATTGGGACGCCGCGGCGGCCACCTTCGACGACGAACCGGACCACGGCCTGCGCGACGAGACGGTGCGCCAGGCGTGGGCGGACCGCCTGCGGGACTGGCTGCCCGACACCCCCGGGGACGTCCTCGACCTGGGCTGCGGCACCGGCAGCCTCGCCCTGCTCGCCGCCGGGCGGGGCCACCGCGTCACCGCGGTCGACCTGTCACCGGCCATGGCCGAGCGGGCCCGCGAGAAGCTGGCGGGCCGGGGCGCGGAAGTCCTGGTCGGCGACGCGGACCACCCGCCGGTCGAGGGACGGAAGTTCGACGTCGTCCTGGCCCGGCACATCCTGTGGATGCTGCCCGACCCCGAGGCGACCCTGCGGCGCTGGCGCGCACTGCTGCGCCCCGGTGGCCGGCTGATCCTCATCGAGGGCGTGTGGGGCACGGTGGCCCCCGCCGGACTGCCGATGTCCCGCCTGGTGTCGGCCCTGACCCCACTCGTCTCCCACCTCCACTCCGAGCGCCTCTCGGGGGACGCGCGGCTGTGGGGCAGGCAGGTCGACGACGAGCGGTACGCGGTGGTGGGCATCGTCCCCGCCGCCCCACCCCGGCACACCGAGATCGTCGACGTCCACCTGATCCTGCGCCGCGGCGACGAGATCCTGCTGTCCCGCCGCACCGGGACCGGGTACGGCGACGGCCTGCTCCACCTCCCGTCCGGCCACGTGGAGGACGGCGAGGACGTCCGCGCCGCCATGCTCAGGGAGGCACGCGAGGAAGTCGGCCTCGACCTGGCCCCCGCCGACCTGCGCGCGGAGGCGGTCGTCCAGCACCGGGGCCCCGGCGAGGCACCGCGCACCGGCTGGTTCTTCTCGGCGCGACACGACACGGCCGGCGAGCCGCGCAACGCCGAACCACACAAATGCAGCGAGCTCGCCTGGCACCCCCTGTCCGCCCTGCCGCACGACATGGTGGCGTACTGCCGCGCGGCCCTGACCGCCTGGCACGCGGGCAACCGCTTCATCCTCCACTGGCAGTCGAACGACGAGTCCGTCGCCTACGACAGCGACAACACGACGACACCGGAAGGGCTGGCCCCGGTGGTTCAGCCCCCGCCGGGCGCTCCGGTCAGCTGAGGCCGAAGCCGTCGCCCAGGGCCATCGACTCCAGGGTGTTCAGGGCGTGGACCGCTGCGGCGGCGGCTGTCGGGTCCTTGGTGGGGAGGCCGCTCGCCGTGAACTCGTCCTCGTCCAGGCGCAGTACGGTGGCGCCGTCCGCCGAGCACCACAGATCCAGGTCCAGGTCCTCCACCGTGAGGACGGAACCGTCGCGGACGGCGGGGCGGGTGACGTCGCAGTACCAGCCCTTCAGGGTGCCGTCCGCGGCGTACACCTCCTTGATCGCGTACCACCGGTCGCGCCAGTAGTGCTCGGTGAAGACATCGCCCGGCTCGAAGCGCACGAAGCCGAAGTCGCGGACGTCCGGGGCCGCCCAGGGGGCGCGGACGGTGATCCGGGTTCCGTCGTCGTGGAGGAGCCGGGCGGGATAGCGGATCTTCGTCCGGCCCGCCTTCACGAGGGCGATCCGCAGCGTGGTCGCGTCAGCCCAGGGTGCGGGCATGGCGGACCTCCGTCGCGCAGATCTCGTAACCGAACCACTCATTGATCGCCAGCATCGGTCCATTTCCGGTGTCGTTGCCCGTGAAGGCCTCCGTGCAGCCCGCCGCGCGGGCCCGGTGCAGGGAGTCGTTCTTGGCGAGCTTGGCCAGGCCGCGGCCGCGGTGGGCGCGGGCGGTGCCCGTCATGCTGGACCCGTAGCGGCCCGCGCCGTCCGTGCGGGCCAGGCTGAACGCCGCCGGGCGGCCGTCCACCAGGGCCACGGTCGTGAGCTCCTGGTCGATCAGCGGGTGGTGCCAGGTCTCGGCGAGCCAGTGCTCGTAGTCCGTGAACTCGGCCGCCACATCGCTCGGTTCGTCCGCCACCGTCTCCGCGCCCAGCGCGAAGAGCGCGCGTGCGTCGTCCGCGAACACCGAACCGCTGACCAGCTCCACCCCGGCCGGCGGCTCCCGGCGGGGCGGCAGCGTGCCGTGCGCCAGGTCCAGGCGGAGGAAGTGCGCGCTGCGCCTGGCCGTATAACCGTGGCGCGCGGCGAAGGCGAGGTTCGCGGGCTCGTCGAGCACCCATGAGTAGACGGTCTGGGCGCCCGCGTCCGCGAGGTGCTCCTCCGCGGTGCGCAGGAGCAGCGTTCCCGCGCCCCTGCCGAGCCGGTCCGGACGGACGTAGACGTTGGCGTAGCCCTGGCCCGGCTCCGGGCTGTCGTGGGCGAGGCCCACCTGCGCCGTGCCGATGATCTCGCCGTCCGTCTCGGCGACCAACTGCCGGTAGGCGGAGTCCGGATGGGCGTGCGCCCGGTCGAACGCGACGGATTCGGGCGTGGCGAGCATGGCGGGTACGCAGGCCCGGCGTACCGCGGCGAAACCCGCGTCGTCCGCGGCGGCTGTCGGCGCGCCGTGGGTGAGGGCTCGGACGATCACTGTCATGGAGCCGCACGCTACGTGCGGGGCGCGCCGCGCCGCCTCCCATTTTCCGCCGCCACCGCGCACTGCGGTGCGACCGGGGGCGCGACGTGCGGGACAATCGCTCGGTGACGTTGAAGATCCACATCGATGGGGGCGCGAGCGACGCGCCGTACGAGCAGGTGCGGGCCCGGATCGCCGAGCAGGCGAGGTCCGGTGCGCTGCCGGTCGGCTACAAGCTGCCCACGGTCCGGGGGCTCGCCGAGTCGCTCGGACTCGCCGCGAACACGGTGGCCAAGGCCTACCGGGCGCTTGAGGCCGACGGGGTCATCGAGACGCGGGGGCGGAACGGGACGTTCGTCGCGGCGGCGGGTGACGCGGCTGCTCGGGCCGCGGCGGCCGAGGCGCAGTCCTACGCCGATCGGGCCCGGCGCCTCGGCCTCTCGGAGGAGGACGCGCTCGCCGCGGTACGGGACGCGCTGCGCGCGGCTTACGGAACCTCCGGCTAGGCCCCACCTGCTGCAGGCTCATCCCCGGCCCGCTCCTACAGGTACAACCCCGAGTCCGCGCCCTCGCGTTGGTCCGGTACCGACGTCGGGGATGTGCCGCGGCGCAGGGCGAAGAGTTCGGCGAGGGTGGCGCCCTCGCGGCCCACGCCCTCCTCCGTGCCGAGCCAGTCCACCGCCTCGGAGCGGGTCAGCGCGCCGACCTCGATGCGGGCCAGGCAGCGGCCGGGGCGGACCACGGCCGGGTGCAGGCGTTCCAGGTCCTCGTTGGTCGTCACGCCCACCAGCACGTTCCGCCCCTGGCCGAGCAGCCCGTCCGTGAGATTGAGCAGGCGCGAGAGCGCCTGACCCGCCGTGTGCTTCGCCTCCCCGCGGATCAGCTCGTCGCAGTCCTCAAGGAGCAGCAGCCGCCACCGCCCCTTCGCCGTCCCGTCGTCCTCGCCGATCGCGATGTCCATGAGGTAGCCGACGTCGTTGAACAGCCGCTCAGGGTCCAGCACGCAGTCCACCTGGCACCAGTCCCGCCACGACCGCGCGAGCGTCCGCAGCGCCGATGTCTTGCCCGTGCCCGGCGGCCCGTGGAGGAGGAGCAGCCGGCCCGAGATGTCCTCGGGCACCGTCTTCATCAGCTTGTCCATGGCGTCGGCGACGGGCGCCGTGTAGTTGGGCCGCACCTCCTCCCACGTACCGGCGGAGATCTGCCGGGTGGTGCGGTGCGGGCCGCGCCGCGGGGAGACGTACCAGAAGCCCATGGTCACGTTCTCCGGCTGGGGCTCGGGCTCGTCCTGCGCGCCGTCCGTGGCCTGCTTCAGCACCTTCTCGGCGAGTTCGGCGGTGGTCGCCGTCACCGTGACGTCCGCGCCCCGGTTCCAGCGGGAGACCAGCAGCGTCCAGCCGTCGCCCTCGGCGAGCGTCGCGCTGCGGTCGTCGTCGCGGGCCGCGCGCAGCACCTTCGCCGCGGGCGGCAGCAGCGTGGAACCGGACTTGACGCGCTCGATGTTCGCACTGTGCGAGAAGGGCTGCTCGCCCGTCGCGAATCGGCCGAGGAAGAGGGCGTCCACGACATCCGACGGGGAGTCGCTGTCGTCGACGTTGAGCCGGATCGGCAGGGCGTCCTGGGGGTTCGCAGACATGCCGACATGATCCGGCACGTACACGCCCCCGCGCACCCGGTTTGCTCAGGCGCTCCGCTTGCGCCTTTCGCACTTCCGAGCGCTGTGGCCACGGCCAAGAGCCATGGTGCGGAATCTGTCCTACCGCCTATGGCCCCCGATACGCTTGACGCTGATGGGACGTCATCGGTGGTTTTCGGAAGCACGGCGGTGGCGACTCGCCGCACTGCTCGGAGTCGGTCTGGCCGTACTGGCCCTGGTGATCACGTTGATCAACACACTTCCCGGTGGCGGTGGCAGCACCGAGGGCACCACCCGGGACGGCGACAAGGTGCACGGCACGCCCGCGGTCCCCAAGGACGCCGAGCCGGAGGTCGGCTGGGGCTTCACCCACACCCAGTACAGCGCGGACGAGGGCGAGGACGAAGCCGTCGAGCGTGTCCGCGCCGAACTGGCGGGACAGGGGCGGCCCGTCCCGCAGATCCAGCACATCATGGGCTGGGGCGCGGGCAACCCGGAGCCGGTCGACGGGCGCTACGACTTCTCCGACATGGACCGCCGGATCGACTTCGTCCGGGCGAGCAAAGGCACACCCGTGGTCACGCTGTGCTGCGCACCGGACTGGATGAAGGGCGGCGAGCCCGGCGCGGAGAACACCGACTGGAGCCAGCAGGCCCTGGAGACCGCCCCGGAGCCCGAGCACTACGACGACTTCGCGCGGCTCGCCGCGACCGTCGCCAAGCGCTATCCCGACGTACGCCACTTCGTCGTCTGGAACGAGTTCAAGGGCTTCTGGAACGACGAGGAGGCCCGCTGGGACTACGAGGGCTACACCGAGCTCTACAACCTCGTCCACCGCGAGCTCAAGAAGGTCAACAAGGACATCATGGTCGGCGGCCCCTACCTGGTCATGGACAGCATCGACCCCCGCCAGACCGAGAACGCCTCCGAGGTGGAGGGGGACTGGGGCCGTCTCGACCAGCGGCCTCTCGACGCCTTCGAGTACTGGAACAAGCACAAGAGGGGCGCGGACTTCGTCGTCGTCGACGGCGCCAGCTACACCGCGGACGACGAGCTGCTGCCCGACGAGTTCAAGGCCACCGAGAAGTTCACGGCCGTCGGCGAGTGGGTGCGCGAGCGGGTCGGGGACCTGCCCCTGTGGTGGGCCGAGTACTACGTGGAGCCCGGTGACAGCCAGGACAACCGCGACGACTGGTCCGAGGCGCACCGCGTGGCCGTGCACGCCTCGGGCCTGATGGCGATCGCCCGCGGCGGCGCCACCAGCGGCTTCTACTGGAACCCGCAGAAGCGGGGCGCGAAATGCGCGGGCTGCCTGTGGACGGCCACCCAACAGGCCGACGGCGGGGCCGGGTTGCCGATGCTGGAGCTCATCGAGCGGTTCGGCAAGGAGTTCGGCCCCGGCACGACGTACGAGACGGTGACGGTCGCCGCCGACGACCGCCCTCACGTCCGCGTCCTCGCCGACGACGAGGCGGCCCTCGTGGTGAACACCCTCGACCGGAAGATCAGCGCGAAGGTCGACGGGCACCGCGTCGACCTGGCGGGATACGAGGTGAAGTGGCTGAAGCGGTAAGCCTCACGCCATCGTCACGAACCGCTGGATCAGCGAGGCGAACAGCACCGCGAGCAGCGGCAGCGAGAACCAGAAGCTGCCCTGCAGCCACCGCTGCTGCCGCACGCTCGGCGCCGCGGCGACCCGCACCACCTCACGCGCCCCGAGCAGCAGCACGAGCGCGACGGCGGCGAGGCCGCCCACCACCGACCACGGCGTCCAGGTCACCTTCGGCCCGACAGCCCCCGGGTCGGGCTTCGCGGCCCCGCCGTCCGGCTGCTCGCTCAGGGCGTACACGGTCGCGTCGGCGTTGACGAAGACCTTCTTGAGGTCCTTGCGGTCGTCGAGGTTGCGGATGAGCCGCGTCTCCCACGTCTTCGGGTAGCCGGCGTCCAGCTGCAGGAACGCCGTCTGGCTGCGGTTGATCATCAGGTACGAGTTGGGGCCCGCGTCCTTGAGTGCCTTCGCGAGGCCGGACACCAGGACGGGGTCGGCGGGCGCGAGCGTCGGGACGTACTCCACCTTCTCCATGTCCCGGGCGCCCCACGGGATCGACGGCGTCACGTTGTTCACCGTGTCGTTGCTCATCCAGAGCAGCCGTGCCGTCGGCTCGTCGTGCGCGTACACGAACTCCATCGCCGCGACCTCGCCGGGGCGGACCCGCTCGAAGGGCTCGTTGCCCCAGCGGGCCACCAGGAAACCGCCCATCAGGACGAGGCCCGCCAGCAGCGCGGCCAGCGGCGCGAGACTCGCCCGGGCGCGGGCGCGGGCGCGGGCGCGGTCGTGGTCGTGGTCGCGCTCGTCCGGTGTGACGCCCGCGCGCGGGAACAGCGCCAGGCCGGCGAGCAGCGCCGCGCCCGGCAGCGCGAACATGAAGACGCGCAGGGCCATCTCGCCGCCGTACGACTGCATGCCGAAGCCCAGGAACGGCACGAAGGTGAGGACCAGGAGCGAGCGTTCGCCGTACTTGTGGAAGCGCCGCCGCCACCAGCCGCAGCAGGCGAACGCCATGATGCCGCCGGCCATCGCCACGCGCACGTACAGCACCAGCTGATGGGTGGAACTGCCGCCCTCGATGCGCCCCGAGACCGACGACGATACGTTGCCGCCCACCCCGCCGACCCCGCCGAACAGTTCGCCGAAGTGGCCCGACCAGTACGGCTCGGCGAGGAAGCCCAGCCACACGACGACGAGCACCCCGAAGAGCAACGGCAGGCCGCGCAGCTCCGAACGGCCGACCAGGACCAGCACCGTCAGCACGCCGAGCATCACGAACGGCGTGAGCTGGTGCGCGGGAACCGTCGCGGCGAAGAGGCCGATCAGGACCAGGAGCAGCACCGCGCGCTCCCCGCGGCCGGCCGGCTCGACCTCCGTCTCGCCCGGGCGCCGCTTGGTCCACAGCACGCGCGGGGCGCGGAACCACACCAGGAGCACGGCGACGAAGACGATGTAGAGGAGGTACGTGAAGCCCTGCGGGGAGAAGTAGTCCTGACCGACCCAGCCGCTCAGGACGAAGATCCACAGCCCCGCCCACTTGGCGCGCCACGTCGCCCGCACGGACCGCACGAGCAAGAACATCGGGGCCAGATAGAGCAGTTGGATCGCCGTCGGCCACCAGCGGATCACCTCGGTCATGTCCGAGACGCCGCACGCCTCCGCGACGAAGGTGGCCGCGGCGAAGAAGCCCGGCCAGCTCCAGCGCGCGTCCAGATCGGGCACCGCGGAGCCCGTCCGGTCGATGTACTCCATGAAGCCCAGGTGCTGCCAGGCCGTCGCGAACCGCGGCTCGGTCTCGATGACCGCGGGCAGCGCGTGCAGCGACACGACGGTGGCGACCAGGGTGAGCAGGAGAAGGCTCTTGACCGGCCGGTCCATCCAGAGCAGCGCGGCGAACACGACGACCAGGAGGGCGGCGCCGACCAACGTCGGCGCCGGCAGGACGGAGACCAGCCCCAACCCGCCCATGCCGTCCAGCTCCCGCTCGCCGAGACCGACGACGGGCAGCCAGTACAGGACGAGCGCGACGGCGAGGAGCAGCGCCATGACGAGGACGCGGCGGCGTGGTGCACGCGGCACCGGCCCGCCGGCGGACGCGGCGGCCGCGGGCCCCCCGGGCCCGACTTGCGCAGCCGCAACGGGTCCGCCCACCCCGGCCGCAACAGACCCGGCCTGCGCCGGTCCGGCTTGCGCCGACTCTGGCTTCACGGGTGCGGTCTGTCCCGGTACGGCTCGTCCCGGTCCGGCTTGCGCCGGCTCTGGTTTCGCGGGTGCGGCCTGCGCGGGTCCGCCCTGTCCTGGTTCGGCTTGCGCCGGCTCTGGCTTTGCGGGTGCGGCCTGCGCGGGCCCGCCCTGTCCCGGTCCGGCTTGCCCCGGTCCGGCCGGCCCGGCCTGTCCCGGTACGGCTCGTCCCGGTCCGGCCTGCACCGGCTCAGGCTTCGCGGGTGCGGCCTGTCCCGATCCGGCCTGTCCCGGTCCGGCCAGTCCCGGTCCGGCCACCGTCGACCCGGCCGCCGTCGACCCGACGGACCCGGGATCCGGGGCACGGCCCGGTGCCGTGACGGAGGTGGTGTCCGGTGCGGCCGGGGGCCTCAGGGCCCAGGTCGGGCGGTGGTTCATGGCGTCTTCCTCGCTCCGCGCCGAGGGCGTTCCCGCCGCGGGCGTGCCAGGGCCGGGTCGCACGTCCGGCCTGCGTTCCTGGTGTTCGAAGTCGAGCTGTACGGCGAGCTGAAGCGTGTCGGAGTCGAGCGACTCGCGCAACGCCCACGCGGGCCCGTGACCCTCCCTGCGTGCCTTGCCCTCGCCCCGGGCCGACGCCTTGGCGGTCACCACGGGCGCGTCCGACGGCGTCCCGAGGTCGGCCAGGTCCCCGTCCGGCGCCGCCACTCCGGCCTTCGCCGAGGGCGCCGCCCGCACCACGCGGTACAGCTTCGGCGCCGCGATGGCCACGATCACCGCCAGGCTGCAGATCTCCGCGACCCCCGCGCCGGTGAGCCCCATCCGCGGCAGCAGGATCAGCGTGAGGCCGAGCACCAGGACGCACAACAGGCCCTGCAGCCAGGCGATGCCGGACGTCTTGCTCTGCGCGCGCTGCACCGCGAAGTACGTCTCCATGACGACCCGCAACAGCGCCCCCACCACGAACCAGCGCAGCAGCGGAGTGGCCGCGTCCGCGTACCCCTTGCCGAACATGCTCAGGATCAGCGGTGCGGCCAGGAAGAGGATCCCGCACACCGGCAGCATGATCACAGCCATCCGGCGCAGCGCCGAGCGGGTGTTGGCGGCGAGCAGCGCCGGATCGTGCGCCCCCTCCACGGTCAGCGAGGCGCCCATGTTGATGGCGAGGAGGTTGATGGTGCTGCCGATGGTCGTGGTGATGTAGAAGTACGCGTTGTCGACCGAGCTGACCTGCGACGCCACGATCACCGGGACGAGGTAGACCACGGCGAGCGAGAAGAGCGATCCGGTGTAGTCGCCGGCGAGGAAGCGGCCGATCTCGCGCAGCGTCGGCGGCTGCGCCTTCCCCTCGGTGGCCTTCACGTGCCGCGGCACCAGGCGCCGGAAGACCAGCCAGCCGAGCGGGATCACCGACACGAGGATCGAGGCGACCCAGGACACGAAGACGCCCGCGGTGGGGATCGCGGCGGCGATCGCGATGAGCAGCGCGAGCTTGGCGACCGAGAAGGCGGTGTTGCCCACCGGCACCCAGAGCGCGCTGCGCAGCCCCGTCAGCACGCCGTCCTGCAGCGTCAGGACCGACCAGGCCACCACGGCGAGGACGAAGCCGACGCCGTGGACGGGGCCGTGCAGGAAGCGGTACGAGGGGCCCCAGAGGTCCAGCGTGAGCAGGAAGAGGACGGCGGCGAGCGCCACCACGACCGAACTGCCCGCGTATGTACGGAAGATGAGCTTTCCTGTGGCGCGCCCCGCGATGGGGATGAACCGCGCGAGGGCACCCATCAGCGTCAGCGCGGCGAGCCCCGCGAGGAGCTTCATCGCGGCGATCGCCGCGGAACCCTGACCGACCGCCGACTCCGAGTAGTAGCGGGCGGCGGCCAGCCAGAAGCCCACGCCGAGCACACCGGAGATGCCGGTGTTGAGCATCAGCGCGTACGCGTTGCGGAACAGCGGGCTCTGGCCGTCTCCGCGGCCCGGCAGGCGCATTCTCTGCGGTCTGCCGGACTTGCCGGACTTGCCGGACGGTGACCGGCCCCCGGCGCTCGCGGAACCGGGGGCGCCGGCCTGGGCCGTGGTCGTGTCAGACACTGGAACGCGTTGCCTTCCGACGGAACTGTCGGGCTCTGCGGACCACGGCGTACCCCTTGGTGAGGGCGCGGTCCCTGGCGAAGGTGCGGCCGATCGCGCGGCCCGTCACGAGCCGCTCGAACTCCTCGGCGTCGGTGGCGCGGCGCACGGTCACGCGCCGCAGCGCGTACGGCCCCTGCGTCCGGCACGCCAGGCAGTTGCCGACGGCGAGCGCCTGGCCGAAGCCCGTCTCGCGCACCGCCTCGCGCACCCGGCGGTCGGAGTAGCCGAACGGGTATGCGAAGGACAAGGGCCGGGTGCCCAACTCGTCGGTGACGATGTCGCGGCAGCGCCGCAGCTCCGAGCGGAGCCGGCCGTCGTCCAGCTGGTCGAGTTCGGGGTGCGTGTGGCTGTGCCCGCCGATCTCCGCCCCGGCGTCGGCGAGTTCGCGCACCTGGTCCCAGTCGAGCATGCGGTCCGGGGCGCCCCCGGTGTCGTACTCGCCGCGCAGCCATCCTGTGGTGACGAACAGGGTGGACGCGAAGCCGTGCCCGGCGAGCACGGGCAGCGCGTAACGGTGCACGCTCTCGTAGCCGTCGTCGAAGGTGATCAGGACGGGCCGCTCGGGCAGCGACCGGCAGGAGACGCGCCACAGGGCGCCCAGCTGCGCGGTCGTGAGCGGGGTGAACCCCCGCTCGGCGAGCACCTTCATCTGGCGTTCGAAGGCGTCGGGGGAGACCGAGAGGTCGTGCGTCGCGGCGTTCGGCGCGGGCGCCACGGAGTGGTACATCAGTATCGGCACGGGTCCCGTGCTCATGCGGCAGCCCCCTCGCCTCCCGTGCCGGCCGTCCCGGCGATCTCCACGACCGAGAACGTCGCTCCTCCCCTGCGCGCACGGACGCTCCCGAGTATGTACCCCCCTGCGGCGATGAGCACTCCCGCCACAATGGCCCCCGCGCGCCCCGCACCGCCCGGGCGGCCGAGCGCCGCGTCCCGCAGGCCGCGGCCGACCCCGGCGGGCAGCACGCGCGTGGTGTAGCGCCGTTCGGACTCAAGGCCCTTGGCGGCGCCGACGCTTCGGGAGACGAGTGCCTTGGAGAGGCCTTCCGCGTACGTCCTCGTACGGAAGTAGCGGAACCGTTCCCGCACGGCGGGCACCCGGTGGTGGATCACCGAGCGGTCGTCGATGAGCAGGACGGCGTCCGGTCTCGTGCGGGTGAGGCGGATGCAGAACTCCGTCTCCTCGCAGCCCAGCGGCCGCTTGTCGCCGTCCCGCCCGATGCCCGTGGCGAAGCCGCCCGCCGCGGCGAAGGCGGTCCGCCGGAACGCGGCGTTCCCGCCGAGGACGTTGCGCACCCGCACCCGCCCCCGGGGCAGTCCCCGGTACGTACAGCCGACCACCCAGTCGAACTCCTCGGGGAACCAGCCGGGCCGCCGCCCGGACTCCCAGGCGGGCAGGGTGCGGCCGCCGACGCCGAGGACCCGTGGGTCCTCGAACGCCTCGGCGAAGTACCGCAGCCAGTCCCGCTCGGCGACGGCGTCGTCGTCGAGGAAGGCGATGATGTCGCCGCGGGAGACGGCGATCCCGGTGTTGCGGCCCGCGGAGAGGCCGCGGGGGCCCGCGTTCGCGAGCACCCGCACGCCCTCGGTCTCCTTGTACTCCTTGGTGAGACGGTCCAGGAGCGAGGCGTTGTGGTCCACCACGAGCAGGGTCTCCAGCGCCGCCCGTGACTGCGCGCGCACCGAGGAGACCGCCGCGAGGATGTCCTCCCAGCGGTCCTCGGTGTACACGCAGATGACGACGGAGGTCTCCGCGTTCAAGACACCTCTCCCTGACCGGCGCGGAGGGGCAGCCCCCGGCCGTTCTTGCGCCGTGCGCCGCGCCTGCCGCGGCTGGAGCGCTCGGAGAGGATCACCTTCAGTACGCGGATGCCGTCCCGGACGGCTCTGAGGTTGCTGGTGCCGTGGATCCGCAGGTACTCGTGGCTCGGGATCTCCTGGACCTTGAGCCCGGCCTTGACGACCCGGATGTTCATCAGGGTCTCGACCTCGAAGCCGGTGCAGTCGAGCTCGATCTTGTCGAGGCAGTGCCGCCAGAAGGCGTTGTAGCCGTAGCACAGGTCGGTGTAGCGCGCGCCGAACTTGGTGTTGACGACGGAGCACAGGACGTGGTTGCCGAGCTTGCGGATCGGCGTCATGTCGTCCGTGCCGCCGCCGTTGGCGAACCGGGAGCCCTTGGCGAAGTCCGCGCCCGAGACGAGGGCGGAGACGTAGGAGACGATCTCGCTGCCGTCGGCGGAGCCGTCGGCGTCGACCATCACGATGATGTCGCCCGTGCACGCGGCGAAGCCCGTGATGAGAGCGTCACCCTTGCCCTTGCCGAGCTGGCGGACGACCTTCACGTCCGGCCACAGTTCTCGGGCGACGGCCACCGTGTCGTCGGTGGAATTGCCGTCCACGAGGACGACCTCGTGGATCCAGTCGGGCAGTGTCTTGAAGACGTACGGCAGATTCTCCGCTTCGTTCATGGCCGGAATCACCACACTGACCGGCGGTGTGATCGCCAAGTGCGTGGAGATCGGGCGGTAGTTCCTTGAGATCTCTTCTAACGGGTCTTGTCCGGCGTCTGCCGGGCGCACAAAAGAAGTCATGAGTCCGGTGATCCCTCTCGTCCGGTGGACGGCCCGCCCCCGGGCCGTCCGGAAATTGATCCGGTTCGAAAGGGGGGTTCTCACTTGAGCGTGACGAAATGGATCTCCGTGCATGCCGAAGTGAGCTGGCATTTGCGCGGGACGTGACTCGGTGAAGAGCGGACACCGAGCACGGCACCCCCCTACCGCGCCCGCATCGGTGCCATCGCGATCTTGAGCCCTCCCCTTGATCGCATTGCGTGATGGACCGTTGCGGGTGGATGTACGACGGTATTGATGAATGAGACTGTATGGCAAGCCCTGGAGCGTGGTCCCACGTTTTTCACGAATTGAGTAATCTGTGCGATCACGTTCGGACGGTCTTATTCCCCGGCCCTAGATCGAATTCGACCCAAACGCTTGAGCAGTTTGTCGGCCGGTTCGAACAATTCCGGTCGCGTCTGCACGGTGTTGCGCAGCGCCCTGACCGGGGCACGGCGGGCCCGGTGTCCGAACGCCACTGGGTGGCGGAGCGCCACCCACCCCTCGGACACGACGAGTTCCCGTGTCTTGAGGGAGTCCTTGTAGGCCTTCTGGCCGCGGCCGAGATCGATGTGCGCGATCCCGTCGGCGGCGGCTCCCTCGGCCATGTGCAGATGCATGATGAGGCCGGGGGAGTACTTCGCGTACGCCGGGTCGTACGCCGGGAACCAGCAGGTGTGGATCCGCTCGGAGCGCAGCCCGAAGTGCGCGGCGACCGGCACGTCGGCGGCGTAGAGGACGGAGAGGACCCCGGCGAACGAGTCGGTGCGGGTGTGGAAGAGCCGGTGCAGCAGCCGGACGATCCACGGGCGTGCGAAGCGGTCGCTCCGCCCCGTCCTGCGGTACTGCGCGGACTTCCAGCCCATCAGCGTGGTGAGGACCGCGGGGTCGCGCTCGTCGTGCACGTACCGCACGGGGCCGTGGTGGCGGCTCAGCCTGCGCTCCTTGGCGAGCGTGGGCTTGATGAACTTCGGGGAGTGCTCGCGGAGCCGGCGGAGGTAGGCGTCGTACCCCTGATCGAGGTCGATGACCGGGGAGGCGAAGGTGCCGGTGGCGTGCGCCTCGAACGGCGCCTGACCGGCCACCAGATGGTCGAACTCCCACAGGGAGAGCCCGCAGGCCCGCAGCAGCTCCCTGGCGTCCCAGTCGAAGCCCGGCCGGTGCACCAGGCCCTGGCAGTCGGAGATGCCGAGACCGATGGCCCGGCCGACGCCGGTGGCCGATCTCTGGAAGGGGAGGAACGCGGCGGGCCCGCCGGCCTCGCGCGCGACGGCGATCCGCACCCCGCGCCGCTCGTGCCCGACCGCGAGCGCGAACCCGGGGGAGAGGAAGGGGTTGGCGAGCCCGGGCGAGCCGTTCAGGTGCGCCTTGGACTGCAGCGCGGT
This sequence comes from Streptomyces sp. NPDC050732, assembly GCF_040654255.1. Taxonomy (NCBI): domain Bacteria; kingdom Bacillati; phylum Actinomycetota; class Actinomycetes; order Kitasatosporales; family Streptomycetaceae; genus Streptomyces; species Streptomyces sp. NPDC050732. Next base: position 103,358 of record NZ_JBFAHP010000010.1, read on the forward strand.
CCACGCCGCCCGGTCGGCGGCGGTGAGTTCGCCGGGGCGGTGCACGGTGATGTTCACGTCAGGTGGTCCACCTTCTCGCCGGACGGCCGCGCGGCCGTCGCACCAGGGTCAGCAGGAGGATGAGCGAGCTGAGGGCGGCGACCGCGACGACACCGCCGCGCACCGACCACACGTGCAGCGCCAGCATGCCCTGGGCGACGAGCAGGTTGACCGCCATGGCGCCGGACACCGACACCACGGCCCTGCCCCACGGCGTGAGGGCCCGCAGCGCCGCGCCGATCGCGGCCCCGGGCGCGGCGAGGAGGAAGAAGAGGGTGAACGGCCCGCGCAGCGGTGAGTCCAGGTCGACGAGCGCGAGCGCCGCGCCGACCCCGCCGACGGCGACGGCCGCTCCCGCGAGCAGCGGCACCAGGTCGTGGCGGGCGCCCCGGCCGGTGTGCTGCCCCGTGTCCGCTGGTGGTGCCTTGATCCCGATGGTCTGCATGGGCGACTTTGCCCCCCGACGCGCCGGATGCCGGGCTTCAATGTCGCCCACCCTTCGGCGGCCCGTCAAGATGCGGAGGGGGCGTGCAGATGTTCTACGCCGGCCCCCGGCCGCAGCTGAACTTCCGGCTCCGGCAAGGGAATTGTTCAAGAACTTATTGACATGAACACTATCGGCGGCTGGGGGTGCGTGCTACCACGGTCGAGGCAGAAACCCTGCTAAGGGAGGTTCCATGAAATTGTCCCGCATCACGGCATACATGTCCTCGCTCCTCCTCGCGGCCGCCTTCGCGCTCACCGGCGCGGCAGCGGCCCACGCCGAACAGCCGGCCGACCAGAAGGCCACGGCCACGGGCTATGTGGCCCTCGGCGACTCCTACTCGTCGGGCGTCGGCGCCGGCAACTACGACAGCGGAAGCGGCAATTGCAAGCGCAGCAACCGCGCCTACCCCGTCCTGTGGGCGGCCGCCCACTCACCCTCAAGCTTTAACTTCACCGCTTGCTCGGGCGCTCGTACGGGTGATGTTCTGGCGAACCAGCTGGGCCCGCTCGGCCCCGGCACCGGCCTCGTCTCCCTCTCCGTGGGCGGCAACGACGCGGGCTTCGCCGACGTCATGACGACCTGTGTGCTGCAGTCCGAGAGCAACTGCCTGGCCCGCATCAACCAGGCGCGCCAGTACGTCGACTCCACCCTCCCCGGGAACCTCGACAGGGTGTACGACGCGATCAGCGCGAAGGCCCCCGCCGCCCGGGTCGTCGTCCTCGGCTACCCCCGCTTCTACAAGCTCAGCGGCAGCTGCGTCGCCGGCCTCTCCGAGCGCGAGCGGGCCGCCATCAACGGCGCCGCTGACCACCTCAACGCCGCCACCGAAAAGCGCGCCGCCGACCACGGCTTCGCCTTCGGCGACGTCACCTCCACCTTCGCGGGACACGAGATCTGCTCCGGCAGCCCCTGGCTGCACAGCGTCAACTGGCTCAACCCCGGCGAGTCCTACCACCCCACCGCCGCCGGCCAGTCCGGTGGCTACCTCCCGGTGTTCACCGCGGCGGCCTGACCCCCGCCGGCTTTCCGTACCCGTTCGGCGTGTAGGAGGCCCCGCCCGTCGGGGTCTCCTCCTCGCAGGTCACCGTGTACGCGACCGAGTTCGACGTCGTCTCCACGGGCTTGCGCACCTCGACGCTGATCGCGTTCTCGTGCGTCCCGCCACCCGTGTCGTACGCCGTCTCCACGTGGTTGACCTGCCGCGTCCTGCTCCCCGAGGGGAAGGACAGCGTCTTCCAGCCGGGCTCGCTCGGCTCGCCGGACTTCGTCACCCAGCGGTACTCGACGGTGGCGGGGGCGCGCCCCACCGTGAACGTCGCGGTGAACGACGGTGCCTGAGCGGCCGGCGGCGGGCAGACGCCCTCGTACCGCGTGTAGGCGCCCGTGACGTGCACCTTCACGGACTGCGGGGCCGGGGTGGTGCCCCCGCCTCCCCCGTTTCCTCCGCTGCCGCTGTTCCCCCCGTCCCCTCCGTTGCTTCCGCCGCCTCCGTCGCCGCCGTCGGTGGAGCCGCCGTCGTCACCGTTCCCGTCCGTGGAGCCGCCGGTCGAACCGCCCCCGCCGGAGCCGCCGTCCGAGCCCTCCGACGAACCGTCGCCGCCGCCACCGGTGGATCCGCCGCCGCTGTCACTCCCCTCATTGCCGCCGCCTCCGCCGTCGTCGCGGTTGACCAGGGCGTACGTGATCCCGCCGAGCGCGAGCGCCAGCGCGACGAGCCCCGCCACCAGAACGACCACCGCCCGGCGGGACCGGGCGGGACCGGCCGACGTGTCGGTGGTGGCCGTGGTGGGCCACGGCGCCGGGGCGGGCAGGGGAGCGGGCGGTGTCGGCTCGGACGGGGGCCGTTCGGCCGTGGCCGTCGGCAGGTACGGGAGCGCGCTGCCGACGCGCGGGGTGGCGCCCGAGGCGACGGCGCGCAGCTCGCGCTCGGCGTCGGCCGCGGACATCCGCGCGTCCGGATCCTTGCGCAGCAGCCCCTCGATGACCGGTGTGAGCGGCCCGGCGTTGCGGGCGGGCGGCAGCGGCTCGTCCACCACCGCGCGCAGCGTGCTCAGCGGAGTGTCCTGGCGGAACGGCGAGCTGCCCTCCACCGCTGCGTACAGCAGCACGCCGAGCGACCACAGGTCGGACGCGGGCCCCGGCCGCTGCCCCAGCGCCCGCTCCGGCGCGAGGAACTCGGGCGACCCGACGACCTCGCCGGTCATCGTCAGCGCCGAACTCCCCTCGACCAGGGCGATCCCGAAGTCCGTGAGGACGACCCGGCCGTCGTTCGCGATGAGTACGTTGCCGGGCTTGACGTCGCGGTGCAGGACCCCGGCGTCGTGGGCGGCGCGCAGGGCGCCCAGGATCTCGGCGCCGATCCGCGCGGCCCGCTGCGGGGCGAGCGCTCCCTCGGCGTCAAGGACGTCCGACAGGGAGAGGCCGCGGACCAGCTCCATGACGATCCAGGGGCGGCCGCTCTCGCTCGCTACGTCGTAGACCGTCACCACGTTCCGGTGGGGGATGCGGGCGGCGGCCCAGGCCTCGCGCTCCAGGCGCGCGTACAGCCGGTCGACCTCGCCCGCCGGGAGCCCGGCGGGGGCGCGCACTTCCTTGACGGCCACCTCGCGGCCGAGCACCTCGTCACGGGCCCGCCACACGGTGCCCATGCCCCCCTCGCCCAACGGCGCCAGAAGGCGGTACCGCCCGGCGATCACGCGCTCTGGTCGGCTCACGGGCGCCCCCATCCGCAGCGGTGCGATTCTCCACAAAACTAGCTCAACCGAGCGCTGTTGCGGCCCCCTTGCACACCAATCCACACCCAAGGGCGAGGACGTCGCATGCAGGACCACGTGAGATGGCCCACGTCACCGGAGGCCCGGGAGGCGGTCGGGAGGTGGCCGGGAGGCGGCTGGCAGTGCACGGTCAGGCCGTATGTCCAACTCGCCCTGGAATCAGTTGGATTCGGAGAGTAATCGTCAACCTCCTTGTGGGGTAGGTGAATCCTGCGCCCGGGATACACGCGTGTCAGGATGGGGCGATAGGGTTAACCTGCCCTGGGCCGGGTGCCCTCGTACGGGTGGGGAGTGACATGGAACAGATAACGGTGCGCAGCAGGGCGCGTGTCCCTGCGATCACTTGTGGCAGCAGCGCGAGCAGCTCGCGTCTCGACCGCCATCTCTCGGTGCTGGGCGGCCCCGCCGTCCCACAGCGGGAGTCGCACGAGGCGACGCTGCTGATGCGTGAGCTGACCTCACGTGACACCGCGCACGCCCGCAGCAGCAGGGGTGCCCGAGTGAGGCGAGTCTCGCTCTTCGCGCCACTGCGCCGGTTGCGGCGCTCGCTGTTCGGCGGACGCTGACCGCGGGTGGCCCCCGGGACTGAACCGCCGCTCCGCGGCGGGTCTTTCCCGCCACCCCGCTCTCCCTCCCCCGTCTGTCACACCACCCTGTAACACCCCTGCCTCGCGGGGCCGCTCGCCGGCTCCGGACGCGCGGAGATCCAGCCGAACCGCACCGACCGCCGGGCCGATGTGCCCACACTCCCCCGGTCGGTGCGCGTTCGCCGAAGCGCTCCTGCCCCCCGCGGCCTTCAGCGCTCGCCGCGGGCGTACCGCCGGACGGCGAGCGGCACGCACAGCGCAAGCAGCACCAGCGACCAGAGGACCGACCCCGCCACCGGCTGGGTGACCGGCCAGGCCGCGTCCGCCGGGACGGGCGCGTTGCCGCACAGGTCGCGCACCGCCGTCGCCACCGCGCTGATCGGATTCCACTCGGCGACGAACCGCAGCCAGGACGGCAGCCCGTCGGTCGGGATGTACGCGTTCGACAGCAGCGGCAGCATGAAGGTGGCGCTGCCCAGCTGGCCCGCCGCCTCCTCGCTCCGCGACGCGAGACCCAGCAGGATCCCGATCCACGTGGTCGCGAACCGGAAGAGCATCAGCAGCCCGAACGCGCCGGCCGCCGCGAGCGGCCCGCCCTCGATCCGCCACCCCATGGCGAGCCCCACGAGCGCCAGCGGCACGAGCCCCGCCGCCGTGGTGACCAGATCGGCCAGCGCCTGCCCGAGCGGCACGGCGGCCCTGCTCATCGGCAGCGTCCTGAACCGGTCCGTCACGCCCCGGTGGGTGTCCTGGGCGGCGGTGAACATGCCGGTCATGATGCCGTTGGCGGCGGTCGCGACGAGCATGCCGGGCACGAGGAAGGCCCGGTAGTCGGAGCCGGGCATCGCGAGGGCGCTGCCGAAGACATAGCCGAAGAAGAGCAGGAAGACGATCGGCATCGTCTGGGTCATGACCAGGATCGCGGGCGCGTGCCGGACGCGTCGCAGATGCCGGCCCAGCATGGCCGTGCCGTCGTAGAGGATGGCGCTCATGGGGGAGACCTCCGGGGGTCGGGAATCGGGCCTGTGGTCCGGGGCGAGGGCGGCGGCCGGGCTCACGGGACGAGCCGCAGGAAGACGTCGTCCAGCGACGGACGGCGCAGGCTCACGTCGACGACGGGAACTCCCGCCGCGTCCAGCTCGCGGACGAGGCGCGGCAGCGTGAGCGCGGGATCGGGGGAGACGGCCCCGGCGGTGCGGGACTCCGTGTCGAGCACCGGCTCCGCACCCGTCAGCCGGTCCAGGACGGCGGCCGCCGCCGACAGTTCCCCGCCCTCCGCGACGACGACCTCCGCGTAGCTCCCGATCTGCGCCTTCAGCTCCGCGGGCGTGCCTCGGTGCGCCGCGCGGCCGCCGTCGATCAGCACGATGTCGTCGGCCAGTTGGTCGGCCTCCGCCAGGTACTGGGTGGTGAGGAGCACCGTCGTGCCCTCGCCCGCGAGCTTCCGCACGGCCTCCCAGATGTCGTTCCTGCTGTGCGGGTCGAGGCCGGTGGTGGGCTCGTCGAGGAAGAGGACGGCGGGCCGGGTGAGCAGGCTCGCCGCGAGGTCGAGGCGGCGCCGCATGCCGCCGGAGTACGTACGGGCCGGGCGGTCCGCGGCGTCGGTGAGGCCGAACTGTTCGAGGAGTTCGTCGGCGCGTCCGCGCGGCGCGCGCAGGAGCCGGGAGAAGAGCCGCAGGTTCTCCCGGCCCGTCAGATCGCCGTCGACCGACGCGTACTGACCGGTGACGCCGATGTGCCGGCGTACCGCAGCCGGATCCCGCACCACGTCGTGCCCCGCGACGCGCGCGGTCCCGGCGTCCGGCGTCTGCAGGGTGGTGAGCACCCGGACCGCGGTGGTCTTGCCCGCGCCGTTGGGGCCGAGCAGCCCGCAGACGGTGCCCTCGGCGACGGTGAGGTCCAGGCCCCGCAGGGCGGTGACGGCCGAGTCGCCCGATCCGTACCGCTTTTCCAAACCCTCACTAAGTACAGCGTACGTAGTAGTCATGCCGTTCACGGTACCGCACTACGTACGCTGTACGTAACTAACATGGGGGGCGAGGTGATGATCAATGGCGGGCCGAGCGGCCACCCCCGAAGTGATCTGGGCGCGCCCCGAGCGTGCGGGCCGCGGCCCCAAGCCCGCGTACAGCAGGGCCGACATCGCGAAGGCGGCCGTCCGCATCGCCGACGCCGACGGCATCGCCGCGGTGTCCATGCGGCGCGTGGCGGCCGAGCTGGGCTGCGGCACGATGTCGCTGTACAACTACGTGCCGCGCAAGGAGGACCTGTACGAGCTGATGGTCGACATGGCCAGCGGTGAGTACGAGCTGTCCGAGGAGGCCGTGGGCGGCGACTGGTACGCGGAGATGCTCGCCCTCGGCCGGCAGACCCGGGCGATCCTGCGGCGGCACCCGTGGCTCGTGCACGTCATGTCGACGGTCTACGGCTCCAGCCCGAACGCGCTGCGGTATCTGGAGCACTGCCTCGGCGTCCTGGAGGGCCTCGACGCGCCCCACGGCACCAAGATGGAGCTCATCGCGATGGTCAACGGCACGGCGATGACCGCCGTGGCCAACGAGATCGCCGTCGCCGAGCGCACGAGGGGCCTGCCGTGGTCGGCGGAGGAGGAGCAGGAGGTCCGGACGGCCTACCTGCTCCGGCAGGTGGCGGGCGGGGCGTATCCGCGGCTGGCGGACATGCTGGCGCAGGCGCCGCCGCCCGGGGACGCGGACGAGAGCTTCGAGCGGGCGCTGCGACGTCTGCTCGACTCGTTTCGCTGAGCGGTGCTTCGCCGGGAGTGCTGCATCCGTGGGTCCGGCTGTGACTGGCCGCGCAGTGCCCCGCGCCCCCCTACTGAGGGTTTGACCCTGTGAGGTGTGTTTGATGCCGGTTCGGGTTCCGTGCCAGCTGGGTGCGGCTTGGCCGGTGAGGCGGCGGGCCATGAGGTCGATCATCGTGAGGTGGGCCATGGCTTCGGACCGGTGCGGGTGCGTTTCGTAGTCGCGGGCGAATCGGCGGTGGTGCATGGGTCACCCGATGCTCCGCTCGATCGTCCAGCGTCGCGGAGTGACCGTGAACCCCTCGCTGGCCGGCGGGCGTTGGACAGGGTGGACGTCGAGGCCAGGCGGGTGTCGTGGTCGATGGCGGTGGTCCGGTACCCGGCGTCCATCCATGCCTTGCGTATCTGCGGATGGGCGGTGGCGATGCGGGTGAGCAAGGTGGCACCGGCCGCGGTGTCGAAAGACACTCGCGGCGGTGACCAGCACGGTCAGCAGCAGGCACAGGGTGTCGCAGTCGAGGTGACGGTTGCCGCCGATGATCCGCTTGCCCGCGCCGGTGCCTTGGTCGTCCAGGTGCACGTTGGCGGAGGTCTTGGTGGTCTGGGAGTCCAGCACGCAGGCGGACAGTTCGCCTCGCGTCCTTCGAAGTAGCGGTAGGTCGTGGGCCAGGGCGGGAAGTCGTGCGGCAGATAGCGCCAGGGGGCGCCGGTGCGGTTCACGTACAGGATCGCGTTCATCAGCGAGCGCAGGTCGTGTCCGGGCGGGCGGCCGATGTCCAGGCCGGGGCGCTCGGCCCGCCAGGCGGTGAGCCTGGCTCGATCAGCTGCCAGCGTTCGTCGGACAGGTCGCCGGGGTGGCTGCTGTTGGGGTCATGTTCCGGATGAACTGCGAGGTGGTCACGCCGGCAGCGGCCAAAGACCAATGAGCGAGTCCGGGTTGTGATCGGACAGGAGGAACTGGGATCGGACAGTCCTCTGGCCTCTCACGGCGACCTGGTGGCCTGCCCTCTCACGAGACGCTTCGACAGTCTTTGAGGGAACCGCCGCTTCTCATAGTGTGTCTACTGTCAGTGAACGAATAGATACGGGGTGATACGAGGGGGGTCCGGTGTGGAGCCGATTTCGGTGGGGTTGCCGGCGGCTTTGGCTGGTGGCGTTGGTGGCGAGGTCGGGCGGCAGTCGTGGGCCGGACTGAGCGCACTGGTGCGGCGCCCGTTCCAGCGCCGCCAAGAAACTGAGGGCTGCTCAACGGTGAGCTCGGGGAGGCAGAGCTGGCCAGGCATGGAGCATGCACCGGCGGATCCGGCCCGCGCTCAAGAGCTGAGTACCGCGTTGCCGGTGCGGGCCGCCGTGGACGCAGATTTCCGGCCAGGGCTGCAGCGATGGCACGAGCAGGCAGAGCTGGTGCGCACCGGTGATGGCGAGGTGCACAACGAGATCAAGGGCGGCACCTTCCACGGCCCGGCTGTGCAGGGCCGGGACTTCTCCGAAGTCTTTTTCACCGCTCCGCCCCCGATCCTCCCCGGCTCGCCGTCGGCGGAAGACTGACCGGCATGGCTGAGGCCGACGACGCCGGTGAAGACGGCGCGGGCCGGGACACGTCGAACCAGATTCACGATGGCGTGTTCTTCGGCTGGGTGGTCCAGGGGCGGAGTATCAGTCTGCAGCTGCCTGCTCCGGTCACCTCGGCGATGCACGGCCTGCCCCCGGCTGCGCCCGCCTTCACTGGCCGGGACACCCATGTGGAGGAATTGCTGCAAGGGCTGGCTCCCGGCCCACGGCGGCAGGAAGCGGTGTGGGTGGCGTCGGTGGCGGGCCTGGCTGGGGTCGGCAAGACCGAACTCGTCGTGCAGACCGCCACCCAGGCGGAGAGGCTGGGCTGGTTTCCCGGAGGGGCACTGTTCGTCGACATGTTCGGCTACGACACCGAGCGTCGCTTGTCCCCCGCGCAGGCACTGCACGGCCTGCTCCAGGCCCTGGGCATACCCGACGAGCACATCCCCGAGGAACTGCAGGACCGCTCGCGCCTCTACCGCAGCGTGCTGGCCGAATTCGCCAGGCAGAATCAGCGCGTCCTGGTCATCATCGACAACGTCTCCAGCACCGAGCAAGTCGTTTCACTGCTGCCCACCGACGGCACTACCGCAGCCCTGTTTACGTCCCGCCACACCCTCGACGTGGGGGCTCGCCTCCACGACCTCGACATCCTCGACGAGAACGCTTCCGTTGAGCTGCTGCGCAAGGCCCTCTTCCAGGCCCGCGGCCCTGCCGACACCCGCGTGACCGACGCCATCGAGGACGCTTCGACGATCGCTCGGCTGTGCGCGGGCCTGCCCCTTGCCCTGCGAATCGCTGCTGCCCTTCTCGCCGAGGCTCCCAGCCGCCCGCTTGCCTCTCTACGTGAGGCTCTGTCTGACGTTCAGCACCGGCTGGACCAACTCACGCGCGAGAACCGCGCCGTTCGGGCTGCCCTGGATCTGTCGTACCGGCAGCTGAGCGAATCCCAGGCGAGGATGTTCCGGCTGGTCGCGCTGAATCCCGGCCCTGAACTCTCCACCGCTACGGCCGCGCACGTGGCCGCTGCGGAGGAGTGGCGCACCGAGCAACTCTTCCTGAAGCTCCGCCGAGCCCATTTGGTCGAACCCGGAGCTGTCTGGGGCCGCTGGGGCCTGCATGACCTGGTCCGGGTATATGCCGGCGAACGGGCAGCCGAACACCCCACGACGGCAAGTGACGTGAGACGGCTTCTCCTGTACTACCTTGAACGCGCAACGAGAGCCGACGAATACGTGGTCTATCTGTCGGAACCGGCGCCCCACGGCTTCCCCGGCCGGACCCAGGCAATCGCCTGGTTGGACGCAGAACGAGACAGTCTGTTCGCCATAGGTGTTCTGGCAGAAGTCACGGGTCACAACGATATTGCCCGGGACCTGCTCATGGCCATGGAGAACTACCTCTCCATGCACCGCTACCCGGAACAGTGGCGTGCCAGCGCCGAACTTGCCGTCCGGGCTGCAAATGCCCTGGGTGATCAGCGTGGAGCGGCCCGAGCCGGCGTGTCGCTCAGCGACGCATTGCGCGTGCTGAAGGCCCATGGCGACGCCATCACTGAGGCCCGCAAGGCGGCGGAAATATTCCGCGGGCTGGGTGACCAACTCGGCGAAGGCACGGCGCTTCGCGCCCTCGCCTTAACCCTCGGCAGCGCCGGGCACGGCGAGGAAGCGCTCCGGACGGCCGAGCAAGCCGTTCCTCTGTTGCAGCGAGGCCCTAGCCGGCACATTGCAGCCGTAGCGCTCATGAACTACGGCGAACTCCTCATAGAGCACGAGAAGTACAACGAGGCCATTGACGCCTTACGGGGGAGTCTGGAAGTACTGTCCCAGACCAGCAGGAGCGTAAAGTCTCTCGCCCTGCTGAATCTTGCCGACGCCCTGAGGGGTGCCGGTCGGCGCGCCGAAGCCATCAGCTCCTGCCAAGAATGCATTGCGTGTGCGCTCGAAGTCGGCGGCCCCTGGGAAACTGACATTGCAGCGGGAGCCTCGGCCTTCATGGGAGAACTCTTTTCGGAGGACGGACAGCTCCACCAGGCACGCCTCCACTTCCGGCGAAGTGCCGACCTCTCCACGGAGACAGGTAACGACAGTTGCGCAGTCCGAGCTCTCAAGGTCCTCGGGGACACCCTGATTGAACTGGCAGAGCGGTGTGGGGAGGACGGGGACCTCGGATCAACCTCGACTGCCCAAGATGAGAACTATGGGCAGGCCGCGTGCGCGATCGACGAAGCAATCGCTCTCACCCGCCGCGCGGTCGAGAGCACACCTGACGAAGCAGGACCGGAACTGGCTAGCCTCCTGATCCGTCGCTGCGTTCCACTCGTGCACCTGGGGCGCTGCGATGAGGCCCACTCCGCTGCCCGAGAGGCCCTGGCCACCCTCAACCGACTGCCTGAAAGGAATCCGGACGCTTACCAAGCAGACATTGTCCAGGCATGGAATAATCTTGCCTGGGTAATATCGCAGGACGGTACCCAATTGCCCTCGGCGTTGAAGGCGTCCACGGAGGCTGTCAAGATTGCTGCCGCTCTTGCACGGAACGACTCCCCCGAATATACCGAACTCCTCCAAAACTCCGTGGATTTCAAAGCCGCTCTGCTCGCTGAGCTCGCCCAAACGTCCGTGTACGAGATTGCCCGCGCGACGGTGGCGCGTGAGGAAGAAGAGCTGAGTCCGTCAGAGCTGGAGCGTGAGACGGGGCTGTTGCCGTCACAGATCGCGGCCGGGGTGGCGTGGATGGACGCGTATTACCGCTCGTGCTGACGGTCTCGACAACCTGGAGCTCACCCTTCCCTCGACCCTCCTGTCTCAAGGCGTTGAGGCGGCGAGACCTCAATGTATCGATGCGAAACAACACCAAACGCCCCGCTAGATCAGGGCGAACTGGCCGTCCGGGCCCTCTTCGTGGTGGTCGAGGACGGACGCCGGGCGCCGGGCGGTGTCGGGGACGGGGAGGATGCCCGCGGCGCGGAGGTCGGACGCGGTGAGCGGGGTGCCGGGTGATGCCGCCAACTCGGCCCGGGCCGGTTCGAGTTCCGCGAGCAGGGTGAGCACCGTGATCAGTTCGAGCAGTTCGGACGTCCACGGCTGGGGCCAGGCCGGGGGGCGGATCGCCTCCAGTGTGCCCGGCTCCGCCGCCTCCGTGCGCCGCGCGAACCAGCGCTCGACGACGCGCACCCCGCTCACCTCGTACTCCCAGGCCTCCCTCGCCACCGGCGAGATGACGCCCTCCTCGCCGACCCGCAGGACCTCGTCCTCGGCGTCGTACGCCAGGACGTCGGGCCGGGCGGGGAGCGGCGCCCGGACGTACGGCCTGCGTCCGCCCGGCAGCTTCGGGCGCTCGCCGTCGCCGCGCAGCTGCAGGCGCAGGAGCCGCTGCCCGAGCTCCACGCCCCGCGCCCAGACCCCGGAGTCGTGGGTGAGCGGCACCCGGCAGCCCGCCGCGGAACCGGTGCCGACCGCGAGCACCCAGGCGAGCAGGGCGCGCGCGGTGACCTCCTGGCCGAGCAGGTCCGACAGATGTGTGAGCAGGCCCGGCGCCACATTGGGCTCCAGGCCGCCGGGGCGGCGGAACAGCGGCCGTATCCTGCCCGGCCGCCCGGCGGGTGAGCGGCCGTCCGGCAGGACCGCCGACGCGAGGACGGCGGGTCCCGCGGTCCCCGGGACGTGGCCCTGCTCGACGGCGAAGAGCTGGCCCTCGCCCGCGACCCGCCACAGCTCCGGCCTCGCGACGTCGAGCAGGCGGTGGTCGGGGATCAGCCACTGCTCGTCGAACGGCCCGTGCAGGACGCGTACGGGCTCGGGGCAGGGGCCGGACTCCTTGGCCAGCCGGCCCGTTCCGCCGGCGTGGCCGGGCAGCTGGGCCACCGCGGTGTGCAGGGTGCGGGCGCGGGTCGGCCGGAACAGGGCCTCGCGGTCCGGGCCCCCGGCGCTGACGAGGGCGCCCCAACGGGCCTTCAGGGATGCGGGGTCCGGGCCCATCGGCCACCCGCGGCCCGGCCGGAGCGGTGCGACGGACCACGGCATGAGGTCGGCGAGCAGCGGCGCTTCGTCGTGCGTCACGCCCGGCATCGTACGACGTGTCCGCCCGGAGCCGTCACGTCGCGTCGAGCGTGACGGAGAAGGAGAAGCGGTCGCCGCGGTAGTGGATGCGGGCCACGTCCAGGGTGCGGCCCTCCTCGTCGTACGTGACGCCGGTGTAGTGCAGGATCGGGCTGAGCAGCGGCACTTCGAGGAGCCGCGCGGTCTCCGGGTCGGCGAGCGTCGCCTCGACGGTGTCCGTGATGCGGCTGATGCGGACGCCCACCACGTCGCGCAGGACCTTCGTCATGGGCCAGCGCGCGAGGTCGGCGGGCTCGATGCGGGCGGCCAGTTCGGGGCGGACGTAGTTGCGGGCGTGGTTGGTGGGCTCGCCCGTCTTCTCGTCGCTGCGCAGCCGGTGGTACGTCGCCACCTCCGCTGACCCCGGGAAGTGCCCGGCCAGTTCGGCGGGGAGCGGAGCGGTGCCGTGCTCCAGGAGCCGGGTGGTCATGCCCGACTGCTGGGCCACGATCGCGTCGACCGAGCCGAGCAGCCGGACGGGGGAGCCGCGCCGCGCGCTCGGCTCGATGAAGGTGCCGCGCCGCCGGTGGCGGGTGATGAGACCCTCGTCCTCCAGCTCCTTCAGCGCCTGCCGCATGGTCAGCACGCTCACCCCGTAGTGCCCCGCCAGCTGCTCCTCGGTGGGCAGCCGGAGCGGGGCGTCGGGGGTGCGGCCCAGTATCGAGGCGCGCAGGGACTGCGACACCTGGTACCAGAGCGGCAGTTTCCGATTCAGGACGATCGAGTCCGGGGCAAAAGCGGTCACGGTCTCTCCGAATCAGCGTGGTAAAGCGTCAGTTGCGGAAGTGGCGCTCCAGACCCTGCCATACGTCGTCGTAACCGCGCTGCAGGTGGGACGCGGTGGCCGCCTGCTCCGTCGCCGTCACCGGCCAGCGCGTCTCGAACATGAAGGCGAGGCCGTCGTCGATCTTCTGCGGCTTCAGCTCGGCGGCCGACGCCTTCTCGAAGGTCTCGCGGTCGGGCCCGTGCGCGGACATCATGTTGTGCAGCGAGCCGCCGCCCGGCACGAAGCCTTCCGCCTTCGCGTCGTACGCGCCCTCGATGAGGCCCATGTACTCGCTCATCACGTTCCGGTGGAAGTACGGCGGCCGGAACGTGTCCTCGCCCACCAGCCAGCGCGGCGCGAACACCACGAAGTCGACGCCCGCGAGGCCCGGGGTGTCGGACGGCGAGGTGAGCACGGTGAAGATCGACGGGTCCGGGTGGTCGTAGCTGATCGAGCCGATCACATTGAAGCGGTGCAGGTCGTAGACGTACGGGACGTGGTTGCCGTGCCAGGCGACCACGTCGAGCGGGGAGTGGTCGTACGTCGCGCGCCAGAGGTTGCCGCAGAACTTGTTCACCACCTCCACCGGGCCCTCGACGTCCTCGTACGCGGCGACCGGCGCCCGGAAGTCCCGTGCGTTCGCCAGGCCGTTGGCGCCGATCGGGCCGAGGTCGGGGAGCTGGAAGGGTGCGCCGTAGTTCTCGCACACGTACCCCCGCGCGGTCGCGTCGAGGAGCTCCACGCGGAAGCGGACGCCGCGCGGGACCAGCGCGACCTCGCCGGGCTCGGCGTGCAGCAGCCCGAACTCGGTGCGCAGGAGCAGCCCGCCGCTCTCCGGCACGATCAGCAGCTCACCGTCCGCGTCGCTGAACACCCGGTCCACCATGGAGGAGTTGGCGTGGTACAGGTGGATGCCCATGCCGGTGCGCTGCGTCGCGTCGCCGTTGCCGCCCAGGGTCCACAGGCCCGCCAGGAAGTCCGTGCCCGGCGCGGGCTCAGGGAGCGGGTTCCAGCGCAGCCGGTTCGGGTCGGGCACCGACTCGGTGAAGGGGGCCGTGCGGAGCGCGCCGTTGTCGACCCGCGTGAACCGCGGGTGTGCCGCCGAGGGGCGGATGCGGTAGAGCCACGAGCGGCGGTTGTGGGCGCGCGGCTCGGTGAAGGCGGAGCCGCTCAGCTGCTCGGCGTAGAGCCCGAGGGGGGCGCGCTGCGGCGAATTCCGGCCGTGCGGCAGGGCGCCGGGCACCGCCTCCGAGCTGTGTTCGTTGCCGAAGCCGGAGAGATAGGCCAGCCCCTCGGCGGTCTTCCGGGCGTCGCCCCCCGTGCCCGCGCCCGCTCGGCCGGCGTTGCTTGCGTGGTCCCCGCGCATCACAGCTCCCTCGTCAACGATTCCTATGGGACACCGTAGGATTCGCGTTTTCCTTCCGCAAGAGGAAGCCAGGAATGTGAGCGGTGCTCTACTCTCCCGGGATGCGCCACCCGAACCCGCCCAAAGACGCTCGGTCTCCCGCCTCCCTGCGCCGCGTCCCCGTGCAGGAGCGCAGCGCCGAGCGGCTCACCCGGATCCTCGACGCCTGCGCCGCCGTCCTCGACGAGACCGGCTACGAAGGCCTCACCACCCGCGCCGTGGCCCAGCGCGCGGGCGTCCCGATCGGCTCGGTCTACCGCTTCTTCGGCAACAAACGGGCCCTCGCCGACGCCCTCGCCCACCGCAACCTCGACGCGTACGCGGAGCGCGTGGCCGCGCGCGTGACCGGCGTGGAGCGCGGCGACTGGCGCGGCGCCGTCGACGCCGCCTTCGACGAGTACCTGGCGATGATGCGCACCGTCCCCGGCTTCGGCCTCGTGGACTTCGGCATCCCCTCGGCCCCCGACGCGATGCCGGACGCCAACTCGCAGGTGGCCGAACGGGTGGCGGCCCTGCTCGCGGGACACCTGAACCGCCCGCTCGACGCCGCACTGCGCCGCACGATGCTGGTCGGCGTCGAGGCGGTCGACGCGGTCCTCCAGCTGGCGTTCCGCGCCGACCCGGCGGGCGACGCCGCGCTCGTCGACGAGGCGCGGATCCTGCTGCACGCGTACTTCGCGCGGTCGCTGGACTGAGCCCGGTCCGACACCCGGCCGTGACCAGGAGTTTTGCGCTTATTGCTCGCGCGTCAACATCTTGTTAACGCTGGATAGCGGGTCCTAACGTCGTCCGGACCGCCAGACCTGGTGGGAGTTCGATGGTGAACGTTAGGTAGCCCCCATGCTGACAATCCTCGGATTCGTCATGATCGCCACCTTCCTGGTGCTGATCATGATGAAGAAGATGTCGCCGATCGCGGCGCTGGTGCTGATCCCCGCGCTCTTCTGCGTGTTCGTAGGAAAGGGAGCCCATCTCGGGGACTACGTCCTCGACGGCGTCGGCAATCTGGCGCCCACGGCGGCCATGCTCATGTTCGCCATCGTGTACTTCGGCGTCATGATCGACGTCGGCCTCTTCGACCCGATCGTCCGGGGCATCCTGCGCTTCTGCAAGGCGGACCCGATGCGCATCGTGGTGGGCACCGCCGTGCTCGCCGCGATCGTCTCCCTCGACGGCGACGGCTCGACCACCTTCATGATCACGGTCTCGGCGATGTACCCGCTGTACAAGCGCCTCAAGATGAGCCTCGTCGTGATGACGGGCGTCGCCGCCACCGCCAACGGCGTCATGAACACGCTGCCCTGGGGCGGCCCGACGGCCCGTGCCGCGACCGCGCTGAAGGTCGACGCCGCCGACATCTTCGTCCCCATGATCCCGGCGCTCGCCATGGGGCTGGTCGCCGTGTTCCTCCTCTCGTACGCACTGGGCCTGCGCGAGCGCAAGCGGCTCGGCACGCTCTCCCTGGACGAGGTCCTGGAGAAGGAGACGGCGGCCGAGACGGTCCTCGTGGGCACGGGCGGCGACGGCCGGACCTCGCTCACGAAGAAGACCACCGGCGGAGCGGGCTCCGGAACCGACGCGGACACCCCCGGCGCCGATGACGAGGCGGACGACGACGGGTTCCAGGGGCTGGACCCCGACCGCCCCACCCTGCGCCCCAAGCTCTACTGGTTCAACGCGGCCCTCACCGTCCTGCTGCTCACCGCCATGATCATGGAGTGGCTGCCGATCCCGGTCCTCTTCCTGCTCGGCGCCGCCCTCGCCCTCACCGTCAACTTCCCGCACATGCCGGACCAGAAGGCCCGCATCGCCGCCCACGCGGAGAACGTCCTCAACGTCACCGGCATGGTCTTCGCCGCCGCTGTCTTCACCGGCGTCCTCACCGGCACCGGCATGGTCGACCACATGGCCGACTGGCTCGTCGACGCCATCCCGGAGGGCATGGGCCCGCACATGGGCCTGGTGACCGGACTGCTCTCCATCCCGCTCACCTACTTCATGTCCAACGACGGCTTCTACTTCGGTGTCCTGCCGGTCCTCGCCGAGGCGGGCCAGGCGCACGGCGTCGGCACCCTGGAGATCGCCCGCGCCTCCATCGCCGGTCAGGCCCTGCACATGTCGAGCCCGCTGGTGCCCGCCGTGTACGTCCTCGTCGGCATGGCCAAGGTCGAGTTCGGCGACCACACCAAGTTCACCGTCAAATGGGCCGTGCTCACCTCGCTGGTCGTGCTCGGCTCCGGAATCCTCTTCGGCATCATCTGATGCCTGCCGCGTCGTCCGGGCCCGGTGGCAGGGGCTGGCTGCTCCGTCTCGTCATCGCCTTCTGCTTCGCGCAGGGGGCGGTGTCCATGGCGCGGCCCGCCGTCTCCTACCGGGCCCTTTCGCTGGGCGCCGACGAGCGGGCCATCGGCGTCATCGCGGGCGTCTACGCCCTGCTGCCGCTCTTCGCCGCCGTGCCGCTCGGACGCCGGACGGACCACGGGCGGTGCGCGCCGCTGCTGCCCGTCGGCGTCGTGCTGATCTCCGGCGGCTGCGCCCTCAGCGGTACGGCGGGGTCGCTCGCGGCGATGGCCGCCTGGAGCGGGGTGATGGGGCTCGGCCACCTCTGCTTCGTGATCGGCGCGCAGTCGATCGTCGCCCGGCAGTCCGCGCCCGCCGATCAGGACCGCAACTTCGGCCACTTCACCATCGGCGCCTCCCTCGGCCAGCTGATCGGGCCGATCGTCGCGGGCGCCCTGATCGGCGCCGACACGGGCCGCACGAGCGCCTTCGCCCTCATCGTCTCCGCGGTGGTCGGCGCGGTCTCCCTCACCTCGCTGTGGCGCATCGAGCACAAGCGTCCCGAGGCCGTCCGAAAGCGTGCCGAGCGCGTGCCGGTGCTCGGCATCCTGCGCGCCCGTGGCGTGCCCGCGGGCATCTTCATCAGCCTCGCCGTGCTCTCCGCGACGGACATCCTCACGGCCTACCTGCCGGTGGTCGGCGAGCACCGGGGCATCGCGCCCGCCACGGTCGGCGTGCTGCTCTCGCTGCGGGCGGCGGCGACCATCGCGTGCCGTCTCGTGATGACACCGATGATCCGGCTGCTCGGCAGGGCCGCGCTGCTGACCTGCACCTGTCTGCTCGCCGGGCTGCTGTGCGCGGGGCTCGCGCTGCCGGTTCCGGTGTGGGGGCTCGCCCTGATGCTTGCCGTGCTCGGCTTCTGCCTCGGCGTCGGACAGCCGCTCTCCATGACGACGGTCGTCCAGGCCGCGCCCGACGACGCGCGCTCCACGGCGCTGGCGCTGCGGCTCACCGGCAACCGGCTCGGGCAGGTGGCGGCGCCCGCGTCCGCCGGTCTCGTCGCCGGGGTCGCGGGGGTGGCCGCGCCGTTCGTGATGCTGGGCGGGCTGCTGCTCGTCGCGGCGGGTCTCGGCGTACGACAGGGCACGCGCGGAACCCCCGGAGGCGCCGACTGCCTCCGGGGGGCCGAGCGGAGTGCGGGCCCGCGAACGGACCCGCAGCCCGAGGGTGTTACTGAACGATCTTGAGGAGCTTGTTCGGCGAACCCGTGCCCGGGCTGGTCACCACGCTCGGCGTGGCACCGTTCACCAGGGCGGAGGAGACCTGCGCCGGCGTGGCCGAGGTGTGGCCCGCCAGGTAGATCGCCGCCGCGCCCGCGACGTGCGGGGTGGCCATCGACGTACCGGAGATGGTGTTGGTCGCCGTGTCGCCGGTGTGCCAGCCCGCCTTGATGGAGACGCCCGGCGCGAAGATGTCCAGGATCGAGCCGTAGTTGGAGAAGCTCGCCCTCGCGTCGTTGCTGCCCGTCGCGCCGACCGTGATGGCCGCCGGGACGCGCGCGGGGGAGGAGTTCGCGGCGTTGGTGTTCTCGTTGCCCGCCGCGACCGCGTAGGTGACGCCGTCGGCGATGGAGTTCTTCACGGCGTTGTCCAGCGAGGTGGACGCGCCGCCGCCGAGCGACATGTTGGCCACGGCCGGGGCACCGGCGGCGTGGTTGCTGGTCACCCAGTCGATGCCCGCGATGACACCGGCGGTGGTGCCGGAGCCGTTGTTGTCGAGCACGCGGACGGCCACGATCTTGGCCTTCTTGGCCACGCCGTACGTCTTGCCCGCGATGGTCGTGGCGACGTGCGTGCCGTGGCCGTTGCCGTCCTGGGCGGTGCTGTCGCCGTCCACGGCGTCGTAGCCGTTCACCGCGCGGCCGCTGATCTCGGAGTGCGAGATGCGCACGCCGGTGTCGATGACGTACGCGGTGACGCCGGAGCCCGCGGTGTCCGGGTAGGTGTACGACCCGGACAGCGGCAGCTTCGTCTGGTCGATGCGGTCCAGGCCCCAGGGGGCGTTGGTCTGCGTCGCGGTGGCGCGGAGTCTCTGGTTCTGCTCGACGGAGGCGACGGCGGGATCGGCGGCGAGTCTCTTCGCCTCCGTCTCGGTCAGCTTCGCGGAGTAGCCGTTGAGCGCGGACTTGAAGGTCTTCTGCACCGAGCCGCCGTACTCGGCTATGAGGTCCTTGCCCTGGCTCGTGGCGGCCTTGAGGCCCGACCCGTTCTTCAGCGTGACGATGTAGCTGCCCTTGATCGCGTCGGCGGAACCGGCCGCGAGCACGGTGCCCTGGCCGGCGGGGGCGGCCTGGGCGGGAAGGGCGGTGACCGTACCGATGACAGCGGCGGCGGTGGCGGTCGAGATCGCCGCGGCGATCACAGTCTTCTTGCTGCGAAGCATGGCCATTACGAGGGAGTCCTCCTCATTGGCGGCGTGCCCGGGGTCGGGCGCGCGACTGTGGGGGGTGTGCGCGGGATCGCACACACAGAAGGGAGCGGTGCGTGCCGCTCCCGTCGCGATCAGCAGAGTGGCTGTTCGAGGAGGGGAGATCAAGAGTCCCGACGCCTTGTCATGCGTCTGTCACGTATTTGAAATCGAATACAAGGCGAATGGGTGGGGTGTGTCCGGAAAACAGCGCAGGGCGGAGCGGGGCACGCCGAGCGGGCGTACGGTCGGCCACCGCTCCGGGCGCTGGTCAGCGGCCTCGTGCGGGCCTCAGGGGGACCTGGAAGCAGGGTGGACCGGAGCTCGACCGGGGCTGGAACCGGCCCGCGGGGCGCGGTCGCGGCGGTCGGCGGCCGCTCGGGGCAGGGGCCCCTGGTGTCTGAAAACTATCAGCGCTAGTTTGTAGCGCGGACGACAACCTGGAGGAATGCGATGAAGGCCCACGACGGGATGTACATCGACGGCGCCTGGCGCCCGGCTGCCGGCACCGACACCATCACGGTCCTGAACCCGGCCGACGAACAGCCCGTCGGCCAGGTCCCCGCGGGCACCGCGGAGGACGTCGACGCCGCGGTCCGCGCCGCCCGCGCCGCCCTGCCCGGCTGGGCCGCCACCCCGCCCGCCGAGCGCGCCGCCCTGATCGGCGCCCTCCGCGACCGCCTCGTCGCCCGCAAGGACGAGGTCGCCGAGACCGTCACCGCAGAGCTGGGCGCCCCGCTGCCGTTCTCGCAGGCCGTGCACGCCGGGGTGCCCATCCTGGTCTCCGGCTCGTACGCCGAACTCGCCGCGACGCACCCCTTCGAGGAGCGCGTCGGCAACTCCACCGTCTACCTGGAGCCGGTCGGCGTGGTCGGCGCGATCACCCCCTGGAACTACCCCCTCCACCAGATCGTCAACAAGGTGGCCCCCGCGCTCGCCGCGGGCTGCACGGTGGTTCTCAAGCCCGCAGAGGACACCCCGCTCACCGCCCAGCTCTTCGCCGAGGCGGTGCACGAGGCGGGCGTGCCCGCCGGTGTGTTCAACCTGGTCACGGGTCTCGGGCCGGTCGCGGGCCAGGCGCTCGCCGAGCACGAGGGCGTCGACCTCGTCTCGTTCACCGGCTCGACGGCGGTCGGCAAGCAGATCGGCGCCACCGCGGGCGCGGCCGTCAAGCGCGTCGCCCTGGAGCTCGGCGGCAAGTCCGCCAACGTCATCCTGCCGAGTGCCGACCTCGCCAAGGCCGTCAACGTCGGCGTCGCCAACGTCATGTCCAACTCCGGCCAGACGTGCAGCGCCTGGACCCGCATGCTGGTGCACACCGACCGGTACGACGAGGCGGTGGAGCTCGCCGCGGCCGCCGCCGCCAAGTACGGCGACCGCATCGGCCCCGTCGTCAACGCCAAGCAGCAGGCGCGGGTGCGCGGCTACATCGAGAAGGGCGTCGATGAGGGCGCCAGGATCGTGGCGGGCGGCCCCGAATCGCCCAAGGAGCGGGGCTACTTCGTCCAGCCGACGGTCTTCGCGGACGTCACGCCCGAGATGACCATCGCCCAGGAGGAGATCTTCGGCCCGGTCGTCTCGATCATCCGGTACGAGGACGAGGACGACGCCCTGCGCATCGCCAACGGCACCGTGTACGGCCTCGCGGGCGCGGTGTGGGCGGCCGACGACGCGGAGGCCGTCGCGTTCGCCCGCCGCATGGACACCGGCCAGGTCGACATCAACGGCGGCAGCTTCAACCCCCTCGCGCCCTTCGGCGGCTACAAGCAGTCGGGTGTCGGCCGCGAGCTGGGTGCCCACGGCCTGACGGAGTACCTCCAGACGAAATCCCTGCAGTTCTGAACCGCCCGACCCCGAGCCCGCCAGCCCGCCAACTCGCCAACTTCCCCAAGGAGTACGTGAACGTGGTCCGCGCCGCCATCCTCCCCGCCGTCGGCTCTCCGCTGGAGATCGCCGAGATCGACCTGCCGGAGCCGGGCCCCGGCCAGGCCCGGGTGCGCCTCGCGGCGGCCGGGGTCTGCCACTCCGACCTGTCCCTGACCAACGGCACCATGCGGGTGCCGGTGCCCGCCGTCCTCGGCCACGAGGGCGCGGGCACCGTGGTCTCCGTCGGCGAAGGGGTCGCGCACCTCGCGCCCGGCGACGGCGTCGTCCTGAACTGGGCGCCCTCCTGCGGCAGTTGTCACGCCTGCTCGCTCGGCGAGGTGTGGCTCTGCGGCAACGCCCTCGCGGGCGCCGCCGACGTCTACGCCAAGCGGCAGGACGGCTCGGACCTGCACCCCGGCCTCAACGTCGCCGCCTTCGCCGAGGAGACGGTGGTCGCGGCCGACTGCGTCCTGCCGGTGCCCGACGGCGTCCCGCTCACCGACGCGGCCCTGCTCGGCTGCGCCGTCCTGACCGGGTACGGCGCCGTGCACCACTCGGCGCGGGTCCGCGCGGGCGAGAGCGTCGTGGTCTTCGGCGTCGGCGGGGTGGGCCTGGCCACGCTGCAGGCGGCCAGGATCGCGGGCGCCGGGCAGATCATCGCGGTCGACGTCTCCCCGGCGAAGGAGCAGCTGGCGCGCTCGGCCGGCGCCACCGACTACGTGGTGGCCTCCGAGACCACTCCGCGCGAGATCCGCAAGCTCACCGGCGGCCACGGCGCCGACGTCGCGGTCGAGTGCGTGGGGCGGGCGGTGACGATCCGCGCGGCCTGGGAGTCGACGCGGCGCGGCGGGCGCACCACGGTGGTCGGCATCGGCGGCAAGGACCAGCAGGTCACCTTCAACGCCCTGGAGCTCTTCCACTGGGGCAGGACCCTGTCCGGCTGCGTGTACGGCAACTGCGACCCGGCGGTGGACCTGCCGGTCCTCGCCGGGCACATCAGGGCGGGCAGCCTGGACCTGGGCGCCCTGGTGACCGACCGGATCGGCCTCGACGGCATCCCGGCCGCCTTCGAGAACATGATCGCGGGCAAGGGCGGCCGGGCGCTGGTCGTCTTCTGAGCCGCACCGGGCCGCTCCCGGGCCGCCGTCAGTCCCCGGCCGCCGAACCCGTCAGCCGGGGAAAGGACTTGGCCGCGGCCAGGAACACGAGCGTGGTCAGCACGAAGGGCCAGGTGAAGGCGTGCCCGCCGGCCGGGGCGGAGAACGCCGCCACGGCCGGGCCGAGCGCCGTCGCGGTGGCGGCGCCCACGAGCGCGTACGCGAGGGTCGCCGCCCGCACCGGCAGGAAGACGCCGCACAGGGCGAGGGCCACCAGGACGGAGTTGTACCCCGCCGTGCCGTCGGCGAGCTGCGCGGCGGGGGCGCCGAGGGCCCACGCGGTGCCCATCCCCACGGCGCTGCCGAGGCACGCGACGGCCGCGGTGCGGCGGCCCGCGACGAGCAGGCCGAGCAGCAGCAGGGCGCCCACGTACCACTGCGGCATGAAGAAGATCTGGCCGAAGCCGGCGAAGAACCCCCGGGCCAGATCGGCGGGTCGGAGTGCGGTGGAGCCCGTCGCGGCCCGGGCGAGCGCGGCCGGGCCCTCCCCGTGGTGCCAGACGTGCCGGAAGCCGGGCGCGGCGACGGTCGCCGCGGAGGCGGTCAGGCAGAACGGCAGGGTGAGCGAGGGCAGTTCCCAGGCCCCGAGGAACCGGACCACGGCCGCGGTCACGACCGTGACGACCACGCAGCCCGCGACGGCGAGCAGCGCCGTCGACACGTGCTCCGCGCCGAGGAAGACCGCGAAACTGAGCGCCGTGAGACAGGCGTTGAACCCTTCGAGGCCGGTCGCGACGCGGTCGCCGGCCACGCCGAGGAACCGCGCGGTGGCCGTGCCCACGGCGGTGCCCGCCAGGCCGTAGAGCCCGTACTCCCAGCCCGCCGCGAACAGCGCCACGCAGAAGACGGCGCCCGCGGCGACGCTCGGCAGGAAGGTCACCTGCGCCTGGCCGCGCGCCACTTGTGCGGCGAAGAGGCGGATCGCCCCACCCGCGCCGTCGGTCGAGCCCCCGGCATCCAGCGCATCCGTCGCGTGCTCCACGGCCACTCCCGCGTGATGTCCCTTGTTACGGCCTTGTTTCGTCCGGCAGGACGGATGCAGGTTACAGCTACCTCGGGGCGGGGCGGCGGCCGGTGGGCGGCCGCATCCAGTACTCTTCCCGTAGTGGTCTAGGTGTAGTACTGCGGATGGAGTGGTGGAGATGGTGCGCAGGAACGACGGGCGGCGGGCGGCTCTGGTGGACGCCGCCATCGAGGTGCTGGCCAGAGAGGGGGCCCGCGGGCTGACCTTCCGGGCGGTGGACACGGAGGCCGGGGTGCCCACGGGCACGGCCTCGAACTACTTCAGCAACCGCGACGACCTGCTCACCCAGGCGGGCGCCCGCGTCTACGAACGCCTCACGCCCGACGAGGCGGAGGTCGAGCGGCAGCGCACGGCCAAGCCCGACAAGGAGACCTACGTCCAGCTGATGCGCGAGGTCGTCGGGCGCGTCAGCGGCTTTCGTACGGGCTATCTGGCGCTGCTCGAACTGCGCCTGGAGGCCACCCGGCGCCCGGAGCTGCGGGCCGTCCTCACCGACCGCGTCCGCGCCGACCTGGAGGCCAACCTCGCGTACCACGCCGACTCCGGGCTGCCCGGCGACGCGACGGCGGTCAAGCTGCTGTACATGGCCTTCAACTGGCTCATCGTCGAACAGCTCACCCTGCCCGACGTCCTCTCGGAGGCGGAGCGCGACGCCCTCGTCGCGGCCGCGGTGGAGCGCATCGTCACCGACTGACGGTGTCCCGGAGGCCCTCGATGCCGAGATGGGTGGCGAAGGCCAGGGCCCCGGCCGGCGTCACCCGCACGGCACGCTCCGAACCGATCCGCTCGCACCAGCCCATGGCCAGCGCGTGCCGGCACAGCGCCGCCCCCGCGACCCCCGCGAGGTGGGGTCTGCGCTCCGTCCAGTCCAGGCAGGCCCGGGCCAGCGGGCGCCGCCCGCCGCGCACGAGCTCGATCCCCAACTCCCCGAACCAGTCCACCCCTTGACCGGTCAGGGCGAACCCGGTGTCCTGCCGCAGCAGTCCCCGCACCGTCATCGCCCCGGTGATCGCGATCCCGAGCCGTCCCGCCAGGTGGTCGTAGCAGGTGCGGCCCCGCGCCATCGCGCCGGCGGCACCGGCCTCGCGCAGCGTCCGAGGTCTGACCGGCGTGCCGGGCGCCGCGTGGGCGGCGAGGTCCTCGACGAGCTGGGCGACGTGCGCGTCGGCGAGCCGCACGTACCGGTGGCGGCCCTGCCTGGCCTCGGCGAGCAGCCCGCCCGCGACCAGCCTGCCCAGGTGCTCGCTGACCGTCGACGCCGCGACACCCGCGTGCCGGGCCAGTTCGCCCGCCGTCCAGGCCCGCCCGTCGAGCAGGGCGAGCAGACAGGCCGCGCGCGTCTCGTCGGCGAACAGCGCGGCGAGGGAGGCGAGGGCGGGGGCGCCGGCGGTCGCGGTGGTGCGGGCGGTCGCGCCGGAGTTCTTCGTGGGGCCCGGGTTCATGCCTCCAGGGTGCGGCAGGAACAGTTCGGCAGGCACCGAAGTGTCACAGGCGCTGGGCCGCCACCTGTTGGTACTGCAGGGCGAGCCCGTCGAGCAGTGCCTGGAGGCCCGCCTCGAAGGCGCGCTCGTCGATGACCTGCTGGCGCTCGGCGAGGAGATGGGCCTGTCCCAGGTGCGGATAGTCGGCGGGGTCGTAGGCGGTCTCGTCGTCCACGAAGCCCCCGGCGAACGAGCCGAGGGCGGAGCCCATGATGAAGTACCGCATCAGCGCGCCGATCGACGTGGCCTGCGCGGCGGGCCAGCCCGCGTCGACCATCGCCCCGAACACGGCGTCCGCGAGCCGCAGTCCGGCCGGGCGGCGGCCGGGGCCGCGCGCGAGCACCGGAACGATGTTCGGGTGCCGCGTCAGGGCAGCCCGGTAGGAGACCGCCCAGTCGTGCAGCGCGGTCCGCCAGTCGCGCCCGTCGGCGGCCTCGAACATCGACAGGTCGACCTGCGCGCTCACCGAGTCCGCGACCGCCTCCAGGATCTGGTCCTTGGTGCGGAAGTGGTTGTAGAGGGAGGGCCCGCTGACGCCGAGCTCGGCGGCGAGACGGCGCGTGGAGACGGCCGCGAGTCCCTCCGCGTCGACGAGGGCGCGGGCCGTGTCGACGATGCGTTCTCGGCTGAGGAGGGGCTTGCGCGGTCGGGCCATGCGGCACATAGTAGGGCTGCCGCAACAAACTAGCAGTGCTAATTTAAATGCGACCTAACTTGAAGTAACCCGACCCTGCCGAAGAGGTGCCCACGATGAACCTGGAGCTCAGCGACGAGCAGGCCGCCGTCAGGAAGCTGGCCGAGGACTTCGTCGCGCGCGAGATCGCACCGCACGTCGTCGAGTGGGACCGCGCCGAGAGCGTCGACCGTGCCCTCGTGAAGAAGCTCGGCGACGTCGGCTTCCTGGGGCTCACCATCGACGAGGAGTACGGCGGCTCGGGCGGCGACCACCTCGCGTACTGCCTGGTGACCGAGGAGCTCGGCCGCGGCGACTCCTCCGTGCGCGGCATCGTCTCCGTCTCGCTCGGCCTGGTCGCCAAGACCATCGCGCACTGGGGCAGCGAGGAGCAGAAGCGGCAGTGGCTGCCGGGGCTCACCTCCGGCGAGTACGTCGGGTGCTTCGGGCTCACCGAGCCGGGCACCGGCTCCGACGCGGGCAGCCTCACGACGCGGGCCGTCCGCGACGGAGATACGTATGTCCTCAACGGCACCAAGATGTTCATCACGAACGGCACCTGGGCCGACGTCGTGCTCCTCTTCGCCCGCACCAACGACACCCCGGGCCACAAGGGCGTCTCCGCCTTCCTGGTCCCGGCCGACACCCCCGGCCTGACCCGCCGCACCCTGCACGGCAAGCTCGGCCTGCGCGGCCAGGCCACCGCCGAACTCGTCCTGGAGGACGTGCGGGTCCCCGCGTCGGCCATGATGGCGCCCGAGGGCAAGGGCTTCTCCGTCGCCATGTCGGCCCTCGCCAAGGGACGCATGTCGGTGGCGGCCGGCTGTGTCGGCATCGCGCAGGCCGCCCTCGACGCGGCGGTGCGGTACTCCACCGAGCGCGAGCAGTTCGGCAGGACCATCGCCCACCATCAGCTGGTGCAGGAGCTGATCAGCGACATCGCGGTGGACGTGGACGCCGCGCGCCTGCTGACCTGGCGGGTCGCCGACCTGATCGACCGTGGGCAGCCCTTCGCCACGGAGTCCTCCAAGGCCAAGCTGTTCGCCTCCGAGGCCGCCGTGCGCGCCGCCAACAACGCCCTCCAGGTCTTCGGCGGCTACGGTTACATCGACGAGTACCCGGCGGGCAAGCTGCTCCGCGACGCCCGGGTGATGACCCTCTACGAAGGCACCAGCCAGATACAGAAGCTCGTCATCGGCCGTGCGCTGACCGGGGTTTCGGCCTTCTGAGTACCGACCTGAGTACGTGAGCGGATACCGGGCCCGCCGCCCCTCGCCGAAGCTGTCGGCATGACCGAGCCCCCCGTCAAGCAGCAGACCACCAACGCCTTCTACGGCCAGGCCGTGGCCTCCTTCGCGATCTCCCTCGGCGCCGTCGCCGTCGGCATCGGCTACCTGGACGCCTCCGCCTGGGTGCGGGGCTTCCTCGCCATCGCCGTGCTCTATCTGACGACCTCCGCGTTCACCCTCTCCAAGGTGATCAGGGACCGGCAGGAGGTGGACCAGATCGTCAGCAGGGTCGACCAGGCCCGCGTCGACAGGCTCCTCGCCGAACACGACCCGTTCGCAAAGCCGTGAAACCGTCGCTCTAAGCGCTTGCTCACCGTCGGGGGTATGGTGTCCCTCCCGGCAGACGGGCCAGGCAAGAGGGAGTGGACAGCATGGGTGCGGCGGAGGAGACCGGCGGCGAGGAGCAGCCGTGGGGCGAGGTCAGCCCCGACGCGGCCAGGCGACTGCTGGTCGCCGCCGTCGAGGCCTTCGCCGAGCGCGGCTATCACGCGACGACGACCCGGGACATCGCGGGCCGCGCCGGCATGAGCCCCGCCGCGCTCTACATCCACTACAAGACGAAGGAAGAGCTGCTCCACCGCATCAGCCGGATCGGCCACGTCAAGGCCCTGGCCATCCTGCGGACCGCAGCGGACGGCGAGGGCGGGCCCGCCGAGCGGCTTGCGGCGGCCGTGCGTTCCTTCGTCGGCTGGCACGCCGCCCACCACACGACCGCGCGCGTCGTGCAGTACGAGCTGGACGCGCTCGGCGAGGAGCACCGGACGGAGATCGTCGCGCTGCGCCGCAAGTCGGACGCGGCCGTGCGGGACATCATCAACGACGGGGTCCGGGCGGGGGAGTTCGACGTCCCCGACGTGCCGGGCACCACGCTCGCCGTGCTCTCGCTCTGCATCGACGTCGCCCGCTGGTTCAACGTGGCGGGACACCGGACGCCCGACGAGGTCGGCGCGCTCTACGCCGACCTCGTGCTGCGAATGGTGGGCGCCCGTCCCCAGGAGCCGCGGAAGTGACGCGCGCCCCTCAGAAGTAGTAGCGCGACACCGACTCCGCCACGCAGGCGGGCTTGTCGCCGCCCTCGCGCTCCACGGTGACCTTGGCCGTCACCTGCACGCCGCCGTCCTTCGTCGGCGTGACGTCGGTGAGCACGGCGGTCGCGCGCAGCCGCGAGCCGACCGGTACGGGGGAGGGGAAGCGGACCTTCTCGGTGCCGTAGTTGATGCCCATCTTCATGCCCTCGACCCGCATGGTCTGCGGCACCAGGCTCGGCAGCAGCGACAGCGTCAGATAGCCGTGCGCGATCGTCGTGCCGAAGGGGCCCTGCGCCGCCTTCTCCGCGTCCACGTGGATCCACTGGTGATCGCCGGTCGCCTCCGCGAAGAGATCGATCCGCTTCTGGTCGATCTCCAGCCAGTCGCTGTGTCCGAGCTGCTCGCCGACCGCGGCGCGCAGCTCGTCGGGCGACGTGAAGATCCTCGGCTCCGCCATGTCCCTGGCCTCCTAAGACGTGTGCAAGCTGGGCGTACGCGAGAAACGTACGCAGACTAAGCGCTTGCTCAGCATGGGGTGTGGGCCGACGCGTGTCAACGGACCAGCCAGTAGGTTTGAGGAGTGCCCCAGATACCGGAGAAGGTCCACGAACTCACCGTCGGCCAGCTGGCCGACCGCAGCGGCGTCGCCGTGTCCGCCCTGCACTTCTACGAGTCCAAGGGCCTCATCGCCAGCCGCCGCACCTCCGGCAACCAGCGCCGCTACCACCGTGACACGCTGCGCCGCGTCGCCTTCATCCGCGCCTCCCAGCGCGTCGGCATCCCGCTCTCCACGATCCGCGAGGCCCTCGACTCGCTCCCCGAGGAGCGCACCCCCAACCGCGAGGACTGGGCGCGCCTCTCGGAGGGGTGGCGCTCGGAGCTGGACAAGCGCATCAAGCAGCTGGGCCGGCTGCGCGACCACCTCACGGACTGCATCGGCTGCGGCTGCCTCTCCCTGGACACCTGCGTCCTCTCCAACCCCGACGACGTCTTCGGCGAGCGGCACAGCGGCTCCAGGCTGCTGGTGGACCGCAAACCCCGCGGGGCGTGAGGCGCGGCGGCCGGACGCCGACCCGAAAATTCCTGTGCCAGACCTCCCGCAACCGCCCGCGAGGCATCAACGTGTTTCCTGCACAGGGAAGTACGCAGAGCACGTCGACGCGGATCGGGGGATCACATGTCTGTCGCCATCTGCTCCTTGCTGTGGGACGCCGCACGGCACGGGCCGCAATCCGTCAAG
This sequence comes from Streptomyces sp. NPDC050732, assembly GCF_040654255.1. Taxonomy (NCBI): domain Bacteria; kingdom Bacillati; phylum Actinomycetota; class Actinomycetes; order Kitasatosporales; family Streptomycetaceae; genus Streptomyces; species Streptomyces sp. NPDC050732. Next base: position 132,335 of record NZ_JBFAHP010000010.1, read on the forward strand.
TACGACAGTGACGGCTACTACTTGGTGCGCTTTCCGTACGGCACGGGTGACGAGTCCTACGACCCGTGGCGCATGCACGACCCCTCGAAGGGCGGCACCGGTCCTTCGAAGTTCCCGGACGCCCGCTCGGGGCTGATCTGGCCGAGCCACGACGGCTGGGGCATGCTCTCCGCGATGGTCTTCTGGGAGGCCGACGCGAAGGCCACCGAACACCGCTCGCGCTACGTCCGCGACCCGCTGAACATGACCACCGGCTACGACTCGACCGCGACCACCGACGCGGCGCCGACCAGGGGAGGGCAGTACCGGACCTACCTCTGGCAGATGTTCGTGCACCCGGACACGCCCGTGGCCCTGAAGGTCTCGACCCGCGGCGCGGGCGACGTGAGGCTCCGCACGCCGCTGATCCACGCCCAGTTCAAGCTGGCCATCCACACGGATGTGAAGACGCCCTAGCCTTCCGACCCGGTGGCCACGCTGGTTAGGCTGCGGTCGGCGACGGAGATCCGGTGCGACGAGCACCGCACCGACAGGGGGACGTATGGCGGACGTCAGGGTCGAGACAGTGGCTCTGGATGCCACCGGCAGCCGTCAGATCGCCAGCCGCACGCGGACCAGCTCTTCACTGGGAGAGCGGGCACCTGAGCTGGAGGAGGCCATCGTCCAGGCCTCGGACATCGCTCAGCGGTCCCTCTCCCAGGTGGGACAGCGTGACGGCTGGCAGGTGTCCGGCATGAGCGTCACCTTCGGCCTGACCCTGGCCGCCGAGGCCGGGGTCATCCTCTCCAAGGCCTCGGCGGAGGCCTCGTTCGAGGTCACCCTCACCGTGGAGCGAGCGCCGGAGCAGCGGTGACCACCGCGAGCTACTGGGTCGAACTCTTCGAGTCCGAGCAGCGCCTCGGCGGCGGATTCCTGCTGACCCGCCGGTACGTGCTCACGGCGCTGCACTGTCTGAGGAGCCTCACCGCGCCGGACGACCGGGTGGACATCGTCCTCGCGGACGGCAGCCGGATAGTCGGCCAGGTCTGCCGGCGTGATGAGGCCGCCGACCTCGCGCTGATCACCATCTCCGCCGCCCACGACGTGCGGCTGCCGATTCCCAGGGCGGGCGTCGCCCACGGCGGGGACCACTGGCACGGGCCCTACCGCCCCGCGTCCGCCGAGGTGTACCTCAGAGGGCAGGTGGACAGCGGCTCCGCCGAATATCTCTGCGAAGGGGGCGCGGTCATCCAGGCGCTCCAGCTGACGGCGCACCAGTACCTCGGCGACTACTCGGGATACTCCGGGGGCCCGGTGGTCAAAGGCGTCCCGGAGTCCGGTGACCCCGTGGTGGTCGGCATCCTCCTGGAGCAGGCACCCGACCGCGCCGACGTGCGGCGCTCCGCCAACGTGCTGTTCGCCGCGACGGTCGCCGAAGCCATGCGCCGCTTCGACCAGTTCGACGTGGAGCACCTGATGGACGTGGTCCACCCGGTGAGCGCCGGGGCCGGGCGCGACCGGCAGGACGAGGCGTTGACCGTCGACGAGGCCGCGGGCGCCGCGGAGTCCTGGTTCCGGCGCATCGACGAGTGGTCCCAGCGCCACGTCCTGGACGCCTCGCAGATCGCCGAGCTCAAGTTCATGGCCGCCAAAGCGGCCATCGAACGCCAATTACGCGGAGACGACCATGAGTGACCCGTGGCAGCAGGCCATCACCGACGCCGAGCGGGCACTGAGCGGCGACACCGATGCCCGCCGCCGCGCCTGGGCCGCCGCGCTGGCCCTGTGCGGCTCACCCGTCGCACTCGGGCGTCCGGGGCTGGGGAGGGACCTCACCTATCTGGTGACGCTGCTCGAAACGCTCGGCCACACCGAAGCGTCCCACGCCCTCCTGCAGCATGTGGTCTCCGGACTCCTGTGGGACCCGGAGTCCCTCCCGGCCACAGGAGACCTCCGCGATCAGCTGGCCGTCGCCCTGGCGGACCGCGGCCACCTGTCGGCCGCGGCCACGCTGCTGTCCACGGCCGTCTCCATGGGCCCGCACGACAACGGTGAGCCGGCCGGCTCCCGCTCCCTGGCCAATCTCGCGGCGGTCAAGCTCCGGCTCGGCGATCTCACCGGCGCGCGGAACGCGGCCGAGCGGGCGCGATGTCTCGGCGCCGCCGACGAGCCCGCCCAGACCCGCCTGGAAACCGAGCTGCTGACGGCGTCCGTCCTCGCGGAGACCGCCCGCAGGCAGGGCCGCGACGCCGACGCCGACCGCCTCGTGCACGCCATCGCCGACACCGCGCGACAGCTGGCGCGGCGCCTCGGGGACGGCCATCCCACCTCGCTCTCCGCGCTCGTCACGCTCGCCAGGGCCGAGTTCGGCTCGGCGCTCGCGGCGGGCGACCGCGCGAGGATGGAGCGGGCGGTCGACGTCATCGCGGTCGCCGCGCAAAAGGCCTCCGCCATGCTCGGACCGCGCCACCCACTGTGCCGCTCGGTCCTTGCGAACCTGGCGGCCACGGAGTTCGAGGCGGCCCGGGCATCGGGCGACGCGCGGCGCATCGACGAGGCCGAGGCTCTGGTCCGGGCCACCGCGGAGCAAGCGGATGGGGAGCGTCGGCCCGCGGCGCGGCTGCCCACGCCGCCGCCGACGGCATCGCCCGCCGCGCCTTCCGCGACGGCGTCCGCCGCCACGCAGCGGGCCGCGGCCACCGAATCGGTGGGTCCGCCGAAGTGGGCGGCGGAGGGCGCGGAGTCCCTGCGCTTCGGCGTCCTCGGGCCCGTCAGGATCTGGCGTGAAGGCGAAGCGGTCTCCACCGGCTCACCGCAGCAGCGCGCTCTCCTCGCCGCCCTGCTGCTGCGCGACGGCCGTACGGCCACGGCCTCGGAGCTCATCGACGCCCTCTGGGGTGAGGACCCGCCCTCGCAGGCGCTCGCCGCGATCCGGACCTACGCGTCACGGCTGCGCAAAACGCTGGGCCCCGGCCCCCTCGTCAGTGAGTCCGGTGGCTACGCGGTGCGCGTCCCGGCGGGTTCGCTCGATCTCCACGTGGCCCAGGACCTCGCCGCGGAGGCGGAACGTGCCAGGGCCGCAGGCGACCGGAGCAGAGCGCGCACGCTCATCGGCAATGCGCTCGCGCTGTGGGACGGCGAACCACTCGCGAGCCTCCCGGGACCGTACGCGGAGACGCAGCGCCTGCGCCTTGAGGAGTGGCGCCTCCAGCTCCTGGAGACGCGGATCGGCGTGGACCTGGAGATGGGCATGCACGCCGAGGTCGTCTCCGAACTGACCGCCCTCACCGCCGAGCATCCGTTGCGTGAGCGCCTGCGCGAACTGCTCATGCTCGCGCTCTACCGGTGCGGGCGCCAGGCCGAGGCCCTCGCCGTGTACGCCGACACGCGCCGACTCCTCGCCGACGCGCTCGGCGTCTACCCGCGTCCCGCTCTGAACGAGCTGCAGGCCCGTATCCTCCAGGCCGACCCGGAGCTCGGCCGGCCCGCGGAATCACCGGAAGCGGCCCCGTCCACCGCACTGGCACGCCCCGCCCAACTGCCCGCGAGTGTCCCGGACTTCACCGGCCGTACCTCTCTTGTCCGAGATCTGATCGAGGCGCTGTACACCGCCGACGCCTCCGTCATGGCCGTGGCCGCGATCGCCGGAATCGGCGGTGTCGGCAAGACGACTCTCGCGGTGCACGTCGGCCACGAGGCCCGCCAGCACTTCCCCGACGGCCAGTTGTACGTCGACCTCCAGGGCGCGTACGCGCAGGCGGACTCACCCGAAGCCGTCCTCGGCTCCTTCCTGCGGGCGTTGGGCACCCCGGACGCCCACATCCCGGACGGGCTCGGTGACCGGGCGGCGCTCTACCGTTCCGTCCTGGACGGGCGCCGCGTCCTCGTGGTGCTCGACAATGCTCGCGACGCGAGCCAGATCCGCCACCTCCTGCCGGGCACGGCCGGTTGCGCGGCACTGGTCACCAGCCGGGTCCGGATGGTCGACCTGGCGGGCGCGCACCTCGTCGACCTGGGTGCGATGTCCCCCGAGGAGGCGCTCCAGCTGTTCACCAGGATCGTGGGGGAGGAGCGCGTCCAGGCGGAGCGCAAGGCCGCCCTCGACGTGGTCGCGGCCTGCGGCTTCCTGCCTCTCGCCATTCGCATCGCCGCCTCCCGGCTGGCCGCTCGCCGCACGTGGACGGTTTCGGTCCTGGCGGCGAAGCTCGCCGACGAACGGCGCCGCCTCGACGAACTCCAGGCCGGTGACCTGGCGGTGAAGGCGACCCTCGAACTCGGATACGGCCAGTTGCCACCCGCCCAGGCCCGCGCCTTCCGGCTGCTCGGCCTCGCCGAAGGCCCGGATGTCTCGCTGGCCGCGGCGGCAGCGGTACTCGATCTGCCCCTTGAGGAGACGGAAGGCCTTCTGGAGGCCCTCGTCGACACGTCGCTCCTCGAATCGGCGGGTCCGGGCCGCTATCGGTACGACGATCTCGTACGTCTCTACGCCCGCACCGTCGACGAGATGCACCGGGCGGGACCGGGCCAGGGGCGGCGCGGACAGTCTCCGTCCGAAGGCGAAGCGGCTCTTGCCAGGCTCCTCGACTTCTACCTCGCGACCACGGCGCACGCCTACGCGATCGAGCGGCCGGGGGACGCCTTGGTCGACCACTTGGAGCCGACATTCGTCCAGCGACTGGAGTTCACGGACCGGAACGAAGCCCGGGACTGGCTCTACACAGAGGCGAGCTGTCTGCTGGCGTGTGCCCGGCAGTCCACGTCGCCGCACACCCTGAGGCGGGCCGCCGACCTGCTGTGGACCGCCCTCGACCTGGCGGAGTCGGGGGCCAACTCCCGGGAGTACGAGGCGACGGCGACGGCATTGCGCGACGCGGCGCTGGAACAGGGCGACGTCCGGGCCGAGCGGCGCATCCTCGTCGCGCTGAGCAGTGCCCACGAGTTCGCCGGACACCTCGACGAGGCCGACAGCGAGGCGGAGCTCGTGCTCTCCCTGGGCGGCGCGGACCAGGACAGGCTGCCTGCCTGCTGGGCCACCCACATCCAGGGGCTGGTCGCCGTTCAGCGGCAGCGCCCCGACGCCGCGGAGCCCCACTTCCATCAGACCGTCGCAGGCTTCCGTGAGGTCGGGGACCGGGCGGGCGAGGCTCGCGCTCTGAGCGGTCAGGCACGGGTGCGGCTCCAGACCGGGAACACCATCCACGCCCTCGTGCTCGCCGAGCGGAGCACTGCCATGTTCGACGACATGGGCAACGTGGTGGGTGCTGCCGGCAGCCGGTACACGCTCGGTCTCGCCCTGGCGGCGGCCGACCGGCTCACCGAGGCCGTGCAGGAGCTCCTCCGCGCCCTCGCGGTGTTCAGGGAGAGCGGCCACCGGCTGTGGGAGGGCACGACGCATTACCGCCTGGCAGCGGTCCAGCTGGCCGCCGACCGCCCGACCGAGGCCGCGCTCCACGCCGAGCAGGCGCTGGCGAGGGGCTGCGTGGGAGGTATGTCCGTACGGGCCGGTGTGCTCACGGTGCTCGGCCGCTCGCTGGATGCCCTCGGCCAGTCGGACCGCGCCCGGGCCTGCTGGCGCGAGGCGTTGACGATCCACGAGCAGGCCGGAAATCGGCGGGGGGCGGAGATGGCGGGGCTTCACTCCCTCATCTCGCGAGGGCTCAGGAGCGCCTAGAGATGCGTCGTACGAGCCTGCGTCCCGCGTCGGCCGGTGCGGCCCGGAAGCTGCCGGGCCGCGCCGGTCGAGAGTTCACCGGGGGACGGTCAGACGGACACCAGAGGGCGCAGCGCCCTCGACCGTGCCTGGGTGACCGCCTCCGGGGTGAGGACGGGGGCGGGCACGACGATGCCGCAGCCCGTGCAGACCGCTCCCGCGGACGGCTCGTGCGCCAGGCCGTGCTTCCAGGCGAGGGCGGTGTCCGCGCAGACCGGGCAGGCCGTGCCCGGCTCCCTCTCCAGCGCCGCGATGAGCCGGCGCAGCACCTCGGCGAGGGGCTCGTGCGGGTGGACGTCGGGGTCGTCGCACCAGGCGACCCCGAACCCGCCCCAGGTGCAGCGGTGCCAGTCGTCGACGCTGCCCGGGCGCCTGAGTCCGTCGTGCTTCTCCTTGCGGCGGCGTTCCGCGAAGCCCGCCTCGTAGGCGAGCCAGACCGCGCGTGCCGCCTCCAGTTCGTTCAGCGCCGACACCAGCCGTGCCGGGTCGGGGGACCTGTCCTCGGGCCCGAACCCGGCCCTGGCGCACAGATGGTCCCAGGTCGCCCGGTGTCCGTAGGGGGCGAACCTCTCCAGGCACTTGCGCAGCGAGTAGCGTCGCAGCGCCAGATCGCTCTTCGGATCGCGCACCTGTCTCGCGAGACTCCGGAATCCGGCCATCGCCCTGCACCTCCGTCACACATGCTTCGCGTACTGGTACCCCGTGTTCCGCATTCGCCTGCGTCGATGTTGAGCCAAGTCGATCGAGTTGGAAACGACGTCGCCGAGTAGACGTATCGACACGCGATTCGGCTCCCTCTTCGCGCGACTGTTTTTCGCCTGCCCGCCTCATCTGGGGTGATGCCGGCACAAGGGGGGCGCGTTGTGGTGATTCGGCAAAGGCGACGCTTGTTCATCTTTCGGGTTCGGCGACCCGCCAGTAGCCTCCGCCGCATCGGCCTTCCGCAGGATCCGGAGGAGCACCCATGCGACGTCGCACCCTCAGGCTCAGAACTCTCACGTCGGGGGCGGTGCTCGCGCTCGGCGCCGCCCTGCTCGCGCCCCGGGCGGGCGCCGCGGCCGCCCCGCGGGACCCGGCGCCGAAGGAGGAGACCGTCGACCACTGCGGAAGCCAGTGCGCGGACATCCTGCCGCCCGGCGCGAACGGCGGCGCGACCCTCGCCGAGATCCTCGCCCACCGCGTCCTCGGTACCCGACCCGCGCACGCGGACGACCAGTTGGGCCCTTACGACGCGCTCTCCTCGGGTTACCCCTCGCTCACCGACGACCGGCTCACCGAGTTCTTCAACGACGCCTCCTTCGGCGTGCGGGAGGGCCAGGTCGCCTCCGTCACCAAGCCGCGCGACGACGTGACGATCACCCGGGACAAGAAGTACGGCATCCCGCACATCAAGGGCACCACGCGCTACGGCACCGAGTTCGGCGCGGGCTTCGCCGCCGGACAGGACCGGCTCTGGCTCATCGACCTCTTCCGGCACATCGGACGCGGACAGCTGACCTCGTTCGCGGGCGGCGCACTCGCCAACCAGGGCCTTGAGCAGCAGTTCTGGCCGCAGGCCCCGTACACCGAGAAGGACCTGGAGAAGCAGGTCGAGTACATCAAGTCGACGCAGGGGGAGCGCGGCAGGCAGGCGATGGAGGACGCGCAGGCCTACATCGACGGACTCAACGCCTACCGCGTGAAGTCCAAGAACGGCCGCTACTTCCCCGGCGAGTACGTCCTGACCGGCAAGATAGACGCGGTCACCAACGCCGGCGAGATCGAGCCCTTCAAGGTCACCGACATGATCGCGCTGGCCTCCGTGGTCGGCGGCCTCTTCGGCAACGGCGGCGGCGGAGAGGTCGAGTCGGCCCTCTCCCTCCTCAAGGCGCAGGAGAAGTACGGCGTCGAGAAGGGCACGGAGGTCTGGGAGTCCTTCCGCGCCCGCAACGACCCCGAGGCCGTGCAGACCATCCACGACGGCACGAGCTTCCCGTACGCGGGCAAGCCGGAGAAGGCGCGCGGCACCGCGCTGCCCGACCCGGGCTCCGTAGAGCGCGAACAGCTCGTGTACGACCGCGAGGGCGGTGCCGGTTCCGGCGCCAAGGACCCGGTGCGGGCGCCCAGGAAGCTGAAGCCGCTCCAGGGCATGTACGACAAGGGCGTCCTGCCCGCGGACCTGTTCGGCGAGGACGGCCACAAGAAGGGCATGTCGAACGCCCTGCTCGTCTCCGGCAAGCACACCGCGAGCGGCAACCCCGTCGCCGTCTTCGGCCCGCAGACCGGTTACTTCGCACCCCAGCTCCTCATGCAGCAGGAACTCCAGGGCCCCGGCATCAGCGCCCGCGGCGTCTCCTTCGCCGGTGTCGGCATGTACGTCCAGCTCGGGCGCGGCCAGGACTACGCGTGGTCCGCCACCTCCGCGGGACAGGACATCACCGACACGTACGCCGTCGAGCTCTGCGAACCGGGCGGCGGCACCCCCACCAAGCAGTCCACCGGCTACCTCCACCGGGGCACCTGCACCCCTATGGAGAAGCTGGAGCGCAGGAACGCCTGGAAGCCGACCCTCGCCGACTCCACGGCCGCCGGCTCCTACCGCATGCAGGTCTTCCGCACGAAGTACGGCATCGTGACGCACCGCGCGAGCGTCGAGGGCAAGCCCGTCGCGTACGTCTCGCTGCGCTCCACCTACCGCCACGAGGCCGACTCCATCATCGGCTTCCAGATGTTCAACGACCCGTCGTACGTCAAGGACGCCGCGAGCTTCAAGAAGGCGGCCCAGCACATCAGCTACGCCTTCAACTGGTTCTACGCCGACTCGCGCGACATCGCGTACTACAACAGCGGCGCCAACCCCGAGCGCGCCGACGGTGTCGACCCCGCCCTGCCCGTCAAGGCCCACCAGGCCTACGAGTGGCAGGACTTCGACCCCGAGGACAACACCTCCGCGCAGACCCCGCCCGCCGAGCACCCGCAGTCCGTCAACCAGGACTACTACATCTCCTGGAACAACAAGCAGGCGAAGGACTTCAGCACGGCGGGCTTCGGCGTGAGCGCCGTGCACCGCGGCGACCTGCTCGACGGGCGGGTCAGGAAGCTCACCGAGGAGGGCGGCGTCACCCGCGCCTCCCTCACCCGCGCCATGTCCGAGGCGGCCGTCACCGACCTGCGCGGCGAACAGGTGCTGCCCGAGCTGCTCAAGGTGGTCCGGAGCAAGCCGGTCACCGACCCGCAACAGGCCAAGGCGCTCCAGCAACTGGAGGCGTGGCGCAAGGCGGGCGCCCAGCGCAACCAGACGTCGGCCGGATCGAAGACGTACGCCCACCCCGACGCCGTGCGGATCATGGACGCCTGGTGGCCCCTGCTGATCGAGGCCGAGTTCGGGCCCGGTCTCGGCAAGGACCTCTACGCCGCCCTCACCTCACAGCTCGCCACCGACGAGGCGCCGTCCGCGGGCCACGGACCCACCGGGGCGCACGCCGGATCCGCCTTCCAGTACGGCTGGTGGGGCTACGCCGACAAGGACCTGCGCAAGGTCCTCGGCGAGCCGGTCAAGGGCGGGCTCGCCGACACCTACTGCGGCGACGGCGAGCTCGACGCCTGCCGCGACGCCCTGCTGACCACCCTCGCGCAGGCCGTCGCCAAGCCCGCCACCGAGGTCTACCCCGGCGACGACTCCTGCAAGGCGGGCGACCAGTGGTGCGCGGACTCGGTCATCCACCGGCCGCTCGGCGGCATCACGCACAAGCCGGTCCAGTGGCAGAACCGCCCGACGTACCAGCAGGTCGTCGAGTTCCCCCGGCACCGGTAGGAGCGGCCCGTCAGGCGAGCGCGATCCGCCCCGCGGCGAACACGAGGCGTGCCAGCTCCTCATGGCAGACGTCGCTGTGTGCGCCGGAGGGCGGACCGCCGCGCCGCACCACCGACGCCACGTCGACGCTCACACACCCCTTGACGGGCACCTTGTCACCGAGCTTGATGCGCTTGGTGCCGTCCACGGAACGGATGCCGTTGTAGCCGATGGCGCCCCACCGCTCCCACAGGCCCAGGAAGCCCGAGGAGTCACCGGCCAGCTTCGACGCCAGCGGGTACAGGCGGCCGAGCGCGGCGTCGTGGCGCGAGTAGCAGGAGACGAGCGGGCCGTCGACGCGGCGCTGCACGCCGTGCAGGGCGCCGCCGCGCGACTTGTCGTGCGGCAGGCGCTCGGCGAACGTGTAGTGCGAGAAGGCGCCTTGGAGGAGCGTCACCGACTTCACCGCGCGCACGTCCGCGGGCATCCCGCGCAGCGCGTACGAGACGAGCCGGCCGCCGAAGCTGTGCCCGATGAGGTGCACCCTGATCGTCGGCACATCGGCGGCGAGCAGCCCGATCGCGGGGCCGAGCCCCAGCTGGCCGACCGCGCCCGCCCGCCGCTTCATCGCGTAGTACGTGCCCTGCCGCAGCAGTTCGTGCGCGCCGTCCCACAGCCGCTCGCGCAGTTCGCCGAGGAGCAGCGGCTCTCCGGTGTCCGCGCGTGCGGCGGCGAAGATCTCGCAGACCTGGACCGCGTCGTCGGTGAGCATGGCCGGCTCGCCCGCGCCGGTGTCCTGGCCGAAGTGGCGCGCCGGGTGGGTCTCGCGCAGGGAGACCAGCTCCCGGACGTGCCGCCCGAACTCGTAGATGCGTGACGGCACTTCGGAGCGCTCCGCGAGGAGCTCGGCGATCCGGTCGAGGGTCTCGGTGTGGTCGGGGAAGGCCCGGTCGAGCGCCTGCCGGGTCGCCGCGTCGAGCACGGGCTCGCCGGGCGGTGCGGCGGGCACGGCGGCGGCCGAGGGGTCGAAGTCGGGGATGGTCTCGTCGGGGAAGCGGATGGCGGGCCAGAGCACCCCGACGTAGCCGAGGCGCACCCCTGGCCCGGCCAGGTCCTGACAGGGGCCGAAGAAGCGCCGGTACAGCTTCCTGGCGTCCCTCTGCTCGTTGTTCCAGCCGTGCGCGAAGACCAGCAGATCCGTGACGCGTTCGCGTTCCGCGCCGGACAGCAGCTGCGCACGCTGCGCGGTGTCGACGTCGCCGTCGGCGTCGAAGGTCAATTCCCAGTAGGGCTCCACGCGAAATATGATCCTGCCGCCCGGGCCACCTGGCCATACGCCGCGCAGCACCTGCCCCCGCGAACAAGTGGACGGCTCAGGCGAGTTCGCGCTCCCGCGTCTCCGGCAGCGCGAGCACGCACAGCAGCGACACGACCGCCATCGCGCTCACGTACCAGCCCACCGACGAGGAACCGAACGCCGACTGCAGCCGGGTCGCCACCAGCGGCGAGACCGCGCCGCCGAGCACGCCGCCCAGGTTGTACGCGAGCGAGGCGCCCGAGTAGCGCACGCCCGTGGAGAACAGCTCGGGCAGATAGGCGCCCATCGGGCCGTAGACGACCCCCATGCAGAACAGCGCGCCGCCGATCGCGAGGGCGACGAGCACCGGCTGCTCGGTGTCGAGGAGCGGGAAGAGCACGAGCCCCCACACCACCGCGAGCCCCGTGCCCGCGAGCACCAGTTTGCGGCGCCCCGCCCCGTCGGAGCGCGTCGCGGCGAGCCAGGTGCCGGCCGCGAGGAAGAGGCAGGCCACCAGGGAGAGGCCGAGCATGGTGTCGCGCGGGATGTGCAGGGTGCCGGTGGCGTAGGAGAGGCAGTAGGTCGTGGCGGTGTAGAAGAGGCCGTACGCGACGACCATGCCGCCCGCGCCGAGCAGCAGTTCGCGCGGATGGCGGCGCAGCACGTCGAGCGCGGGCACCTTGCTCGCCTGCTGTGCCTCCATGACCTTCGCGAAGACCGGCGTCTCGCTGATCCTGAGGCGCACGAACAGGCCGACGGCGACCAGCAGGAACGAGAGCAGGAACGGCACCCGCCAGCCCCACGACCTGAACGCGTCGTCGGAGAGCGCGGCCGAGAGCAGCCAGAAGACGCCGGTCGCGGCGAAGAACCCCACGGACGGGCCGAGTTGCGGGAAGGCCGCGTACATCCCGCGCTTCTTCTTCGGCGCGTGCTCCACCGCGAGCAGCGCCGCGCCGCCCCACTCGCCGCCGAGCCCGATGCCTTGGAGGAAGCGGAGCAGGATCAGCAGCAGCGGCGCCCAGACGCCCCAGGTCCCGTAGCCGGGCAGGAGGCCGACGAGGGCGGTCGAGAGCCCCATCAGGAGGAGCGAGGCCACCAGGACGGACTTGCGGCCCACCCGGTCGCCGAAGTGCCCGAAGATCACCGAGCCGATGGGCCGGGCCGCGAACGCCACCGCGTAGGTGGAGAACGACGCGAGGGTGGCGTTGACCGGGTCGAGGGTCGGGAAGAACGCCTCGTTCAGGACGAGGGCGGCCGCCGTGCCGTAGATGTAGAAGTCGTAGAACTCGATGGCCGTCCCGATGAAGGAGGCCACGGCCACCCGGCGCAGACTCTCGGTGCTGCCCTCTCCGCCCTGGACCTGCTGCTTCTCTGTCGCTGTCGCTTCGCTGTGCACGAGCGGCACTCTCGTGGTCGGTGTAGGGGCCAGTCAATAGGTGATACGGCTGGTCTCGGTCACTGAGACTGCCGGTGGGCCGGCGTGATGGCGTGCAGGTGGATGAGGATGTCGTGCGAGGCCCCGAGGCGGATCTTGTACGGGCCGTCCGGGTACGCGTTGCCGATGCTCCGGGTGGCCCGGGGCTCGTCCAGCCACGTGCGGGCGGCCGGGGGAGCGGTCCGCATGTCGACGAAGTAGTCGTCGAAGCGCACCTTGTCGAGCGTGTGCTCGTTCGTGCCGCGCGCCGCCGGGGCGAGCCAACGGGGCTTCCAGACCTGGGAGGCCGCGCTCTGCGCCATCAGCCCGCCCTCGTTGAAGGTGAAGCCGATGCTCGCGTACCGCTTGCCGAGCCGGTCGCGCAGGAAGGCGCCCTGCATCTTCGGATAGCGCGGGTCGAAGGACTCGTAGCCGACATGGGCATTGTGGGCCGAGAGGAACACCTTGCCGCCCGTGTGCCGCTGCCACCACGCCGTGTTCTCCGCCATGAGCCGGTCGCGGTGCAGCATCGCGTCCCGCCGGCCGTCCGGCGTGTCGAGCGGGAGGGCGTACGTGTCCCCGGTCTGCGCAATGGACCGGGCGTGGTGCAGGGCGAGTTCGTACGGCTTGCTCCGCGTGTCCGGCCGGCGCTCCTTCAACAGGTCGTAGGCCTCGCCGGCCTTCTTCGCCAGCGCCTCGCGCTCGGCGAGCGGCCGCCCCATGTACGTGTCGCCGTCCGTCAGGCGCCGCAGCGGCGCGTACAGCTCGGTGATCCGGGGCAGCAGATCCGGCTCGTGGGCGCGCACATAGGCGCTCACCCCGTCGAACAACTCGGCGCCCTGCTCGGGGTAGTTGAGGTCGTTTCCCATGAAGTGCAGCTCGCGCTCCGGGTGTCCGTCGTTGTACGCGCGCATCCAGCGCAGCAGATGGACGTACTCCTCCGTGTCCCACGGGGTCTTCGCCAGCTCACGGTGGACGAGCTCGCGCGCGTCGCCCGCGCCGCCCCGCACGTAGGCGTCGAAGCGCACCCCGGTCGTCCAGCTCACCTCCTGCGCGAAGGTGGTGAAGCCCTTCTCCTCGACGAGCTGGCGGAACACCCGCTCCTTCATCGTGAAGAACTCGTGCGAGCCGTGCGTCGCCTCGCCGAGACCCACCACCGACGCGTCGCCGACCATCCGGCCGAGCGGCCGCAGGTCCTTCGTGCCGCCGCCCGGACCGGTCGACCGCAGCGGGTGGGCGGCGCGTTCGAGCGCCGCGACCGGATCCGCGGGCCGTGGCGCGGCCTGTGCCGCGTGGGGAGCGAGCAGCACACCCGCCCCGGCCGCCGTGACCAGCAGAAGTGGAACCCGGCGGCGTGCCGTCCGTGCCATGTCGTGCCTCCTGAACTCGACCGCCTCACCAGGAAGATCACGATCCCGCGCGGGCCGGGCACCGCACCATCCGGCTGACACCCCCATGACCGGTGGGGTCTGCCCCACCGCCACTCCGGCGTGTACGTTCGGCGCCATGGCGGAATTCATACTGGTGGCAGGGGCGTGGCTCGGCTCGTGGGCGTGGGACGACGTGGCGCGTGAGCTGCGTGCCGCCGGGCACGGCGCTCATCCGCTGACGCTCTCGGGCCTCGCCGACAAGCAGGGCGTGCCTGCCGGACAGCAGACCCACGTGCGGGACGTCGTCGACGAGGTCGAACGGCTCGGCCTGCGTGACGTCGTCCTCGTCGGGCACAGCTACGCGGGCATCCCCGTCGGCCAGGCCGCCGAGCGGATCGGCGACCGGCTCAGGCGCGTCGTGTTCGTCGACGCCGTCGTGCCCGTCGCCGACGAGTCGTTCGCCTCGATGTGGTGGCAGGGCCAGACGGCATTCGAGGCCCGGCTCGCCGAGGACGACGGCTTCTGGGTGCCGGACGCCGCGGACTTCGACGGCCAGGGCCTCGACAGCGAGCAGCTCGCCCGGATCGCCGGCGGCACGACCCCGCACCCGGGCGCCACCCTGACCGAGCCCGCCGTCCTTGAGGGGTCGCTCGGCGAACTCCCGGCGACGTACGTCAAGTGCCTGCTCGACGGCGCCGAGCCGATGGACGACGTGGCCGAACTGCTCAAGAGCGAGCACTGGCGCCTCGTCGAGATGGACACGGGCCACTGGCCGATGTTCTCCCAGCCCCGCGAGCTGGCCAGGGTCCTCCACGCGAGCGCGCGGGCCTGAGCCGTCCCGCCGCCCATGACCTCGGCGCCCCCCTTTCGCCACGACATACCGACTGGTTAGTCTGCCAGCGAAGCCGAGCCGCGGGCCGAAGGAGAACCATGGTGGAAACCTTGCGGGACAAGGGAGTCGTCGTCACGGGCGGAGGCGGCGGCATCGGAGCCGCGCTCGCCCGCCGCTTCGCCGCGGAGGGAGCGCGCGTCGTCGTCAACGACCTGGACGGCGACCGGGCGAAGGCCGTCGCCGACGAGGTGGGCGGCATCGCCGTACCGGGCGACGCGTCCGTCGTCGTGCCGGAGGCCCGCGAGGCGCTCGGCGGCACGGTGGACGTGTACTGCGCCAACGCCGGGCTCGGCTCGGGCGGCAGCGAGGCCGCGCCCGAGGAGGTCTGGGCCGCGGCCTGGGACGTCAACGTGATGGCACACGTGCGGGCGGCCCGCGCGCTGCTGCCCGACTGGCTGGAGCGCGGCAGCGGCCGCTTCGTCTCCACGGTCTCCGCGGCGGGCCTGCTCACCATGATCGGCGCCGCCCCCTACAGCGTGTCCAAGCATGGCGCGTACGCCTTCGCCGAGTGGCTGTCGCTCACCTACCGCCACCGCGGCCTCAAGGTCCACGCGATCTGCCCGCAGGGCGTCCGCACCGACATGCTCGCCGCCACCGGCACCGCGGGCGACCTCGTGCTCACGCCCACCGCCATCGAGCCGGACGACGTCGCCGCCGCGCTCTTCGCCGGCATGGCGGAGGACCGCTTCCTGATCCTGCCGCACCCCGAGGTCGCCGCGTTCTACCGGGCCCGTGCCGAGACCCCCGACAAGTGGCTGAAGGGCATGAACCACATCCAGCAGAAGTGGGAGGCGACCGACCGGTGAACGACCCCACGCACGACCGTACGTACGACCCCACGCACGACTTCCCCCGCGGCCACCTCCCCGCCGGGTCCCCGTACGCGGCCAAGCCCTGGCTCGCCCGGCTCAACGACGCCCAGCGCGCCCCCGTGCACCCCGCCGCGTCCGTGCCCGACGCCTTCCGCGCTGCCGTCGCCCGCGCCCCCGAGCACACCGCCCTCGCCTACTTCGACGGGCGCCTGAGCTACCGCGAGACCGACGCCCTCAGTGACTCCGTCGCCGGGCACCTGGCCGCGCGCGGCGTTGCCCGCGGCGACCGCGTCGCGATCCTCCTGCAGAACACCCCGCACTTCGTGCTCGCTCTCCTCGGCGCCTGGAAGGCGGGCGCGACGGTCGTCCCCGTCAACCCCATGTACCGGTCGGCGGAGGTCGGCCACGTCTTCGCGGACGCCGGGGTGACCGCGCTGATCTGCTCGGACCGCGCCTGGGAGACGTATCTGCGCGACACCGTGGCGGGCTCGCCGGTGAGCGTCGTCCTCACCGCCTGCCAGCTCGACCTCCAGACCCGCAACGACACCCGGGTCCTCGACTTCGGGCGCCTGCCGCCCGCCGCCGACGCCGACGACCTCGTGGCGGTCGCGCGCCAGGGGCTCCCGGCCCCCGCCGACCGCGCCGTCGGCCCCTCCGACACCGCGCTGATCAGCTACACGTCGGGCACCAGCGGCGCTCCCAAGGGCGCCATGAACACCCACGGCAACATCACCTACAACGCCGAACGCCAGCGCGCCGGCTCCGGGATACCGGAAGGCGCCTGCTACTTCGCGATGGCGCCGCTCTTCCACATCACCGGCATGGTCGCGCAGGTCGCCGCGTGCATCGCCAACGCCGGCACGCTCGCGCTCGCCTACCGCTTCGAGGCCGGCGTGGTCCTCGACGCCTTCGCCGAACACCGCCCCGCCTACACGGTCGGCCCCTCCACGGCCTTCATGGCGCTGGCCGCCCACCCGTCGGTCACCCGCGCCCACTTCGACTCCTTCGCGATGATCTCCTCGGGCGGCGCGCCGCTGCCCCCGGCCCTCGTGGAGACGTTCCGCGCGTCCTTCGGCCCCTACCTCCACAACGGTTACGGCCTCACCGAGTGCACCGCGCCCTGCGCCTCCGTGCCGCCGGGACAGGAGGCCCCCGTCGACCCCGTCTCCGGCACCCTCGCCGTCGGCGTTCCGGGACCCGAGACGGTCGTACGCATCCTGGACGACCTCGGCCACGAGGTGCCGTTCGGGGAACACGGCGAGATCGTCGTCAGCGGACCGCAGGTTGTGCCCGGCTACTGGCAGCGGCCCGACGCCACCGCCGAGACCTTCCCCGACGGCGAACTGCGCACCGGCGACATCGGGTTCATGGACCCGGCCGGCTGGCTCTACGTCGTCGACCGCAAGAAGGACATGATCAACGCGTCCGGCTTCAAGGTGTGGCCCCGCGAGGTCGAGGACGTCCTCTACACCCACCCCGCCGTGCGCGAGGCGGCCGTCGTCGGCATCCCCGACAGCTACCGGGGAGAGACCGTGAAGGCGTACGTCAGCCTCCGTCCGGGCAGCGGCACGGCTTCCGACGAGCTGGCCGCGTACTGCAAGGAGCGGCTGGCCGCGTACAAATACCCGCGCGAGGTGGAGATCCTGGCGGAGCTGCCGAAGACGACAAGTGGGAAGATCCTCCGACGGGAACTGCGTTCCCGGGCACAGCACGGCAAGTGACGCGAAAGGCAGGGTGGCGGCAGTGGCCAGAACGACGGACGGTGACGGCACGCCCGTTCCGCAGCGGCTTCTCGCCGCCGCCACCAGGCTCTTCGCCGACCAGGGCTACGACCGCACGTCGGTGCAGGAGATCGTCGAGGCGGCAGGCGTCACCAAGGGCGCGCTCTACCACTACTTCGGCTCCAAGGACGACCTGCTGCACGAGGTCTACGCCCGGATGCTCCGCGTCCAGCAGGAGCGGCTCGACGCCATCGCCGACGCGGACGCCCCCGTCGCCGAGCGGGTGCGCGCTGCCGCCGCGGACGTCGTGGTCACCACCATCGACAACCTCGACGACGCGTCGATCTTCTTCCGCTCCATGCACAGTCTCAGCCCGGAGAAGAACAAGCAGGTCCGCGCCGAGCGGCGCCGCTACCACGAGCGCTTCCGGGCCCTGATCGAGGAGGGCCAGGAGTCCGGCGTCTTCTCCGCGGCGACCCCGGCGGACCTGGTGGTGGACTACCACTTCGGCTCGGTCCACCACCTGTCCACGTGGTATCGCCCGGAGGGCCCGCTCTCCCCGCAACAGGTGGCCGACCACCTGGCCGACCTCCTCCTGAGGGCCCTGCGGGCCCCATAAGGGGCTACAGGTACCGCTTCAGTTCCCGCCGCGCCAGCGACCGCTGGTGCACCTCGTCCGGCCCGTCCGCCAAGCGCAACGTCCTCGCCGCCGCCCACAGCTCCGCCAGCGGAAAGTCCTGGCTGACCCCGCCGGCGCCGTGCAGCTGCACGGCCCGGTCGAGGATGTCGACCACCGCGCGCGGGGTCGCGATCTTGATCGACTGGATCTCCGTGTGCGCGCCCCGGTTGCCGACCGTGTCCATCAGCCAGGCCGTCTTCAGGACGAGGAGCCGCAACTGCTCCACGGTGACCCGCGCGTCCGCGATCCACTCCTGCACGACGCCCTGCTGCGCGAGCGGCTTGCCGAACGCCGTGCGGGACACGGCCCGCCGGCACATCAGCTCGATGGCACGCTCGGCCATGCCGATCAGCCGCATGCAGTGGTGGATGCGGCCCGGGCCGAGCCGCGCCTGCGCGATGGCGAAGCCGCCGCCCTCCTCGCCGATCAGGTTCGACACGGGGACCCGGGCGTGGTCGAAGACGACCTCCGCGTGGCCGCCGTGGTAGTGGTCCTCGTAGCCGTACACCCGCATGGCGCGCCGGACTTCGAGGCCCGGGGTGTCGCGCGGGACGAGGACCATGGACTGCTGGCGGCGGATGTCGGCGCCGTCGGGGTCGGTCTTGCCCATCACGATGAAGATCTCGCAGTCCGGGTTCATCGCCCCGGATATGTACCACTTGCGGCCGGTGATGACGTAGTCGTCGCCGTCGCGCTCGATGTGCGTCGTGATGTTCGTGGCGTCGGAGGAGGCCACCTCCGGCTCGGTCATCGCGAACGCCGAACGGATCTCACCGGCGAGCAGCGGCTCCAGCCACCGCTTCTTCTGCTCGTCCGTGCCGAACTGCGCGAGTACCTCCATGTTGCCGGTGTCGGGCGCCGCGCAGTTCAGCGCGGTGGGCGCCAACTGCGGGGAGCGGCCGGTTATCTCGGCGAGCGGCGCGTACTGGAGGTTGGTGAGTCCGGCGCCGTGCTCCCCGTCCGGCAGGAAGAGGTTCCACAGACCCCGTCTACGGGCCTCCGCCTTCAGCTCCTTGACCACGGCGGGCGTGTCCCAGGGCGAGGCCAGCGCGGCGCGCTGCTCGTCGGCGACGGCCTCGGCCGGGTACACGTGCTCGTCCATGAAGGCGAGGAGCCTGGCCCGCAGCTCTTCGGTGCGGGCGTCGAATGCGAAGTCCACGGGAGATCAGCCTTCCTGGAGGGTCGTCAGGCCGTGTTCGATGAACACGGGCACCAGTTCGCCGATGCGGTCGAAGCCCGCTCCGACCGTCTGGCCCAGCGTGTAGCGGTAGTGGATGCCCTCCAGGATCACGGCGAGCTTGAACCACGCGAACGCCGTGTACCAGGAGATCGCCGACACGTCGCGCCCCGAGCGCGCGGCGTACCGCTCGATCAGCTCGGCCGGCTCGGGGTGGCCCGGCGCGCCCGCCGTGGTGCTGACGGGGGAGTCGGGCACCTCCAGCTTCGCGCTGTACATCACGAGCAGGCCCAGGTCGGTGAGCGGATCGCCGAGCGTCGACATCTCCCAGTCGAGGATGGCCTTGATCCGGTCGTCGTCGCCGATCAGGACGTTGTCCAGGCGGTAGTCGCCGTGGACGACGGTCGGGGCGGGCGAGCCGGGCAGCGAGCGGCCGAGCGCCGCGTGCAGCTCGTCGATGCCGGCGAGTTCGCGGTTGCGGGAGGCGTCGAGCTGCTTGCCCCAGCGGCGCAGCTGCCGGTCGAGGAACCCCTCGGGCCGCCCGAAGTCGCCGAGCCCGACCGCCGCCGGGTCCACGGCGTGCAGGTCGACGAGGGTGTCGACGAGGCCGAGCACCGCGTCCCTGGTGCGCCCGGGGCCGAGCGGGGCCAGCTCCTCGGCGGTGCGGTACGGCGTCCCGTCCACGAACTCCATCACGTAGAAGGGCGATCCGGTCACGGCGTCGTCCTGGCAGAGCAGCACGGGTGCGGGCACCGGCACGTCCGTGGGGTGCAGCGCCTCGATCACGCGGTACTCGCGCCTCATGTCGTGCGCGGTGGCGAGGACGTGGCCCAGCGGGGGCCGCCGCACCACCCAGCGCGAGGCGCCGTCGGTGACCGCGTAGGTGAGGTTGGACCGGCCGCCCTCGATCAGCCGCGCGGTGAGCGGCCCGCCGACCAGGCCGGGCCGCTCGCGGTCGAGGTGGCCGCGCAACTGGTCGAGGTCGAGGCCCGGCGGGTGGTCTGCGCTCATCTTCGCTCCTGATCGGCGTGGTGGTGGCGTGCCACACCATGATGCCGACCAGTCGGTATGCCGTCCAGAGGTCCCCGCCTCAGGCCTTCCGCGGAGCGGTCAGTGGTCGTCCCAGTGTCCGTCGTGCTCCGCGTGCCGGTGACCGTCGTGGAGGTAGTCGACGTGGTCGCCGTGGAGGACGGAGGCGTGCCCGCAGCCGTCGCCGTGCCGGTGGTCATGGCCCTGGTGGGCGACGTGCCCGGCCGGCTCGCACTCGTCCCAGTGGCCGGAGTGCAGACGGTGCATGTGTCCGTCGTGCGCGTAGTCGACGTGGTCGCCGTGCGGCACCTCGGGGTGGCCGCAGGCGGGGCCGTGGATGTGGTCGTGCACCGGGTGTTCGTGGTGGAGCGTGGTCATGACGCGCACCTTCTGTGACTTCCGGGGATGGGGTGACCCTCTCAGGCTAGCCCCCGATGCCCCGCTAATTCCTTTATGCGAGTCTTGTCGTTGTTTCCCTGTCCTCCGCTGTCTCCCTGTCCTCCGCGAAGGCGACCCCATGAAGGCGATCAGCTACCGCAGCTACGGCGGGCCCGAAGTCCTTGAGTACGGAGAGGTGCGCGACCCCAAGGTCGGGCCGGACTCCGTCCTGGTGAAGGTGCGCGCCGCGGCCGTGAACCCCGTCGACTGGAAGTGCCGCGAGGGCCACCTCGACGGCCTCCTGGAACCGGTCTTCCCCGTGGTCCCCGGCTGGGACGTCGCGGGCGTCGTCGTCCAGCCGGGCGCCTCCGCCCCGGAGTTCGCCGTCGGCGACGAGGTCATCGGCTATGTGCGCGAGGACTTCCTCTCGCGCGGCACCTTCGCGGAGTACGTCGCGGCCCCCGTGCGCACCCTCGCCCGCAAGCCGCGCAACCTCACCTTCGAGGAAGCCGCGGGCCTGCCGCTCGCCGGCCTCACCGCCTACCAGGTCATCGACCAGGCACTGAAGGTGACCGAGGGGGACGTGGTCCTCGTGCACGCGGCGGCCGGTGGCGTCGGCTCGATCGCGGTGCAGCTCGCCCGGCACGCGGGAGCCCGGGTCATCGGCACCGCGAGCGAGCGCAACCACGACTACCTGCGGGAGCTCGGCGCCGAGCCGGTCACGTACGGCGACGGGCTCGTGGAACGGGTGCGCGCGCTCGTCGAGGAGGGGGTCGACGCGGCCTTCGACACGATCGGCGGCGACACGCTCAAGGCGTCCGCCGAACTCCTCGCGCCCGGCGGCCGGCTGGCGTCCATCGCGGACGGCGCGGTGATCGGCATGGGCGGCCACTACTGCTTCGTACGCCCCGTCGCCGCCGACCTCCAGCGCCTGTCCGAGCTCGCGGAACAGGACGTCGTGACCGTCCACGTGGACGCGACGTTCCCGCTGGAGCGGGCGGCCGACGCACACCGGCTGAGCGAGGAGGGGCGCACCCGCGGCAAGATCGTGGTGACGGTGGACTGAGCGGACCGGAGCCCGGGGGGACCGGGGCCCCGAGGGATGCTCAGACGAGCATCAGCGCCGCGCACACCGCCAGCGCGAGCGTGCACAGTGCCGCCGTCCACGCCGACCGGAGCGGCAGCGTCCGCGGTGGGTGCGACGTCAGGACGGTCATCCTGCGGTGGGCGACCAGCAGGAACCCGAGCCAGAGCAGCAGGCACACCGCGCAGGCCAGCACGCCGAGCGCGGTGGTCCCGTCGTGGAGCACCGCGCGGGCGGCGAGCACCGCGGCGACCGTGCACGACAGCGTGGTGCGCCGCCAGGCGAGGCGGGTGCGCTCCGGTTGCAGGCCCGGGTCGCGGACCCGCCCGTCCTCCGGTCCCCGCCGGGTCACCCCTCCCACCCGAAGAGCACGACCACCACCATGGCGAGCGCGACCACCGCGACCACCAGGCTCAGCACGGTCGGGAAGCGGCCGGCCGGCAGGTCGTCGCCGCGCCGCATGGCGCGTTCGCAGCGCACCCAGTGGTTCACCGCGCGCAGCGAGCACAGGACGCCCGCGGCGAGCAGCGCGAGGGCGAGCCCGATCCGCCAACCCCACCGCAGGTCCGGCAGGAACTGGTCGACGGCGAAGCCACCGCCGATCAGCGCCAGCGCGGTGCGCAGCCAGGCCAGGAAGGTGCGTTCGTTGGCGAGCGAGAAGCGGTAGTCGGGGGTGTCACCCTCCTCGCGGACGCGCTCCGGGGCGAACCACAGGCGCAGATTCTGTACGAAGTTGCTCACGGCCGCACCATAAGCCGTGGTCACGGGTGCCGCGGTGAGCGGCGTCCGCCCCGGCGATCAGCTCGCGCGGAAGGCCCGCAGGCGGTGGTAGGCGTCGAGTCCGTCCGGCACCCACTCCCACTCGTCGAGCCGTCGCGCCAGCTCGTCCTCGGTGACGAAGGAGTGCCAGGCGACCTCCTCGACCTGCGGCTGCACCGGCAGCTCGCAGCGGACTTCATAGAGGTACGACCACCAGGTCTTCCCCGCGCCGCCGTCGTACAGGAACTTGAACAGCGGAGTGGGGCGCGGCAGCCCCCGTACGCCCAGCTCCTCCTCCGCCTCGCGCAGCGCCGCGTCGTCGTACGACTCGCCCGCCCCGACCACGCCGCCCACGAACATGTCGTACAGCGAGGGGAAGACCAGTTTGGCCGGGGTGCGGCGGTGCACGAAGACGCGGTCCTCCGCGTCCCGCGCCAGGACGAACACGCAGCGGTGGCGCAGGCCGCGCGCGTACGCCTCGCCGCGCGGGGCCTCGCCGACCACGTGGTCGTGCTCGTCGACGATGGTGATCATCTCTGTGCGGGGGTCGGGCACGGGTCCACTGTTCGCCGTCATGCCGCCATCCAACCCCACGCCGGTCGCGACGCCGGGCGGCGGGTCCGGGTCACTGCCCCATGACGTACTTGACGGTGGGGCCGGCCGTCCAGCCGCCGTCGACGGCCAGTTCGGCGCCGGTCACGTAGGACGCGGCGTCGGAGAGCAGGAAGACCATCGCGCCCGCGATCTCGTGCGGCTCGCCGACCCGGCCCATCGGGGTGTTGGGGTACTTGCCCTCGCCCCGCTCGATGCCTATCTGCGCGGTCATCGGGGTGTACGTCATGCCGGGGTGGACGGAGTTGACGCGGATCCGGGCCGTGCCGAGCTCGACGGCGCCGATCTTGGTGAGGCCGCGCACGCCCCACTTCGACGCGCCGTAACCGGCGGTGAGCGCGAGGCCCATCAGGCCCGCGGCGGAGGAGACGTTGACGATCGAGCCGCCCCCGGCCTCCTTCATGGCGGGCACGACGGTCTTCATGCCGATGAACACGCCGGTGAGGTTGATGTCGAGGACCTTGCGGAAGTGCTCGACGGACTCGGACTCCAGGAACTGGCCGGTGGAGACACCGGCGTTGTTCACCAGGCCGTGGAGCGCGCCGAACTCGGTGACCGCGAGGTCGGCGACGCGCTGCCAGTCCGCCTCGGACGTCACGTCGTGGGGTGCGAAGCGGGCGCGCTCGCCGAGCTCGGCGGCGGTGGCGCGGCCCTCCTCGTCGAGCACGTCGGTCAGGACGACGTTGGCTCCCGCGGCGACGGCCTGCCGGGCGGCCTCGGCGCCGAGCCCGCGTGCGGCGCCGGTGATGACGACGGTCCTGCCGGTGAGGTCGTGCTGGGTCATGGGGTCTCTCCAAGGGTGGGTCGCGGGGCCCGCAGCAGCGCCGCGGTGGTCTCGACGAGGTCGGCGAGGAAGACGTCCTCGCCGGTCAGGGGGGTGGTCCCGGCCAGGTACTGACAGGCGCGGTCGCCCAGGGCGGCGCCGATCACCGTGAGCGCGAGGTCGACGCGTTCGAGCCGGAGGGGTTCCGGCAGGCCGGGTGCCGGGCGGGTCAGACAGTCCTCGATCCGGCCGATCACGGTCCAGTAGACGGTGCCGGCGAGGGTGGGGTGCGGGGTGCGGGTGCGCACCCCGCTCTCGTGGCTGAGCTGGGCGGAGATGCGCAGACAGCGCCGCCCGCGCTCGGTGCGCAACTCGCCCGCCTCGGCGTTCACCAGGGCGGTCAGGAGTCCGCGCAGGTCCGCCGCGGCGCCTCCGGCGCGCTCCAGCTCGGCGGCGAGCACCTGCTCGGTGCGCTGCTGGCGCGCGGCCATCACGGCGTCGAGGAGGCCGCCGCGGGAGCCGAAGTGGTACTGCACTGCGGAGGGGTTGCTCTGTCCCGCGAGCCGGACGATGTCGCGCAGCTGGGCGCCGTCGACGCCCTGGGCGGCGAAGACCTCCTCGCCGGCGCGGATGAGCTTCTCCCGGGTCTCCGGGCCCGATGTCCTTGCCATGAGCGCATGTTAATGCTGGCCATTATTAAAAGCGAGCGAAGGTTCCCTTCCGCCGCCCGGTTGACGTGCGTCACACCGCTGCCCAGGATTCGACCTGCACGGGACATGACCCACCAGTAACCTTGCGGGACCTTGTCGAGGAGGACGACCTCTATGGCGTACGACGCAGATGTGATCGTGATCGGGGCGGGGCTCGCCGGACTGGCGGCGACCGCGGAGCTCGTCGACGCGGGCCGCCGGGTCATCCTCCTCGACCAGGAGCCGGAGCAATCGCTCGGCGGTCAGGCGCACTGGTCCTTCGGTGGCCTCTTCTTCGTGAACTCGCCCGAACAGCGGCGGATGCGGATCAAGGACTCCCACGCGCTCGCCCTCCAGGACTGGATGGGCACGGCCGCCTTCGACCGGCCCGAGGACCACTGGCCGCGCAAGTGGGCCGAGGCGTACGTCGACTTCGCCGCCGGTGAGAAGCGGCCCTGGCTGCACGGCCAGGGCGTCAGGTTCTTCCCCGTCGTCGGCTGGGCGGAGCGCGGCGGCTACGACGCGCAGGGCCACGGCAACTCGGTGCCCCGCTTCCACATCACCTGGGGGACGGGCCCCGGGCTGCTCGCGCCGTTCATCCGGCGGGTGCGCGCCGGAGCCGCGCGCGGCCTCGTCCAGCTGCGGTTCCGGCACCGCGTCACCGGGCTCTCGCGCACCGGCGGCAGCGTCGACACGGTCACCGGCGAGATCCTGGAGCCGTCGGCCGTCGAGCGGGGCACGGCCAGCAGCCGCGAGGTGACAGGGAGCTTCGAACTCCGTGCGCGGGCGGTGATCGTCACCTCCGGCGGCATCGGCGGCAACCACGACCTCGTCCGCGCCAACTGGCCCGAGCGGCTCGGCACCCCGCCCCGCAAGATGATCTCCGGCGTCCCCGCGCACGTGGACGGCAGGATGCTCGGCATCACGGAGGACGCCGGGGCCCGCCTCATCAACCGCGACCGCATGTGGCACTACACCGAGGGCATCGAGAACTGGAACCCCATCTGGGAGCGGCACGGCATCCGCATCCTGCCGGGCCCCTCGTCCCTCTGGCTCGACGCGCACGGCAGGCGCCTGCCCGTCCCCCTCTTCCCCGGCTTCGACACGCTCGGCACCCTCGACCACATCATGAAGACCGGCTACGACTACACGTGGTTCGTCCTCAACCAGCGCATCATCGGCAAGGAGTTCACCCTCAGCGGCTCCGAGCAGAACCCCGACCTGACCGGCAAGTCGGTGCGCGGCGTAGTCGACCGGGCCAGGTCCGAAGTGCCGGGACCCGTCAAGGCGTTCATGGACCACGGCGTCGACTTCGTCGTCGAGAAGGACCTCGGCGCCCTCGTGCGCGGCATGAACGCGCTCACCGGAGACGCGGCGGCCCCCCTCATCGACGAGGACGACCTGCACCGCACCATCGCCGCCCGCGACCGCGAGATCGCCAACCCCTTCACCAAGGACCTCCAGGTCACGGCCGTCCGCGGCGCCCGCAAGTTCCTCGGCGACCGCCTCATCCGCGCCGCCGCCCCGCACCGCATCCTCGACCCCAAGGCCGGCCCGCTCGTCGCCGTCCGCCTCAACATCCTCACCCGCAAGACCCTCGGCGGCCTGGAGACCGACCTCTCCTCACGCGTCCTGACCGAGGGCGGCGAGCCCCTGCCGGGCGTGTACGCGGCCGGGGAGGCCGCCGGCTTCGGCGGCGGGGGAGTGCACGGCTACCGCTCCCTCGAAGGCACCTTCCTCGGCGGCTGCCTCTTCTCGGGGCGCACGGCGGGCCGCGCGGCCGCCCGAGCGGTGAACTGACGCGCGGTCCAGCGGGAGTTGAGCGGCTCTCGACCGACGGAGGGTAACGGGGTCGACCCATGTGACGGGCGAAGTCTGCGGATTTTGAAATGAGTTGGTGAAGGCAGGGCACCGCCAAGCCTTGACGTGGAGCAGTGCCTACCGCTTTGCTGTGCGTGATCATCCGCTCGCAAGCCGCGCCGGGGAGGACGTCCCGCGGTGTCACCACCCCCACCCCCACTGGGCCGGTCCCGCAAAAAAGCCGCGGGGCACGCCTTCGACGCCGCACTCGACGACGCCGAACTCGTCACCGCCCGGGCGGCACTCGCACAGGGCCGCTGGACCGAGGTGCGCGCACTGCTCGCCGCCACCGGCGACGACTGGGACCGCAGGGGACACCGCTTCGACGTACTGGGCCAGGAGCCGACCACCGGCGCGTGGGCCCGCGACTGGCAGCTCGCCGAGCCCGAGAGCCACGACGCCGAGGTACTCCTCGCCTTCGCCGCCGTGCACAAGGCGCTGCGCGGCAAGGAGCGCTCGGACCGGGTGCGGGCCCGCTGCCGCGACGCCGCCGCACGCGTCCCCGCCGACCCGACGCCGATCCTCGCGCTGCTCCTCCTCGAACGCTCACTGGGCCACGAGGAGGACGTCGTACGCCTCTTCGACGAGATCCGGCACCGCCACCCCGAACACCACCACGCCCACCACCTGATGGTCGCCCGGCTCGCCGAGCGGCGCCCCGGCGCGGGCCAGGACCCGATGCACGAGGTGTACGACTTCGCGGCCTGGGCCGCCGAACAGGCGCCCGCCGACTCGCCGCTGGCCGTGCTGCCCGTCGTCGCGCACGCCGAGCGCTACCGCGTCCTCGCCGCCGCCGGCCTCGAACCGCCCGACCCGGCCGCGTCAGGACACTGGGTCGGGCGGCGCGCCCGCGGCGTCATGAAGGCCGCCTTCGACTGGTGGCTGGAGTGGGAGACGCCCGACGAGACCGCCCACCCGCGCTGCCACGTCGACCTCAACTTCCTTGCCCACGCGAAGTCCTGCGAGGGCAGGGCGGCCGAAGCCGCCGCGCTCTTCCACCGCATCGGACGGCACGCGACCCCGGCCCCCTGGTCGTACCCGGACCGGGACCCGTACGCGGCGTTCACCGCCGCGCGGGCCACCGCGTTCGGCGCGGCCTGAAGCACTCTCCCCCATCCCCGAAAGGACAACCGCGCCATGGCGACGGGAAGTTCGAGCCCGAGCGGCACCAGATCCCCCAGCGACCCGACGGGCGGCACCGGGATCAGCACGTACAAGGGGCAGGAGCAGGCGCTGCGCGCGGGCCGGCTCGGCACGGCAGGACTGCTGCTCTCCGTGCTCGCCGCGACCGGGCCCCTGATGGTCGTCGCCGGCGTCATGCCCACCACGTACGGCGTGATGGGCATCGTCGGACAGCCCCTCCTCTTCCTCATCCTCGGCGTCGTCCTCGCGCTCTTCAGCCTCGGGTACGCCGAGATGAGCCGGCACGTCCACAACGCCGGCGCGTTCTACGCCTACATATCCCGCGGCCTCGGCGGCACCGCGGGCGCCGGCGCCGCGCTGGTCGCCCTCGTCGCCTACAGCGCCCTCCAGGCCGGCCTCTACGGACTGCTCGGCTTCGAGGTGTCGGGGCTGCTCCAGACGTACTTCGAGGTCGAGGTCGCCTGGTGGATCCCGGCGCTCGTCACCGTCGCCCTCGTCGGCGTCCTCGCCTGGCTGAAGATCGACCTCAACGCGCGCGTGCTCGGCGTCCTGCTCCTCATCGAGGTGGCGCTCGTCGTCATCTTCGACATCGCGGCCGTCGTCGACCCGGCCAAGGAGGGCCTCTCGCTGCACGCGTTCAACCCGGACACGCTCACCGGCGCGGGCGTGGCCACCTCGCTCTGCTTCTGCATCGCCGCCTTCACCGGCTTCGAGCAGGCCCCCGTGTACGCCGAGGAGACCAGCCGCCCCCAGGTCGTCGTCGCCCGCGTGATGTTCTTCGCCGTCGGCTTCGTCGCCGTCTTCTTCGCACTCAGCTCCTGGGCGCTGACGGTCGCCGCGGGCCCGTCCGGCATCGTCCCCGCCGCGCAGGAACAGAGCGCGGGCCTGCTCTTCGGCCTCACCGAGTCCCGGCTCGGCGGCACCTTCACCGACGTACTGCACGTCCTGTTCGTCACCGGCATGTTCGCGGCGATCCTCAGCTTCCACAACGTCGTCGCGCGGTACGCGTTCGCGATGGGCCGCGAGGGACTGCTGCCCGCCGCGTTCGCCCGCACGAACCGGTCCACGGGCGCGCCGGGCACGGGCTCGCTGCTCCAGACCGTCGTCTCCGTGGTGGTCGTGATCGGCTTCGCCCTCGCCGACGACGGCAAGGCGGGCGACCCGACCGCGCCCGTCCTCCACCTGTTCACCTGGGGCGGCAACATCGGCGCCCTCGGCGTCATCCTGCTGATGGCCACCGCGTCCGTCGCCGTCATCGTCTTCTTCGCCCGCCGCGGCGCCGCGCGCGCCCAGGCCTGGCGGATCGCCGCGTCCGCGCTCGCCGCGGTAGGGCTGCTCGTCATCGCGGGCTACACCGTCAAGGACTTCGACGTCCTCGTCGGCGCGGGCGAGGGCTCGGCGCTCAGCTGGGTGCTGCCCGGCGTCATCTTCGCCGCGGCGGTGATCGGCATCCTCCACGGCCTGATCCTCCGGTCCAGGAATCCGGAGGCGCATGCGCGGATCGGCCTGGGGAACGAGGCGTTCCAGTTGGAAAAGGCCTCCGGGAGTACTCAGTTGTGACGAAACGCCGGAGGGGCTGACCAGGTCAGCCCCTCCGGCGTTTGAGGAGCGTGGTCTGGGGCGGAGCCCCAGGAGACGGCGCGCTAGATGACCAGTGACAGGAGCAGGACCAGGCCGCCCGCCACCACGGAGATGATCGTCTCCATGACGGACCACGTCTTGATCGTCTGGCCGACGTCAAGGCCGAAGTACTCCTTGACCAGCCAGAACCCCGCGTCGTTGACGTGCGAGAAGAAGAGCGAACCCGCACCGATCGCGAGCACGAGCAGCGCCGTGTGCGAGGTCGACATGTCGGCGGCGAGCGGCGCCACCAGACCCGCCGCGGAGATCGTCGCGACCGTCGCGGAGCCCGTCGCGAGCCGGATGGCCACCGCGATCAGCCAGGCCAGGAGCAGCGCGGGGATCGACCAGTCCTTGGAGAAGTCCAGGATCATCTGGCCCACGCCGACGTCGATGAGCGTCTGCTTGAAGCCGCCGCCCGCGCCCACGATCATCAGCACGCCCGCGATCGGGGCGAGGGACTTCTCGACGGTCGTCGACAGCCGGTCCTTGGTGAACCCGGCCGCCCGGCCCAGCGTGAACATGCCGACGATCACCGCGGCGAGCAGGGCGATCAGCGGCGACCCGATGACGTCGAAGACCCGCTGCACGGTGGCCTCGGGGTCGTCGACCACGATGTCCACCAGCGCCTTGGCCAGCATCAGCACGACGGGCAGCAGCACGGTCGCCACCGTCGCGCCGAAGCCGGGACGCCTGTCCAGGTCCTCCGAAGGGCGCTGCGGGATCATCTTCTCGGGGGCCGGTACGTCCACCCAGCGGGCCGCGACCTTCGAGAACAGCGGACCCGCGATGATCACCGTGGGGATGGCGACGAGGACGCCGAGCGCGAGCGTGACACCGAGGTTGGCCTCGACCGCGTCGATCGCGACGAGCGGGCCGGGGTGCGGCGGGATGAGCCCGTGCATCACGGACAGACCGGCGAGCGCCGGGATGCCGATCCGCATCAGCGAGTAGTTGCCGCGCTTGGCGACCATCAGGACGACCGGGATCAGCAGCACGATGCCGACCTCGAAGAAGAGCGGCAGACCGATCACCGAGGCGATGAGGACCATCGCCCAGGGCATCGCGCGCCCGCCGGCCTTGGCGAGGATCGTGTCGACGATCTGGTCGGCACCCCCGGAGTCGGCGAGCAGCTTGCCGAGGATCGCGCCGAGCGCGATGAGCACACCGACACCCGCGACCGTCGAGCCGAGCCCGCCGGTGAAGCTGGTGATGGCCTTGTCGAGCGGGGCACCGGCGAAGGCGCCGAGCGCGAGTGACCCGACGGTCAGCGCGAGGAAGGCGTGCAGCTTGAACTTGGTGATGAGCAGGACGATGACGGCGATGCCCGCGAGGACGGCGATCCCCAGCTGGGCATGGCCCGCCGAGGTGATCGGCTCGACGGGCTCCGCTGCCAACATCTCGACGCTGAGATGGGTCACGGTGGCTTCCTTGGACGTGGGTACGTGATGGTGGTGCGGTGCGGGGGCGCGCCCAAGGGGCGCGGGGAACTGCGCGACCAGCCACAGGTGGCCCGCAGATCAGAGACCTTCCGGCGGGAGCGCTCAGCCGAGTCGACCGAGCGCCGCGACGGCCCGGTCGGCGATCTCCTCGGGGTCACCCGAGACGTCGACGGCGACACCCGCCTCGTCCGCCCCAAGGGGCTGCAACGTGGCGAACTGCGAATCGAGCAACGCCGTAGGCATGAAGTGCCCCTGCCGATGCGACATCCGGTCCTCGATGAGGGCCCGGTCACCGGTGAGGTGGACGAAGACGACATCGGGCGCGGCGGCCCGCAGCCGATCGCGATAGCTCCGCTTCAGCGCCGAGCTGCTGACCACCCCGCCGAGCCCGGCCCGCCCGTGCGCCCAGGCGCCGATGGCGTCGAGCCAGGGCCACCGGTCGTCGTCGGTGAGCGGCGTGCCGGAGGACATCTTCGCGATGTTCTCCGCCGGGTGGAAGTCGTCGCCCTCGGCGTAGGGAACGCCGAGCCGGTCCGCGAGCAGGGGCCCGATCGTGGTCTTGCCGGTCCCTGCCACGCCCATGACCACGACGACGTGGGGGGTGCGCCGTTCCTGCATCGCGTACTGCCTCGCTGTCTTCATCGACATCGGTCGGTTGTTCACGTCACTGAAACCCATTAGGTCTGACGAATTCAAGAGACTGTGACATAAAAGTCTGACTTATTGTTCCCGGGGTGCCCCTCGTAGGCTTCCGTCATGACCGCACATGCCCGAGGGCTGCACTCCCGCGTACTGGAAAGCCTCGGGCCCGCCATCACCGCCGGCGAGTACCCGCCGGGCAGCGTGTTGCGCACGGACGAGCTGGGCCAGCGCTTCGAGGTGTCGCGCTCCGTGATGCGGGAGGCGGTCCGCGTCCTGGAGTCCATGCACCTCGTCGAGTCGCGCCGCCGCGTGGGCGTCACCGTGCTCCCCGCCGACCAGTGGAACGTCTACGACCCGCAGGTCATCCGGTGGCGCCTCGCCGGTGCCGACCGGCCCCGGCAGCTGCGCTCCCTGACCGTCCTGCGCTCGGCGGTCGAACCGGTCGCCGCGGGGCTCGCCGCCCGGCACGCGACGGCCGCCCAGTGCGCGGAGCTCACCGAGTGCGCCATCGGGATGGTCGCCCACTCGCGCGGCCACCAGCTGGAGGACTACCTGAAGCACGACGTCGCCTTCCACCGGGTCATCCTCAACGCGTCCGGCAACGAGATGTTCGCCCGGCTCGGCGACGTCGTCGCCGAGGTCCTGACGGGACGTACCGCGCACCAGGTGATGTTCGAGGACCCCGACCCACCCGCCGTCACCCTGCACGTCCAGGTCGCCGAGGCGGTCAGGGAGGGCGACGCGGTCCGCGCGGAGGCGCTGACGCGGGAGATCGCCCTCGGCGCCCTGGAGGAGCTGGACATCCTCGCGCCCTGAGGCCGGGACCCGCGGGGCGGTCGGCGACAATGGGCGCCATGTCCCGACGCGCGCCACGCCCCACCGCCACGTCCTGCCCCTGCGGGCACCCCCTGCCGTACGAGAAGTGCTGCGGCAGGCTGCACCGCGGCGAGGCCGCCGCGGCCACCCCCGAGGAGCTGATGCGCTCCCGCTACAGCGCCTTCGCCGTCCGGGACGAGGGTTACCTGCTGCGCACCTGGCACCCGCGGACCAGGCCGCCGCGCGTCGACTTCGACCCGGCGCTGCGCTGGGTGGGCCTGGACATCGAGGCGACCACGGAGGGCACGGCGTTCCACACCACCGGCACGGTCACCTTCCGTGCTAGATACACGGACGGTGGCCGCCCGGACGCACTGCACGAGCGCAGCCGCTTCGAGCGCACCGACGGAGCATGGGTCTACGTCGACGGCGCCTTCATCGACTAGGTCGCGTTCTCACCGGGCGGCGCCCTCACAGCACGTCCCCGAACTCGCTCAACACCCCCGGCGGGGTCAGCGCATTGACATAGTGCCCCGGCCCGTGGTCCTCGAACGAGTACGTGAACGGAATCGTCCGGGTCAGCGCCAGGCGCGCCGCGAAGAACGCCAGCGGCGCCACCACCGCGAGCCCGGCGAGGCTGTCCATCTGCGGATAGTGCAGGCCGGGGTCGCTCACCTCCGCCCAGCCGCCCGCCCGCGGCCCCCGCGCCAGCTCGGACAGGGAGCGCCCGGCCGCCCGCGCCCTGCGGCCCGCCATCCGCCGCAGCTGCCCGCGCAGCAGGTCGCCCGGGAGCGAGACCGCGTCGATCGCCGTCTCCGCCGCGAAGGCGAGCGTCCCCTCCGCCACCCCGCGGGGCCTGCGGTAGTGCAGCTCGCGGCCGAAGGGGGCGTACGGCCCGACGGGCCGCGGCGGCAGCGCGGGCACGACGTCACGGTCGAAGATGTAGCGCAACAGCCGGTCCCGCAGGACGTACTCGCCCCGGTGGTCGGTGGCGCGCGCGCAGGCGTCGGCGAACTCGGGCCCGCCGAGCAGCGGCTGGCCGAAGGTGTAGACGGCCCGCAGCCGTTCGGCGACGGAGTGGTAGCGCGGCTCGTGGGCCAGGACGACACCCATCAGCGCGGCCATCGCCCCGCCGAGGCTGTGCCCGGTGATGTACAGCGCCTCCATGCCGTCGCCGCGTACGCCCTTCTCCTCGGGGTCGACCGACTCGCCGCGGGCCGCCCGGTCGAGGGCCTGCATGATCAGGTGCCGGGTGGCGCGCATGTTGCGGTAGAAGCCCGCGTGCACCTCGTGACGCTCGCCCGCCAGGTCCACGCAGAGGGTCTCGGGGCGTACGTCGGCGTCGGTGAGGATGCTGATGATGTCCTCGGGCTGGGTGCCGCGGTAGCAGAGGATCACCACCCGCCGGTCCTTGTCCTGGATCAGATACGCGGCCGACGCGATGTACATGGCGTCCACCCGCTGCTCGAAGACCCGGCAGCGGTTCTCCTCCAGGCCGAGCCTCGACATGATCATGGCGACCGTGCGCGGATCGCCGACCCGGCCGGCACCGGCGTACGCGTACGCGGCGCACGTCGCCATGGTGTGCGGGACGGGCCCCTCGGTGTCCGGCAGCCCCTTGTCCGCGGCCAGCAGGTCCACCAGGTCACGGTGGACGGGGAAGGCCGGGTGCCCCGGCGCCCCCTCGGTGGGCTCCTTGAACGGGCGCAGCTCCGCGAAGCTCGGCCCCCTGGCGAAGTCGTCCCGCATGACGTTCCCCCCACAACGAGCGTTGGCTGCACCGGAGTTGCGAGCACACCACCGGCCCGGCACACCGTCAACTCACCGGCGCCGCGGCGGCCGGCACCCGACGGGACTTGGCCATCGCGCGCAGCCCGCGCGTGGGGCTGGTGGGAAAAGGAGAATCACACGGGGTGTGAACCAAGCACCCACCGCCGCCCGCCGCACCCGGGGCAACCCCGCCCACGGGCCCAAACACCCTGCCCCGCCCGCCAGTTCGAGGCACCGGCGAGGCCTCGCACATAGGCGGGAACCCTCGCTGCGGCCGACCGGTGCCGCCAGTAGCGTCTGCCTGCCTGCCCCCTGTCCCGTACGCAGTACCGCCACCAGCCGTGCGAAGGAACGTGCGAAGGAAGAGGCGCCCGATGGCCGACACCGGACAGCACCAGCAGAGTTACGAGCGCTACCTGGGCGGCAGCCCGGAGGCCGAACGCCGGATCTTCGAGCGACTGGCCAAGGAACTGATGAAGGTCCAGGAGAAGAACCGGCGCGCGGCCCGGGCGGCGGACATCGGGCGCGTCCAGCACGAGAAGGCCGCGCTCGGCGTGGAGAACGCCCGCCTGCGCTTCCACGACGACCTGCCCGACGCGCTGCGCTGCGGCTTCGCCCGGCCCGGCGCCGAGTACCCGGCGACCGTACGGCTCTCCAACGCGGGCGGCACCCGGCAGGCCGACGGCGCCCCCGACCTGCGCGGCGCCGCCGTGCGCGTGGCCGTCTCCACCGAGGAGCACCACGACCTGCTCGCCACCAACCACCCGGTCTCGCACGCCCGCGACGCCCGCGAGTTCGTCGCCTTCGCCAAGGCCATGGCGGGCGCGACGACCCGGCTGCGCAAAGCCGTCGCGCTCTTCGTCGAACTCCCGCTCACCGTCGGCCCCGCCACCGCCACCCGGATGCGCCGCAACATCCAGGCCGCCACCCGCCGTACCGTGCACAGCCTCGCCGCCGAGACGTACTGGAGCCGCAGCGCCATCCTGTGGGGCGAGGCGGGCCCGGTCCGCTACCTGCTGCGCCCCGCGGGCGGCGCGGCCACCGCCAAGTCCGACCCCGAGCGCCGCGACCCGCAGTACCTGCGCCGCGACCTGGAGACCCGGCTCGCCCGGCAGGACGTCACCTTCGAACTGTGCCTGCAGCGGTACGTCGACGAGCGCCGCACCCCCGTCGAGGACGGCTCGGTGGAGTGGCTTGAGTCCGTCGCCCCCGCCGTGCCCGTGGCCACGCTCACCATCCCCAGCCAGGACCTCGACACCGCCGAGGCGCGCGCCGCGGGCGGCCGCGTGGAGGTGATGGGCTTCAACCCCTGGTTCAGCACGGAGGACTTCCGCCCGCTCGGCAACCTCAACCGGGCCCGCAGGACGGCGTACGAGGCGAGCGCCGCCCACCGGCACGGCCTGCGCTTCGTCACCGAGGAGCCGCTGCGCAACAAGGTGGTCGGCGTGCCCGTCGACGCGGCCCTGCGGCTGCTCAACCGCTATGTCCCGTGGCACAAGCTGCCGGTGCAGGCCGGCCTGCTCAACCTCGTCTTCCTCCGCAAGGCGCTGCGCCGCTTCAACCTCATCGACACCGACGTGCACGAGGCGCCGCCGAAGACCATGCCCGTGCCTGCCCCGGTCGACGAGCAGCTGCGCACCGTCCGCTCCTACGACGGGACGTACAACGACCTGTCCCGGCCGGCCATGGGAGCCGTGGGCGCCCCCTTCGGACGCAACCTCAAGCCCGTCTACCGGCCCGACCTCTTCGACGTCCCCAACCCGGTCACCGTCAGCCGCGAGCTGCTGCACCGCGACACGTTCCTGCCCGCGACCTCGCTGAACGTCCTCGCCGCCGCCTGGATCCAGTTCCAGGTCCACGACTGGGTCAACCACCGCCGCCACAAGCCCGGCGGCAAGTCCGTCGAGGTGCCGCTGCCGCCCGGCACCACCTGGTACAACACGCCGGGCGGGCCCGCCGAGCGCGTGATGCGCTTCGCCGACAACGAAGGCGTCGAACTCCCCGGCGACCAACCGCCGATCCTCTTCGCCAACACCGCGTCGCACTGGTGGGACGGCTCCGAGGTGTACGGCGAGAACGAACACACCGCAAGGTTCCTGCGCGAGCCCGACGGCGGCGCCGAACTCCGCCTGGAGGAGGGCCACCTGCCCATCGGCCCGAACGGCATCCCGCTGACCGGCTTCGCCGAGAGCTGGTGGATGGGCCTCAGCGCCATGCACACCCTCTTCGCCCGCGAGCACAACGCGGTCTGCGAAGCGCTGCGGCAGGCCTACCCGTCGATGAGCCAGGAGAGCGTCTACCACACCGCTCGCCTCGTCGTCTCCGCCCTCATCGCCAAGATCCACACCGTGGAATGGACCCCGGCGATCCTCGCCACCGAGGCCATCGACATCGGTCTGCGCACCAACTGGGAGGGCCCGCCCAGCAGTTGGCTCAACAAGCTCGGCCTGTGGCTGTTCGAGTCGCACTCGCTGACGGGCATACCCAAGACGCTGCCGGACCACCACAGCGCGCCGTACTCCCTGACGGAGGACTTCGTCACCGTCTACCGCATGCACCCGCTGATCCCCGACGACTTCGAGATGCGCGAGCACCACTTCGGGCAGCGCCTGGAGACCCTGTCGTTCAACGACATCCAGGGCGCCGCCGCCGAGGCCGCCATCCGCAAGACGGGCCTCGCCGACACTCTGTACTCCTTCGGCATCTCACACCCGGGCGCCATCACCCTGCACAACTTCCCGCGCGCGCTCCAGCACTTCGAGCGCGACGGCGAGATCATCGACCTGTCCGTCGTCGACCTCGTCCGCACCCGCAGGCGCGGCGTGCCCCGCTACAACGACTTCCGCGAGGGGCTGCACAAGCAGCGCATCCGCCGCTTCGAGGACCTGTCGCAGGACCCCGGGACCGTCGCCCGCCTCAAGGACGTCTACCGCTCCGTCGACGACATCGACACCGTCGTCGGCCTGTTCGCGGAGAACCCGCCGCACGGCTTCGGCTTCAGCGACACGGCCTTCCGCGTCTTCATCCTGATGGCCACCCGGCGGCTGCAGAGCGACCGCTTCCTCACCGTCGACTTCCGCCCCGAGATCTACACGCCGCTCGGCATCGACTGGGTGCAGAAGGGCGGCATGAACTCCGTCCTGCTGCGGCACTGCCCGGAGCTCGCGGGCCTGCTGCCGCGCGGGGCCAGCGCGTTCGCACCGTGGCGCCAGGTGCAGCCGGTCAGTGACGGTGGCGGGCGTGCGGACGGCTGACGGCGGCCCCGGCCACCCGGGCCTCGCGGACCTGTTCGCGCGGCCCCTCGTGGAGACGGTCTGGCGCCGCCGCACCCACCGGGTGAGCCGCGGCGCCGCCGTCCCCGCGGGCTCGATGAGCTACCGGTCGCCGCACGAGCCGCGGCCCCTCTCCGAACTGGAGGAGGCCGTGCTGATCGCGCTCACCGGCTGCACCGGCCTCACCATGCCGGACCGGCCCTTCGACGACCCGCGCGACGGCAAGCCCATCATGGCCAAGCCCAACATGACCATGGCGGGCCGCACCGCGGGCAGCCCCGACAACGCGCAGGGCACGCACTTCTTCCTGATCAACGACTCGGGCACGTACTTCCTGCGCCGACTGGACCCCGCCCCCGACACCCCCCTCGACGCGACGAGCCTGGTCGAGCGGGCCCGGCAGGCGAAGGTCCGCGTCCTCGACCACCGCCTCGACGTCGCCGAGGACCGGCGCGACTTCCCGGCCTACCTGGACTCGAACCGCTTCCTGTCCAACCTCCCCGGCACGACCGTCCTCTTCCCGGTGGTGGACCTCTCCCACCAGTACATCAACGCCCTGATGTACCTGCTCACCCAGCCGGACGACGTCCGCCCCACGCTGGTCGACGACCGCAACTTCTACCGGCCGGCGGGCGTCAAGAAGTGGGTCAGGAACGGCTTCCTCAACGGCGACATCAAGCTGCCGCTGGGCGCCCTCGGCCCGCTGCGCACCCAGATAGAGGCGGACCTGCTCCTGCAGAACCTGATGCTGAGCGCCGAGGCGATGGGTCTCGGCGCCTGGATCCACGCCTCCATCAATCCGCAGATAGCGCTCGGCGACCCGAAGTTCTCCCGCGCGTACGGCAGGATGCTCGGCTTCACCTTCGTCACCCCGCGCTGGCGCCTGCCCGACCTGTGGCGCTGGCACGTCCCGCTCCCCAAGTACGCGAACCTCCGCTCCCACCCGGTCGGCCTCACCGCACCCGACGGCGAACGCCTGATCGAGGCGGCGTGCCCGCCCGCGCACCGCACGATGACGGCGGCGGTCGACGCGGTGATCCGCGCCAAGTTCGGCCCCGGCGGCACCTACGGCGACAAGGACGTCTTCGCCCGCATCTACAAGGAGGAGTACGGGCTGCGGTACCTGGCGGAGGCGAGCGAGTACGAGGAGCGGGTGATCGAGTGCGCGCGGGACATCTGCGAGTACATCCTGCGCACCCACCGCCGCTTTCCCGCGCACACGGACGCGATCCACGTCCCCGGGGTGTGGCTCCAGGTCCACCACGTGGAGACGGAGTACTACGACAAGTACTTCACCGCGGGCCTCACGGACGCGCACCGCCGCCACGAAGGGCTGTGGGACACCTGACACAGCCGACACACCCGACACACCCGCCACGGGACAGCGGGGCCGGAGTCACGCCAGCGCCGGCACCACGCAGTCGATCAGGAACGGACCCGGCTCCGCCAGACCCCGCTTGAGCAGCGCGGCGAACTCCTCGGCCGTGGTGGCCCGTTCCGCGGGCACCCCCATCCCGCGCGCCAGCGCGGTGAAGTCCAGGGACGGACCGGAGAGGTCGAGGAGCCGGCGCGCCCGCGTCTCGCCCGTGGCCGCTCCCACCGTCCCCAGCTCCAGATTGAGGATCGCGTACGACCGGTTGTCGAAGACCACGGTCGTGACGTCGAGTCCTTCCCGCGCCTGCGTCCACAGCGCCTGCGGCGTGTACATCGACGCGCCGTCCCCGACCAGCGCGAGCACGGGCCGGTCGGGACAGGCAATACTCGCGCCCACCGCGAGCGGCAGCCCCTGCCCCATCGAGCCACCGGTCAGCGTCAGCCAGTCGTGCGGCGGGGCACCGGCGGTCGCACCGGGCAGCCACAGCCCCGACGTGTTGGCCTCGTCGACGACGACGGCACCCTCCGGCAGCAGCGCCCCGATCACGGCGGCCGCCGACTCGGCGGTCAGCTCACCGCTGGGCAGCGCCGGCCTGACCACCTCCTCCCGTACGCGGCCCACGCCGGGCCCGACCACTTCGGCGAGCCCTTCGAGCGCCGCCGTCACGTCCTCCGCACCGGCCGTGAGCCTGTGCACGGCGCATCCCTCCGGCACCAGCGCCCCGCTCTGCCCCGGATAGGCGAAGAAGGCCACCGGCGACGCGGCACCGGCCAGCACGAGGTGCCGCAGGCCCGTCAGTTGGCCGAGCGCGCCCGACGCGAAGTAGCCGAGCCGCTCGACGGCGGGCCGTCCCGCGCCCCGCTCCAGACGGGCCGGAAACGTCTCGCACAGCAGCTTCGCCCCCGTCGCCGCGGCGATCCGCCCCGCGGCCGCCAGCCCGGCGCCGCGCACGGCCGCCCCGCCGAGCAGCAGGGCGACGTCCGCACCGGACCGCAGCGCCTCGGCGGCGCCCGTCACGGCGTCCACGGACACCAGGCCGCGCCGCGCCGGGGCGGGCCGCACGGACGCGGACGGTTCGCCCGCCTCCGACCAGGACACGTCGGCGGGCACGACCAGCGTCGCGACGGCGCCGGGCGGACCGGTCGCCGCGGCGACGGCGGCCGCGACGTCACCGGCGAGCTCGGTGGCGTAGTACGTGCGGCGCGTCCAGGCCGAGACGGTGCCGGCCAGCGCCCCGATGTCGGACTCCAGGGGCGCGTCGAGCCGCTTGTGGTGCAGGGCGTGGTCGCCGACGACGTTGACGACGGGCGTCGCGGCCCGCCGCGCGTTGTGCAGGTTGGGCAGGCCCCCCGCGAGGCCGGGCCCGAGGTGCAGCAGCGTGCACGCGGGGCGGCCCGTCAGCCGCCCGTACCCGTCGGCGGCGCCCGTGGCCACGCCCTCGAAGAGGCACAGCACGGGCCGCAGGTCGGGCGTCTCGTCGAGCGTGGCCACGAAGTGCATCTCGGAGGTGCCCGGGTTGGCGAAGCAGACGCGGACACCCGCGTCCACAAGGCCGTTGATCAGGATCTGCGCTCCGTTCGGCATGGCGGTCCGCCTCTGCTGGGGTGGCGAGGGTGGGACAGGCCAGTCTTCACGGGGTGCGGGCCGTGGCGGCAGCCGGGATCCGGCCAGCCGCCGCGGGCGTGCCGGGGCCGAACCTGCGCCGGTAGTCGGACGGACTGAGCCCCGTCCCGCGGCGCAGCCGGGCCCGCAGGTTGGCCGGGGTGCCCAGCCCGCTGCGGTGCGCGACCACGTCCAGACGCTCCTCGCCGCGCTCGATGAGTCGGCAGGCCAGAGCCACGCGCTCGCCGGTCAGCCAGGCCAGCGGAGTGGTGCCCAGCTGGGCCCGGAAGCGCCGGTGCAGGGTCGCGGTGCTGACCCCCGCGCGGGCCGCGAGCCCCGCCACGGTGAGGGGGTCGCCGAGCCGCTCCTGCGCCCAGGCGAGCACCGGTGCGAGGGACTCGTCCCGCACTTCTGGAACGGGCCGTTCCACGAACTGCCGCTGCCCGCCGTCCCGGTGGGCAGCGAAGACGAGTCGCCTGCTCACGGAGTTGGCGACCTCGGCGCCGAAGTCCCTGCGGACGATGTGCAGACCCAGGTCGATGGCGGCCGCGCTGCCCGCCGCGGTGAGGATGTCGCCGTCGTCCACGAACAGCACGTCGGGTTCGAGCTGGACGGCCGGAAACCGCTCACGGAAGGAGTCGGCCCACTGCCAGTGGGTGGACGCCCGGCGCCCGTCGAGGATGCCCGACTCGGCGAGCGCGAAGGCGCCGGTGCAGAAGCTCATGATCCGGGCGCCGCGCGCGTGGGTCCGCCGGATCGCGGCGAGCACGTCCGGGGCGCGCGGCACGGTGGTGTCGGGCCGCCCCGGCATGATCAGCGTGTCCGCGGCGTCCACGGCGTCGAGTCCGGGCACGCCGGTGAGGGTGAAGAACCCGTGGTTCATGCGGACGCCCGGCCTCGGGGTGCACAGGACGATCTCGTACAGGGGTCCCGGCAGGCCGAGTTCGGGCCGCGGCAGCCCGAACACCTCCGTGGCGACGCCGACTTCGAAGGGGTTGGTGCCCTCGTCGACGACGACCACGACGCGGTGCGGAGGCCGCCCGGAGCGCGGCTGCGAGGATTCTTGCGGCATGTGCGATTTCTAGCACTCGTGGCAGCGGCACGCCACGGCGCAAGATCACCCCATGACCTCCGAACCCACTGCTGCGACCACCGAACCCCCTGCTGCGAGCGGCGAACCCATCGCCCTCGACCAGGCCTTCGCCTCCTTCGACGCCCTCTGGAGCCCCCGCATCGTCACCTCCGTCAACGACTACGACGTACGCGTGGCCAAGGTCGAGGGCGAACACGTCTGGCACGTCCACGACGACACCGACGAGTTCTTCCTGGTGCTCGGCGGCGAGCTCCACATCGACCTGCGCGAACCGGCGGGGGAGCGCAGGGTCACGCTCCCGCAGGGCTCCGTCTTCACGGTCCCGCGCGGCACCGAACACCGCCCGTACGCCCCCCAGGGCGCCCGCATCCTCCTCTTCGAACCCACCGGCACCCTGACGGTCGGCGACCGCCACGACGAGATCCCGGACCACGTCGACGCGACGACGGGCCACGCCCTGGTGCGCCCCGCCGAGCTGAGCGGTCCGTAAGAGAGCCGTCAAGACGGCTGAAAGCGCCGTATGGAGGGTGTCAACGAAGGTCGTGGACGGCGGGAAAGGGGGTTACCTCTAACCGTCCGAGCAAGCACTGCACCGTCCACGTCCTTCAGGAGCTCACGATGGCCGACCTGGCCTTCGTCGTCACCACGATCGCGGTCTTCGCGCTGGTGGCCCTCGTCGCCAAGGGGGTGACCAAGCTGTGACCGCCGAGAACATCGTCGGCCTCGTCGTGGCCGTCGCTCTCCTGGGCTATCTCGTCCTCGCCCTCGTCTTTCCGGAGAGGTTCTGAGTACGGATATGAGCCCCGCCCTCGCCGGTGTGCTCCAGCTGCTCGCCCTGATAGCGGCGCTCGCGCTGGCACACCGCCCGCTCGGTGACTACATGGCCCGCGTCTACGGCTCGAAGAAGCACCTTCGCGCCGAGAAGTGGATCTACAAGGCCATTGGTGCCGATCCCGACACGGAGATGCGCTGGCCCGCCTACCTGCGCGGTGTCCTCGCCTTCTCCGCGGCCGGTGTCCTCTTCCTCTACCTGCTGCAGCGGCTCCAGGGCTCGCTGCCCGGCTCGCTCGGCTTCAAGTCCATCGACCCGGACCAGGCGTTCAACACCGCCGCGTCGTTCGTGGCGAACACCAACTGGCAGTCGTACTCCGGCGAACAGGCCATGGGCCACGTCGTGCAGACCGGCGGCCTGGCGGTGCAGAACTTCGTCTCGGCGGCGGTGGGCATCGCGGTCGCGATCGCCCTGGTACGCGGTTTCGCCCGCTCCCGCACCGGCGAGCTGGGCAACTTCTGGGCCGACCTGGTGCGCGGCACCGTCCGCGTCCTCCTCCCCATCTCCGTCATCGGCGCGCTCGTCCTGGTCGCCTGCGGCGCCCTCCAGAACTTCTCCGGCATCCACGAGGTCGGCCAGTTCATCGGGGGGACGCAGGAGTGGAACGGCGGCGCGGTCGCCTCGCAGGAGGTCATCAAGGAGCTGGGCACGAACGGCGGCGGCTACTTCAACGCCAACTCCGCGCACCCCTTCGAGAACCCCAACGGGCTGTCCAACCTCTTCGAGATCTTCCTGATCCTGCTCATCCCGTTCGCGCTGACGCGGACCTTCGGCAGGATGGTCGGCTCGCTCCGGCAGGGCTACGCGGTCCTCGCCACCATGGCCACGATCTGGATCGGCTTCACCGCGCTGATGATGTGGACCGAGTTCCACCACGGCGCGCCGGCCTACGACCTGGCCGGCGGGGCGATGGAGGGCAAGGAGACCCGGTTCGGGATCGGCGGCTCGTCGATCTTCGCGGTGGCCACCACACTCACCTCCACCGGCGCGGTGAACTCCTTCCACTCCTCCTTCACCGGCTTCGGCGGCGGCATCCAGATGCTCGGCATGCAGCTGGGCGAGATCGCGCCCGGCGGCACGGGATCGGGCCTCTACGGCATGCTCATCA
Source organism: Streptomyces sp. NPDC050732 (assembly GCF_040654255.1). NCBI lineage: Bacteria > Bacillati > Actinomycetota > Actinomycetes > Kitasatosporales > Streptomycetaceae > Streptomyces > Streptomyces sp. NPDC050732. The sequence continues at coordinate 175,047 of NZ_JBFAHP010000010.1, forward strand.
TGGCGATGATCGCCGTGTTCATCGCGGGCCTGATGGTCGGACGCACCCCGGAGTACCTGGGCAAGAAGATCGGCACCCGCGAGATCAAGCTGGCGGCCTGCTACATCCTCATCACCCCCGCGCTCGTCCTCGGCTTCACGGCCGTCGCGATGGCCCTGGACACCCCGGCCGACTCGATGACCAACACCGGCGCGCACGGCTTCTCCGAGATCCTGTACGCCTACACCTCCGGAGCCAACAACAACGGCTCGGCCTTCGCCGGCCTGGGCGCCGACACGCAGTGGTTCAACACCACGATCGGCCTCGCGATGCTGCTCGGCCGCTTCCTGCCGATGGTGTTCGTCCTCGCGCTCGCCGGCTCGCTCGCCGAGCAGCAGCCGGTCCCCGCGACCGCGGGCACCCTGCGTACCGAGAAGCCGCTCTTCACCGGCCTGCTGGTCGGCACCATCATGATCATCACCGGTCTCACCTATTTCCCCGCGCTCGCGCTGGGACCGCTTGCCGAGGGGCTGGCGTCATGAGCACTCACACCACACAGCACGACAAGGACGACCGGGGTGCGGGGGCGGTCGCCACCGCGGAACGCGCCCCCCACCACGACGTCCCCACCGGCCACACGTCCGCCGACGCCGGCAAGGTCGGCGCGGGCCTCTTCGACCCCGCCCAGCTCATCAAGTCGCTGCCGGACGCCTTCCGCAAGCTCGATCCGCGGGTGATGGTCAAGTCGCCGGTGATGTTCGTGGTCCTGGTCGGTTCGGTGGTCACCACCGTCCTTGCGATCAAGGATCCGGGGGACTGGTTCGGCTGGGCGATCACCGCCTGGCTCTGGCTGACCACGGTCTTCGCCAACCTCGCGGAGGCCGTCGCCGAGGGCCGCGGCAAGGCGCAGGCCGACACCCTGCGCAAGGCCAAGACCGACACCGTGGCACGCCGCCTGGCCGGCGGCGTCGAGGAGGCGGTGCCCGGCACCGAGCTGCGCATCGGTGACCTGGTGGTGTGCGAGGCGGGCGACATCATTCCCGGCGACGGGGATGTCGTGGAGGGCGTGGCCTCCGTCGACGAGTCCGCTATCACCGGTGAGTCGGCGCCGGTGATCCGCGAGTCCGGAGGTGACCGGTCCGCGGTCACGGGCGGTACGAAGGTCCTCTCCGACCGCGTCGTCATCAAGATCACGACGAAGCCCGGTGAGACGTTCATCGACCGCATGATCAACCTGGTCGAGGGCGCGGCCCGCCAGAAGACGCCCAACGAGATCGCCCTGAACATCCTCCTGGCCTCGCTGACGATTGTCTTCCTGCTGGCCGTCGTCTCGCTGAAGCCCTTCGCGATCTACGCCGGGGCCGACGACCAGACCTCGATGATCGTGCTGGCGGCACTGCTGGTCTGCCTGATCCCCACCACCATCGGTGCGCTGCTGTCCGCGATCGGCATCGCGGGCATGGACCGCCTGGTGCAGCGCAACGTCCTGGCCATGTCGGGCCGGGCGGTCGAGGCCGCGGGTGATGTGTCGACGCTGCTGCTGGACAAGACCGGCACCATCACCCTGGGCAACCGGCAGGCCGCCGAGTTCGTGCCGGTGCGCGGCACCACCGAGGCGGAGGTCGCCGATGCGGCCCAGCTCTCCTCGCTGGCCGACGAGACGCCCGAGGGCCGCTCCATCGTCGTGCTGGCCAAGGAGAAGTACGGTCTGCGCGAACGCCACCAGGGCGAGCTGACCGGCGCCCAGTGGGTGCCGTTCACCGCGCAGACCCGCATGTCGGGCGTGGACGTGGACGGGCGCAAGGTCCGCAAGGGCGCGACCGGTTCGGTCGTCGCCTGGGTCGAGGAACGTGGTGGCGAGGTCGCCGAGGATGCGCAGGAACTCAACGACCGCATTTCACAAGCTGGTGGCACGCCGCTGCTGGTGGCTGTGGAAGACGCTGACGGCGCCCGGGTCCTCGGGGTGATCCACCTCAAGGACGTCGTCAAGGAAGGCATGCGCGAGCGCTTCGACGAACTGCGCCGCATGGGCATCAAGACCGTCATGATCACCGGCGACAACCCGCTCACCGCCAAGGCCATCGCGGACGAGGCGGGCGTGGACGACTTCCTGGCCGAGGCCACGCCCGAGGACAAGATGGCGCTGATCAAACGCGAACAGGCCGGCGGCAAGCTGGTCGCGATGACCGGCGACGGCACCAACGACGCCCCCGCGCTGGCCCAGGCCGACGTCGGTGTGGCCATGAACACCGGCACCTCGGCAGCCAAGGAGGCCGGGAACATGGTGGACCTGGACTCCAACCCGACGAAGCTCATCGAGATCGTCGAGATCGGCAAGCAACTCCTCATCACGCGGGGTGCGTTGACGACCTTCTCGATCGCCAACGACGTCGCGAAGTACTTCGCGATCATCCCGGCCATGTTCGCGGTGGCGTACCCGAGCCTCGACAAGCTCAACATCATGAACCTGGCCTCGCCGGAGTCCGCGATCCTCTCCGCGGTCGTCTTCAACGCGCTGATCATCGTCGCGCTCGTGCCGCTGGCCCTGAAGGGCGTGCGCTACCGGCCGATGAGCGCGGACCGCATGCTGCGCCGCAACCTCGGCGTCTACGGCCTGGGCGGGCTCGTCGCCCCGTTCATCGGCATCAAGATCATCGACATGCTCCTCTCCCTCATCCCCGGCATTGGGTGACACGGCCATGAACAACTCCGTCACAAACACCGCCCGGCTGCTCGGCGCGGGACTGCGCGCCCTGCTGGTCCTGACCGTGCTCTGCGGCGTCCTCTACCCGCTCGCGGTCACCGGCGCCGCCCAGGTCCTCTTCCACGACCAGGCCAACGGCTCCGAGGTCAAGGCGGACGGCGAGGTCGTCGGCTCCGAACTCATCGGACAGCGCTACGACCTGCCGCTGAAGAAGGGCCAGGAGACAGCGTCGCCGGACCTCAAGTGGTTCCAGCCCCGCCCCTCCAACGGCCTGGGCGAGAACACCGTCAACACCCAGTACAAACTGCTGCTGTCCGGTGCCACCAACCTCTCCGGCGACAACAAGGACCTCATCCGACAGGTGAAGGACGCCAAGGCGGCCGTCATCAAGGACAACTCCACCGCGGACCACCGGGTCAAGCCCTCCGACGTGCCCGCCGACGCCGTCACCTCCTCCGGCTCCGGCCTCGACCCGCACATCTCCCCGGCCTACGCCGACCTCCAGGTCCACCGCGTCGCCGCGAAGAACCACCTGGACGTCCGGCAGGTCCAGAAGCTGGTCGACGCGCACACCGACGGGCGGACCCTTGGCTTCATCGGCGAGCCCCGCGTCAACGTCCTGAAGCTCAACATCGCCCTGAAGGACCTGACGGGCACGTCCTGAGGAGGCCGCGACCGCCCGGCCCGCCCGCCCGGGCAGTCAGGGGGCCGGGTCCGAGTCGCGCAGTACCGTTCGGATGAATTCCTCGGCCCCCGAGATCTGCTGCGCGTCGATCTCCACCTCCTTGCCGTCGGGGTGCCGGACGACGATGGAGAGGTCCGCGCGGCGCTGCTTGATCCAGAGCTGCGCGGACGCGACCAGCGCGGCGACCGTACCGCTGCTGACCGCGGTGAGGACGAGCTCCGTCAGGGCCCCCATCTGCCCGGGCCCGGGAGCCGCGCTCCGCAGCCGGACGCGCCCCCGCAGCTCGTCCTCCCGCTGCAGCCAGGCGTGCAGCTCCCGGATCAGCGTCGTGTCGGACCCCGCCGGGCCGCCCGTCACCTCGATCTGTACCGACATCACCGCATCACCGCATCACCGAAATCCGTTCCCGCGCCCGCGCCCGCGCACGGACGTCTCGTCATACTGTGCCCCACGACAACTCGGTTTGGCCGTACGTCAATTGGCCCGGCCCGGACTCCGAAGTGGTGATGCAGTGCGTACAGCGGTGGCCGCGTTCGACGTGGGAGGCACCCATACCCGGCTGCGCGGCGGACGGACCGAAGATCCGGCACCTGTGGAAGCGAAGGTGCGGACCGCCGACCATCCGTCGCTGGAGGAGCTCCTGATCGCCTGTCTGCGCCGGGCGGACCTGCGGCCGACGCACATGGTGCTCGCGGTCGCGGGCCGCGTCCCGGCGCACGGCACCGTGCGGCTGACGAACCTCCCCGCCTGGCCGCCGTTCGACAGCGCGGGGTTCGCGGAGCGGCACGGCGTCCGGCTGCGCGTCGTGAACGACATGACGGCCACCGCGCACGGCATGGCGGACCTCGGCCCCGACGAGGTGCGCCCGCTCACCCGACACGATGCCCTCACCCGCCACGAGCCGGCCGCCGGTGGGGGCGAGCTCCTCGCCGTCTCCGTGGGCAGCGGAGTCGGCAGCGCCCTCCTGGACGCGCACGGCGTGGTCCATACCTCCGAGTCGGGACACGTCACCTGGCAGCCGGAGAACGACTTCGAGGCCGGATACCTCGCAGGCCTCAGGGCGGAGTTCGACGGGGCCGTCACCGTCGAGGAGTCCATCGGGGGACTCCGCGGCTTCGACCGGATGTACGACTACGTGCGCCGCGGTACGCCGCCCGGTCCCGGGCTCGACGAGCGGGTGACCGGGGCGCGCCGGGCCGGGGCCGCCGTCGCGCCCGTCATCACCTCGGCGGCGCTCGCCGGAGACGCCTGCGGCATCGAGGTCATCAGGCTGTTCGCCGCTCTCTTCGGCCAGTACCTGCGCGGCGTGGCCCTGGTGTGCCTGCCCGCCGGCGGCGTCGTCACCCTGACGAGCGGGGTGCTGCAGGCCCCCGGAGTGGCGGAACTCCTCCGTACGGAGACGGAGTTCCTGCACCGCTTCATCAGCCCGGGCGCCTGCCACCACGACCTGCTCGCGGAGATCCCGGTGCGGCTCGCCCTCGACCCGCTGGTGGGCGTACGGGGCGCCTACCGCATGGCGGTCCGGGACGCGGGGACAGAGCCCGGACCCACCGCCTGACGGGCGACGACGGCCCGTCACGGGAGAGGCACGCACCAGCCCCCGCCACCCGGCAGGTCGGCCGCCTTCCGCGGCCCCCACGAACCCGGCGGATACTCCAGCGGCGCCTCCCGCACCTCCAGGGCGGGCGCCACGACACGCCACGACTCCTCCACGGTGCGCATCGACACGAACCTCCCCGTCCTGCCCTGGAGGGCGTCCGACAGCAGATGCGTGTACGCCTCCCACGCGCCCCCGGAGGCGTCCGCGGCCGGCACGTCCGCCAGGTCGAGGGGGAGATCGACCGGCACCGGACCGGGATCCGCCCCCGGCCCACGGGCGTTGAGCGTCAGCACGGCCCCGCCGTGACCACCGATCCGGAACCGGACGCGGGCCGGCCCGGGCTCCCGCCGGGCGAACCAGAGCCGGTGCTCGGTGGGCACGAAGTCGACCACCACCTCGATCGCCGTGGAGGCGAGACCCTTGCCGGAGCGCAGCAGGAACGGAACCCCGCGCCACCGCTCGGCGTCGATGTCGAGCCGCAGCGCCGCGAAGGTCTCCACCGTCGAATCCGCGGCCACCCCCGCCTCCGCCCGGTACCCCGCGTACTGCCCGCGGACCAGGTGCCCGGGAGCCACCGGACGCACCCCGGCGAGCGCGTCCGCGATCCGCTCGCGGAAGGCCTCCGCGGTGCCGTCGGCCGGGCGCTCCATCGCCACCATTCCGACGAGCTGCAGCAGATGGCTCTGCACCACGTCGCGGACCGCCCCGATCCCCTCGTACAGCGCTCCCCGGCCGTCCACACCCCTGACCTCGCAATGCGTGATCTGCACCCGGGAAATGGTTCTCCGGTCCCAGACCGACTCCAGAAAGGGATTGCAGAAACGAAAAGCCAGCAGATTCTCGACGGCCTCCTTCCCGAGATAGTGATCGATTCTCAGGACGGAGCCGGCGGAGAAAACCTTGAGCAAGGAGGCGTTGAGCCGCCGGGCAGAATCCAGATCATTGCCGAAGGGCTTCTCCACGAGCACGGCGCCCTGCGGCAGGCGCACCGCCCCCATCGTCGAGATCGTCGCGATGGCCCGCGGCGGCGGAACGCCCAGGAAGTACACGGGACGGACCGCGGAGCGCAGCGCCCCGGCCACCTCCTCCAGCGTGCCGCGCCGCGTCGTGTCGCCCTCGACGAAGCACGTCCTGGCGAGCAGCCGCCGCAGCACCGTGCCGTCCGGCGGCCCGCACATGTCGTGCACGGCCGCGGCGACGAACTTCTCGAAGCCGGCCCGGCCGGGTCCGGGCAGTCCGACGGCGACGACCGGAGGCACGCGCCGCTCCGACGACTCCGAGGGTCCCGACAGCTCCGACAGCTCCGACAGCTCCGACAGCTCCGACAGCGACAAGCGGTAGAGCGCGGGCCACAATTTCCGGCGCGCCAGATCTCCGGTCGCGCCGAAAAGGACCAGGGCATCTGCTGATGCGTTCGGCACGCACCCTCCTCAAGGAGAACCGGACGCCGCGAGAATACCCGGGCCGCCTGTCCCGGACACGTCTCGCATCATTGTGCAAGACGTATAATCCGCCCAACTCGCCTCGACTCCACGGGGGTGGATCTGTGTCAGCAGGGGAGATCCGAGGACCGGCCGCGGGCACGCCCGCGCGCGACGCTCCCAGGACCGGTTCGCAGACCAGCTGGGAGGGGCTCCGCAGGCTGCTCGACGAACGCGCCGACAGGCTGCGCGGCCCGCAGGGCCCGCAGGCCGGGAACCGACTCCACCCCGCGGCTGGCTCGTTCGGGTCGGTCGGCTCGTTCGGCTCGGTCGACGAGCTGTCCCGGGCCGTCACGGACGACCCGGAGTTCGGCCGCAGGATCATCGAGCGCCTGCTGCGGTTCCAGTCGCCCGAAGCGCGGACGACGGACCGGCCGCCGCTCCCCGTGCCCCACCAACTCCCGCTGGACCGCCCGGGGTTCGTCGGCCGCGAGGGTGAGCTCGCCGAGCTCGACCTGCTCCTCGGGGAGCCGCGGCAGGAGGGCCCGGACACCGCGGTGATCTCCTCCGTCGGGGGAGCCCCCGGCGTCGGGAAGACCGCGCTGATGGTGCACTGGGCGCACCGTTCCCGCGACGCGTTCCCCGACGGCCAGCTGTACGTCAACCTCCGCGGCCACGGCCCGGGCACCCCCCTCGAACCCGCGGAGGTCCTCGCCGACTTCCTGCACGCGCTCGACGTGCCGTCCCCCAAGGTGCCGCAGGAACTCGAACCCCGCGCGGCCCTGTTCCGCACCCTCCTGCACGAGCGCAAGATGCTGGTCCTCCTGGACAACGCCCGCAACACGGCACAGGTGTTCCCCCTGCTGCCGGGCAGCTCCACCTGCGTGGTGATCGTGACCAGCCGCAACCGCCTCCAGGGCCTGGTCGGGAGCTACGGCGCGCGCAGCATCCGCCTCGACACCCTCAGCGAGCGGGAGTCCGTCGAGCTCCTGACAGGGATCGTCGGTGGCGACCGCGTGCTGCAGGAGCGCGGCGCGGTCGAGGAACTCGCGGCCGGCTGCGGCCATCTGCCGCTGGCCCTCAGCATCGTGGGCGAACGCGTCGCGGCGTATCCGCAGTGGCCCATCGCCGACCTCCTGGAGGGCCTCGGGGACGAGCGCCACCGGCTCGACACCTTCGGCGCGGCCGTCGAGGACACCGGCGACGAGCAGCGCGAGGTGCGCGTCGCCTTCTCCTGGTCGTACCGCGCGCTGGGCGCCGGCAGCGCGCGCTGCTTCCGCATCCTCGGGCTGCACCCCACGGGCGAGTTCAGCCTGCTCGCCGCCGCCGCCGCGACCGGCGACTCCAGGATGCGCACCAACCTGTATCTGCGGGGCCTGATCGACTGCCACCTGCTCGAACAGGTCGCGCCCGACCGGTTCCGCTTCCACGACCTCATCCACGACTACGCCGCCGAGCGGGCGTACGAGGAGGAGTCCGCGGAGTCCAGACAGGAGTCCGTCAGACGCTGTCTGCTCTGGTACCTGCACACGGCGGACGCGGCGAACAGACAGCTCATGCCCCACCGGCGCAGGATCGACCTCGACGAACTGCCCGACCGGTGCGAGCCGCTCCGCTTCGCCGACGGCGCGGAGGCGCTGGCATGGTGCGACACCGAGCGGACGCATCTCATCGCGCTGGTCAGGCAGGCGGTGCAGTACGAGCAGGACGCGACCGCCTGGCAACTGCCCGTCGTCCTGTGGAGCTTCTTCAACGTCCGCAAGCTCCTGAGCGACTGGATCGTCACCCACGAACTGGGCCTCCGGGGTGCGCGGCGCTCCGGCTGCCGCAGGGGAGAGGCCTGGACACTGAACAGCCTCGGCAACGCCTACCGCGGCACACAGGAGTTCGAGAAGGCCGTCGAGGTCTGGGAGGAGGCCCTGTCCATCCGCCGACAGATCGGCGACAAGTACGGCGAAGGCACCTCCCTCAACAACCTGGCGGGCGCCCTCCGGCGGATGAACCGCATCGAGGACTCGATCCGCTGCTCCAACAAAGCACTGGCCATCCACCGGGAGATCAAGGACCGCTGGAACGAGGGCATCGACCTCAACAGCCTCGGCACCGCCCACCGCGACCTCGGCCGCATCGATGAGGCGATCAGCTGCTGGCTCCGCGCCCTCGGCATCCAGCGCGAGATCAAGGACCTCTTCGGCCAGGGCACCTCGCTCAACCACCTCGGCGAGGCCCACCGGACAGCCGGACGCGACGAGGAGGCCGTGGCGGCCTTCGACGAGGCGCTGCGCATCAGGCGGTCCTTCGGCGACGAGCCGGGAGCCGCGACGACCGCGCTCAACCTGGGCGCGACGACGGCCGCGATGGGGCGGCTCAAGGAAGCCGCCGTCTACTACACCCTCGCCCTGGAGGACCTGGAGCGGCTCGGCGACCCGCGCGCGGACGCGGTGCACGAAGCCCTCCGCGAACTGGTCGACCGGACGGCGACATAGCGGGCGGCACGACCGGCTGACACGACAGGCCGAGCAGCCCTACGGCTCCGTGCCGTCGCGGACCGCCACGAGATCCGCGAGCTGCGCCCGCAGCCAGCCCTCGGGCGAGGTCGCGAGGAGCGGCGCGCGCATCCGGTGCGACCTGCCGGCCCGCTCGTGCGGCGGCATCGCGAGCGCCCGCCGGAGCGCCGACGCGGTCTCGCGCACGTCGCGCGGGTCGTGCACGACGACGGCCCCCGCGCGCAGCCGCTCGGCGCTCCCGGTCAGCGCCGACAGGACGACCGCTCCGTCCCGCCGGTTCACCAGCACCCCTTCCTGGGCGACCAGATTCATCCCGTCGTGCACCGAGTTGACGAGCAGGACGTCGTACTCCCGCAGCGCCGCCATGGCCCGCACCCGGTCCTCCTCCCAGTACACGGTCAGGACCCCGGGGTGGTCCCGCTGGATGCCGGCGACGGCGTCCCGCACCCGGGCCGCGTACCACGCGTACTCCGGCACCCCGGCCCGTGAAGGCGTCAGACAGGCCACGAACCTGACCCGGCGCCGCAGCTCCGGATGGTCGGCGAGCAGCAGCGCGAAGGCCTCGAAGCCCCGCAGCACGTTCTTCGCCGGGTCCAGCCGGTCCACGCGCACCAGCAGCCGCGCCCCCTGCCGCAGCCGGCGGAAGGTGCCGGACCACCGGTCGGCGTCCCGGGTGCCGAAGACACCGGACAGGTACTCCTGGTCGGGCGGGGCCGGATAGCGGCGGACCAGCGTCCGCCGGCAGCCGTGCCGGACGACCCCCGCCCGGCGGTCGACCTCGTGACCGGCCTCCTCGCTGAGCCGCAGGAAGGAGTCCGCCCACCGTTCGCTCTGGAAGCCGAGGACGTCCGCCGCGAGCATGCCGCGCAGGAGCAGCCCCCGCACCACCCGGGGCAGCACCGCGAGAGCGGCCGGGGCCGCGAACGCCGCGTGCATGAAGAAACCCACCGTCTGCGTCGGCAGCCGGGCCCGCAGGAACCCGGGCGCGGTGCCGAACTGGTAGTCCTGGAAGCAGACGACGGTACGGGGATGACAGCGGGCCGCGGCCGCGGCGGCGACGGCCCGGTTCACCTTCTGGTACGACCGCAGGGCCGCGCCGTCACGGAACACCCCGGGGCCGGGGTCGCGCGGCAGGTCGTCCCACAGATCGTGCAGCGCGTACCAGAGCCCCCGTACACCCGCGTCCTCGTAGTACCGCCGGTAGTCCTCGGCCCGGCACGGCACCGGCCGGAAGCCGTAACCGAGCCCCAGCCCGTCGAACCGCCCCTCCCGCACCGCCCGGCGGTCCTCCTCGCTCGTCGAAGGAGCCAGCCAGCACACTTCCTCGCGCAGAGCGCGCGCGGACCTGTCGAGCAGCGACGTCACGCTGCCCGAACGCCGCTCAGGGACGGGACCGGACGGCGTGGACCGGAACGTCACAGGGCCCCGGTCGGAGACGAGGACCACATCGGCCGTACGCACATCGGGCGCCCGCGCGGGCCCGTGGGCCACCGTCAGCCCTGGATGCCGTCGAGCGACGGGTCCAGGATGTCCCGGGGGTGGCCCCTGCCCGTGCCCAGGGCGAGGGCCAGCGAGTGCACAAGCCCCAGATGCACGGTCTCCACCACCCCGTACACCTCGCTGGCCACCAGCAGCGGCACGTCGACCAGCGCGGCGGCGCTCCCCCCGGAGCCCCCGAGCAGCCCGACCGTGCGCACGCCGCGCGCCCGCGCCGTCTTGAGACCTTCGAGGATGTTCGGGGAGTCGCCGCTGACGCTGATGGCCACCACGGCGTCACCGGGCGTGAGCAGGCGCGCGAGCTGCTCGGAGAAGACCCGGTCGTACCCGATGTCGTTGGCCAGGGCGCTGAGCAGCGGTGTGTTGCCGGTGAGCGCGTTCGTCCGGAGGCCCGCGGCATGGGGGCCCGAGGTCATGGCGAGATCGCACGCCAGATGGCTCGCCGTGGCGGCGCTCCCGCCGTTGCCGATCACGTAGAGACAGTTGCCGGACGTCCTGACCGAGTCGAGCAGCCGGACGGCCGAGGCGAAGTCGTCCGGCTCCAGTGCGAGGGCGGCATCGGCCACCAGGTTCTGAAACGCCGTGCAGACGGCGGAAGCCTGGTGAGAGCCTCCCTCCCGCCCTAACTCGCCGGCGTTGTCCATCGTGTCCGTGCGTCCCATCGCAACCCCCACCCGTCGCGGCCGACCTCGGATTCGCCAGCATGCCCGAAACCTCGGACAGCGGTAAGAGCGCCACTCCTCAAATGAGTTGCCTCGCTATCATTTGGGCAGCGGTGCGCTGCGGCAAGAGGGGGACGACGTGCGGCTGGCCAGCGGCTCGAACTCGCATGCGGTACTCATCGGTTGCGGCAGCTACGACGACGACGAACTGCCCCCGCTCCCCGCGGTGCGCAACAACCTCGACGATCTGCGCTCCCTGCTCACAGGAGCCGGCAACTGCGCACTGCCCGAGGCGCGCTGCACGGTGCTGCGCGACGTCAAGGAGCCCCAGCGGGTGGGGGAGGCGCTCAGCCGCGCGGCGAGCTCGGTGGAGGACATGTTCCTCGTCTACTTCGCGGGGCACGGCGCGCTGGACGACCGCGGCCTGCTCCACCTCCTGCTCACCGGCAGCGACACCAAGCTGCTCGGCTGGTCGAGCCTGCGCTTCGACCTGATCCGCGAGACGATGGCGTCCGCGCCGGCCAGGAACCGCGTGCTGCTGCTCGACTGCTGCTTCTCGGGCCGGGCCATCGAGGCCATGGGGGACACCGCGTCGCTCTACTTCGGCCAGCTGGAGATCGCCGGCACGTTCGTCCTGGCATCCGCCCCCGCGAACGCCCCGGCCCGCGCCCCCCTGGGCGACCGGCACACGCTGTTCACGGGGGAACTGATCAAGTTCCTCCGCGAGGGCTCCGCCGCGGAACGGGAACTGCTCACGCTGGAGGCCGCCTACCGGCACACGTCCCGGGTCCTCGCCGCGAAGGGGGAGCCGAGGCCCCAGCGGTGCGGCACCGGGACGAGCGACCAGCTGGCCCTGGCCGTGAACGCCGCGTTCCGCCCGCTGGCACCCGCCGACGTGCCGGAGCGGCTGCGCCGGGCCGTGGCGTCGGGCGAGGCCGGCGACCTGGCCGACGCGCTGACCGCCCTGCGGGGGCTGGCGCACCAGTGCGACCACGTGCTCGGCGAACGCCACGAGCTCACCCTCCTCGCACACCGGGCCCTGGCCCACGCCGAGGGCGAGAACGGACACGCGGCCGAAGCCGCCCAGGGGTACGCACGGCTCGCCGAGCGGCTGGCCGCCGAACGGGGCCCGACCCACCCCGACACGCTCCAAGCACGGCACGAGCGGGCCCGCTGGTGCGGCATCGGCGGCGACGCGGCCGCCGCCGCCGACCTGTTCGCCGAGCTGTCCGTGGACGCGTCGGGGGCGCTGGGCCCCGGCGACACGCGCTCACTGAGCTGCCGGTGGCAGCACGCCCACTGGCTCGGGGTGAGCGGCCACGCCGACCGCGCGGCGGCCGCCTTCGCCGAGCTCGCCGAGAGCTACGGCTCCGCGCTGGGCGAGCGGCACGACGACACGCGGGCCGCCCGCCGCAACCACGCCCACTGGCGGGACTCCGCGGACCGGCCCTGACCGGCCCTGATCCCGCACGCGAAAGGCCCCAGTCTCACGACTGGGGCCTTGCTTGTGTCCGAGGGGGGACTTGAACCCCCACGCCCGATAAAGGGCACTAGCACCTCAAGCTAGCGCGTCTGCCATTCCGCCACCCGGACCGGGTGTTGTCTCGGCGGGGTGTTCCCCGCGGCGACAGAGAGAACATTACCAGGCCTCCAGGGGTACTCGATCACCCCCCTGGTCCGCTGTGAACGGCGCATGACGACCCCCGCCCGCCCTTGGGCGCGGAGCTCCGGGGAGGGAGGATGAAGGGGACCACCAGCAGCGAATGCGGGAGGAACCAGCGTGAGCGGGTCCAGCACGGGCAAGGCCGTCACCGGTGAGGACGAGGTCGTCGACCTCTGTCGCGAACTGATCCAGATCGATACGAGCAACTACGGCGACCACTCGGGCCCGGGGGAGCGCAAGGCCGCCGAGTACGTCGCGGAGAAGCTCGCCGAGGTCGGTCTCGAACCGAAGATCTTCGAGTCCCACCCCGGCAGGGCCTCCACGGTCGCCAGGATCGAGGGCGAGGACCCGTCGCGGCCCGCGCTCCTCATCCACGGCCACACGGACGTCGTGCCGGCCAACGCCGCCGACTGGACGCACAACCCCTTCTCCGGGGAGATCGCGGACGGCTGCGTGTGGGGCCGGGGCGCCGTCGACATGAAGGACATGGACGCGATGACCCTCGCGGTCGTACGGGACCGGATGCGCAGCGGCCGCAAGCCCCCGCGCGACATCGTCCTGGCGTTCCTCGCGGACGAGGAGGCGGGCGGCACGTACGGCGCGCGGTACCTGGTCGACAACCACCCGGACCTCTTCGAGGGGTGCACGGAGGCGATCAGCGAGGTCGGCGGCTTCTCCTTCACCGTCAACGAGAACCTGCGGCTCTACCTCGTCGAGACGGCCCAGAAGGGCATGCACTGGATGAAGCTGACCGTGGACGGCACCGCGGGACACGGCTCGATGATCCACAAGGACAACGCGATCACCGAGCTCTCCGAGGCGGTCGGGCGCCTCGGGCGGCACAAGTTCCCGGTGCGGGTCACCAAGACGCTGCGGCACTTCCTCGACGAGCTCGGCGACGCCCTCGGCACCGAGCTCGACCCGGAGAACATGGATGAGACGCTCGCCAAGCTCGGCGGCATCGCCAAGCTCATCGGCGCCTCCCTGCAGAACACCGCCAACCCGACGCAGCTCGGCGCCGGCTACAAGGTGAACGTCATCCCGGGGCAGGCCACCGCACACGTCGACGGGCGCTACCTGCCGGGGTACGAGGAGGAATTCCTCGCCGACCTGGACCGGATTCTCGGCCCGCGGGTCAAGCGCGAGGACGTGCACGCGGACAAGGCCCTGGAGACCACCTTCGACGGGGCTCTCGTCGACGCCATGCAGACCGCCCTGCGGGCCGAGGACCCGATCGCGCGCGCCGTGCCGTACATGCTCTCGGCGGGCACGGACGCCAAGTCCTTCGACGACCTCGGCATCCGCGGGTTCGGCTTCGCGCCGCTGAAGCTGCCGCCGGAGCTGGACTTCGCGGGCATGTTCCACGGCGTCGACGAGCGGGTGCCGGTCGACGGCCTGAAGTTCGGCGTCCGGGTGCTCGACCGCTTCATCGAGGCTTCCTGACCGAAACGAATCTCCAACAATCGCCAGCGCGTACGTACTTGACTGAAAAGAGTGAATGAGACCATAGGCTCGTAGCCATGGAGATCCCTCCTCGTTACAGGTGATGCAGTCCGCGGCTGGGACTGCATTGCCAACTAGGAGGAATAATGATCAAGAAGGTCGTCGCCGCTGTGGCTGCCACCGGCGGTCTCGTGCTCGCGGGTGCGGGCATCGCCACCGCCGACGCCGGTGCCCAGGGTGCCGCTGTCAACTCCCCCGGCGTCGCGTCGGGCAATGTCGTCCAGGTGCCCGTCCACGTGCCGGTGAACGCCTGCGGCAACACGGTCTCCGTGATCGGTCTGCTGAACCCCACCTTCGGCAACTACTGCGTCAACAAGTGACGTTGCCGCGCCTCACCCGTTAAGGGTCTGAGCTTGTCGGCCCCGGAGTGCACGCCATGCGCTCCGGGGCCGACCGGTATTCCACGTCCGGGCCAGCGGGCTCGAACGTATTCCGGATGTACGGCAAAAGGCAGGGAACAGCTATGCGACAGGTCACGCGCAAAGGCCTGATCACCGTGGCGGCCGCGACGGGCGTGCTCGCCGCGACCGCAGGTCATGCACAGGCGGATTCGGGCGCGAGGGGCAGCAGTTCGGGTTCGCCCGGCGTGCTGGCGGGCAACAGTGTCCAGCTCCCCGTCGACGTTCCGGTCAACGTGTGCGGGAACACCGTGAACGTGGTCGGCGTCCTCAACCCGGCGGCAGGCAACAACTGCGCCAACACCTCGGGCAAGGGCGGCGGCTCGCACAAGCCGTCCGGCGGCGGAGCCAAGGCCGACGGTCACGCCGGCGACTCACCGGGCGTCGGCTCCGGCAACGACGTGCAGTTGCCGATCAACGCTCCGGTGAACGTCTGCGGCAACAGCGTCACCATCGGCGGCCTCGGCAACGCCGCCATGGGCAACGAATGCGGCAGCGACTCCGGTGACGCGGGCACTCCGCCGGGCGGCGGGAAGCCCCCGACCGACCCCGGGCAGCCGGGGAAGCCCGGGGAGCCGGGCAAGCCGGGCGACCCCGGTAAGCCGGGCGACCCCGGTAAGCCTGGTGACCCGGGCAAGCCCGGCGACCCGGGTAAGCCCGGTGATCCGGGTAAGCCCGGTAAGCCCGGCGACCCCGGCACCCCCGGCGGCTCCCAGTCGCCGCACGACCCGCGCCACCCGATCGACGACCGCACCGGCCCGGGCGCGCAGCTCGTCACGCCGCCCGAGGGGACGTCGCAGCTCGCCTCGACGGGCAGTGAGCTGCCGCTCGGCGTCGCACTGCCGCTCGGCGCGGGCACGCTGCTCGCGGGCGCGGTGCTCTACCGGAGGGCCCGGACGGCCGCCTGAGCCATCCCCGTCCGAGCACGGTCCGAGCACGCCGAACGGAGCGGGCCCCATCGTCGTGGGGCCCGCTCCGTCTGTCCCGTGCCGCGGCCCGGCGTCCCCGGGCGCGCGGCACTCACCAGGTGGCCCGCACCTGGCGGATGATCCGCCGCTTCAGCCGCACTCTGCGGCTCCCGTCGGGATGCAGTCTCAGGCGGTCCAACTCCCAGTGTCCGTACTCTGCGTGGTCCGTCAGCAGGCGTGTGGCTTCCTTGCGGGTGACCCCGCGCGGTACATACACGTCGACAAATTCGTATTCCGGCATCGCATCTATTGTGCGGGCACGGGCCCGGTACGGATAGCGTCTGCACTATGTCTGATGCTGCGCAGCCCACCGCTGCCGAGGTACGTGCCGCCGCCGAGGCGGTCAAGACCGCGCTCGACCGCCACCTGGCCGCGGTCGAACGCAGGTCGGGCGAGGACGATCCGGCCGTCTACGAAGCGTTCAACGAACTCGCCGCGGCGGCGGAGGAGTACGACGAGCTCCTCTACGACCGCTACGACGAGGTCACGCCCTTCGAGATCCCCGGCACGGACGACGCGCTGCCGCCCTACCAGGGCCCCGAGGAGGCCAACGCGCTGAGCGTGCTGATCCGCCGCGACTACACCGTGGCGGAGCCGCAGCGGCTCCTGGCCCAGGCCCAGCGGGTCGCCGACCTCGACGCGGGCGGCGCGGGGGGCAACGGCTCGGCCGACACCGTCCACAGCGCCCTCGGCGTCCTCTTCGGGGAGTTCGAACCGGACGAGATCTCCTCCCGGCACAAGGAGTTCGGCCTGGAGGAGGGCGACTCGACGCTCTGGGTCACCGCGGTGGACGCCGCCGCCGAGCCGGGGGAGTGGCTCGACGCCCCCTTCGACCACGCCGACCCGCACCGGGTGGTGTGCCGCTTCGACGTCAGCGTGGTCTTCGACGACGAAGCGGACGACGACGGGCTCGACGGCCTCGACGCGGATGTCGACATCGATCCCGATGTGCCGGTGCCGCTCGACGCGATCGACGACGCCGACGATGTCGACGACCCCGACGACGACTCCGACGGAACAGCTGGTCGCTGACGCGCCTCCGTGGCGAATCGCTCCTGCGCTCGCCGCTCCCTCCGGGGGCGGCGAGCGCATCTGTCATGCGAGCGGTCGGCTCAGGCCGCCGCCGCGGCCGGCTCCGCGGGCACCTGTGGGCGCAGCAGCGTCTGCAGCCGCGTCGTACGGTCCTTCCAGAGGCGCTCCGCCACCGCGCGGGGCAGCTCCTGCTCCACGCCCTGCACGACCGACAGGTGCCGCTCCCCGCGGCTGAACGCGGTGTAGACCCAGGGGCGGGTCAGCGTCTGCGCGGCGTCGCCCGGCAGCACCACGACCACCGCGGGCCAGCGCTGCCCCGTGGCCTGATGCGCGGTGAGCGCCCACGCGTGCCGCACTTCTCGCTCCACCCGCTCCTTGGGTACGACGACGGGGGTGCCGTCGCACTCCAGGTGCAGCCCTTCCGCGTCGGCCCGCACCACGCGGCCGAGCGTCGTGCGGCCCGGGGCGGGGACGTGCGCGACCCGGTCGTCCGGATCGAAGCCGCCGAACCGGCCGGGGCCCGGATTCAGCCGTTCCTTCAGGGCCGCGTTGAGCACACGGGTGCCCGCCGCGCCGCCGTGTCCCGGCGTGATGACCTGCGTCTGCTCCGCGGGCACCCCGATCGCCCTCGGCACCGAGTCCGCGACGAGCTGCACGGTGCGGTGGATCGCCTCGGCGGCGTCCCGCACCGGGACGAGGACGACCTCCTTGCCGGGCGCCTCGACCTGGTTCAGCTCGCCGATGCCGATGCCCGAGGTCAGCTCCCCGAGAGGGCCCGGGTCGGGGGTGCGCGAGACGACCTGCGGGCAGCAGCGCGCGGCGAGGAGGTCGGCGAAGACCCGGCCGGGCCCCGCCGACCACAGGACACCGGGGTCACCGCTGAGCACCAGGCGGGCGCCGTCCGGCAGCGACTCGACGAGCATCGCGGCGCTCTCCACGTCCAGCTGCGGCGCGTCCAGGACGACCAGGAGGTCGAGGGCGAGCGCGCCGTCCGCGTCGCGTCCGGGGCCCTGGCCTCCCGAGAGCAGTCCGGCCACGGTCACCGCGGTCTCCTCCGAGCCCGTCGCCCGCGCGAGGCGACGGCGTCCGTCGGCGCTGTGGGCGGCGGCACACACCCGCAGGCCGAGCGCCGTGGCCGCGGCGACCAGCGCGGCGGGCTCGGCGCGGGCCTCCTCGCCGCCGGAGTGCAGCACGAGGCCGTGCCCGGCGACGGCACGGATCAGCTCGGCGGTGGTCCCCGAGGCCTGCGCGGCGGCGGCCTCCCAGTCGGCGCCCCGGGGGCCCGAGCCGCCGTCCTCCTTGGGCAGGGAGTTGATCACCCGGGCGAGGCCGTCGGCGAGGCTCTCCTCCGCGAGTGCATACCGCTCCAGGCCGATCAGGACGCGGACCGGCGGCGCCGGCTCATCGGCCGCGCCCTCCTCGTCCCCCTCGCCGTCCCGCGCGCCCTCGTCGGCCGGGCGCCGGGCCGGCACCTCGGCCCCTTCGATGGCGTCCTGGAAGACCAGGGCGTCGCCCTCGGCGAGCGCGCTCTGCACGGCCGCGTCCGGATCCGGCACCGCACGCTGCCCGAGCGCGGCGGTCAGCGCCGCGGAGTCGAGCGCCGTGTGCCCGGCGAGGGCCGCCTGCTCCAGGAGCCACACGGTGATCGCACGGCCCCTGCGCTCGTCGTCCGGCCCGCACTCGGGGCCGAGCAGCGCCCTGGCGAACCCGTCGGCCTGCTCGGGCCGCACCCCGGCGACCCGCAGCAATTGCCACGGATCCGCGCGCAGTTGGCCGTCGGCGTCCTCGCCGAGCGCGGCCGCTGTCGGCGCGGCGAGGGCGGCCGGCGCGCCTCCCTCGGCGAGCACGGCGGCGACGGCCTCGACGGTCTCCGTCGCGGGTGCCCGCGACGGCTCCGGCTGCTGCGGGCGCACGGGCTCCGGGGTGCCGGACGGCGCGGGCCTGCGCGGTGCGGGCTGCGGGTCGCGGAAGGCGCTCGCGACGGGCTTCTCGCCACTCTCCACGGCCCGCACGGCGGCCAGCAGGTCGGCGGCGGTCCCGCTCAGCTTCGCCCCGGCCCCGATCGGTCCCTGCTTCGACGCCTTCCGCTGCTCGATCCGCTCCCGCAGCTCCCGCTGCGCGGCGATCTCCGCCTCGGCCTCGGACAGCTCGGTGCCCTCGGCCTTGGCCTCGCCTTCGGGCGTCTCGGACGTCTCGGGTGTCTCGGACGATTCCGGCGTGGCTTCCTCCGCGCCGGGCGACTCCGCTTGCTCCGCGGCAGCGGCCTCGGGGTCCTCCGCGGCAGCGGGTTCCGTACTCACAGCGTGCTCCAGTCGTGATCGGGATAGCGGTGCACCGGCGCCGACACGTCGTCGAGCGCCCGGCAGATCTCGTCAGGAAGACTAAGGGTCTCCACTGACAACGCGGCCGTGAGCTGCTGCGCGTTGCGCGCGCCGACGATCGGGGCCGTCACTCCGGGGCGGTCCCGCACCCACGCGAGGGCGACCTGGAGCGGGGTGGCCGCGAGCCCGTCGGCGGCCGTCGCGACCGCGTCGACGATGCGGCCCGCCGTGTCGTCGAGGTACGGCGCGACGAAGGGCGCCAGCTGGTCCGAACCGCCGCGCGAGTCGGCGGGGGTGGCGTGGCGGTACTTCCCCGTGAGCACGCCCCGGCCGAGCGGCGAGGACGGCAGCAGTCCGACCCCGAGGTCCAGGGCCGCGGGCAGCACCTCCCGCTCGACGCCGCGCTGCAGCAGGGAGTACTCCATCTGCGTACTGGCCAGGCGGGTGCGGGTGCCGGGCGGTGCCAGCTGCCACGTGGCGGCCTTGGCGAGCTGCCAGCCGCAGAAGTTGGAGACCCCCGCATAGCGGGCCCGCCCACTGCTCACCGCTATGTCGAGGGCCTGCAGCGTCTCCTCCAGAGGTGTCTCCGGATCGAAGGCGTGCACCTGCCACAGGTCCACATAGTCGGTGTTGAGGCGCGTGAGGGAGGCGTCGAGCGCGGCGAGCAGGTGGCCGCGCGAGCCGTCGAAGCGCCGCTCGGGGTCAGGGACGCTGCCCGCCTTGGTGGCGATGATCAGGTCGCGCCTGGGCACGAGCCGCTCGATCAGGCGCCCGAGCAGATATTCGGCCTCCCCGTCGCCGTACACATCGGCGGTGTCGACGAGGGTGCCGCCCGCTTCCCAGAACACCTTCAACAGCTCGGCGGCGTCGTTCTCCTCGGTGTGCCCCCAGGTGAGGGTGCCGAGTCCGATGCGGGACACGCGAAGGCCGGTCCGGCCGAGATGCCTCTGCTCCATGGGCGCTGAGATTACTGGCCGGGCAACGGCGGTGGGCGGGCCTGTGGACGAACCAGTGATTGTGGAGAACTCGGTCACCCTTTACAGTCCCCGGCACAGGGACGTTACTCATGAGTACAGCGGTAAGGGGATCTGTCATGCAGCTCGGGATCAACCTCGGCTACTGGGGCGCGGGGATGGACGCGGACAATCTCGCCGTGGCCAAGGAGGCCGACAAGCTGGGCTACGCGGTCTGCTGGGCCGCGGAGGCGTACGGCTCGGACGCCGCGACGGTGCTGTCCTGGGTGGCCGCGCAGACCGAGCGCATCGACATCGGGTCCGCCATCTTCCAGATCCCGGCCCGGCAGCCGGCGATGACCGCGATGACGGCGGCGACCCTCGACTCCCTCTCCGGCGGCCGCTTCCGGCTCGGCCTCGGCGTATCGGGCCCGCAGGTCTCCGAGGGCTGGTACGGCGTGAAGTTCGACAAGCCGCTGGCACGCACGCGTGAGTACGTCGAGATCGTCCGCAAGGCCATGACGCGGGAGCGCCTCTCCTACGAGGGCGAGCACTGGACGCTGCCGCTGCCCGGCGGCCCCGGCAAGCCCCTCAAGCTGACCGTCCACCCGCAGCGCGAGCACATCCCGCTGTACGTCGCCGCGATCGGCCCCAAGAACCTGGAGCAGACCGGCGAGATCGCCGACGGCGCCCTGCTGATCTTCCCGGCCGCCGAGCACCTGGAGGAGACGGCGATCAAGCATCTGCGCGCCGGGCGCGAGAAGGCGGGCAGGACCATGGAGGGCTTCGACGTCGTCCCGACGCTGCCGCTGGCCGTCGGCGAGGACGCCCAGGTCGACACTCTCGCCAACATGTTCCGGCCGTACACCGCCCTCTACGTCGGCGGCATGGGCAGCCGGAAGCAGAACTTCTACAACCAGCTCGCGCAGCGCATGGGGTACGAGAAGGAGGCCGCCGAGATCCAGGACAAGTACCTGGCGGGCGACAAGGACGGGGCCGCCGCCGCCGTGCCGCACCAGCTGATCGACTCGACGACGCTGCTCGGTTCCGTGGACCGGATCGCCGACCGGATGCGGGCCTACGCCGCCGCCGGTGTCACCACGCTGACGCTGGCCCCCGCGGGCTTCACGCTGGAGGAGCGGATCACGGCCCTGCGGGCGGGCACGGAGGCTCTGGAGCGCGCCGGTCTGGCGTAGCGGAGGAGGGAAGTCCGCGGCCGTGGTGGGGGCTCGGGGGGTCTTCCCCGCCACGGCCGTCACCGGGAACAACGCCGCACAGGGGCCGACGGTTACGGCCTCACGGCGGTGCCGGCGTCCTTCGTTCGGCGGAGCCGACCTGTACAGCTGTTGCCCGTCGCGGACCCTCGCAAGGCGTCCACGCCCTGCACGGCTGCGAGAGGGCGGGCGGCTGGCGCCGGGGCCGGGAGCTACATCCAGCCGCGGCGCTTGAACATCCGGTACAGGACGACCTCCAGGACCGCCATCAGGAGGAGCACGGCCGGATAGGTCCACCACCAGTGCAGCTCCGGCATGTGGTCGAAGTTCATGCCGTAGACGCCCGCGATCATCGTGGGGACCGCCGCCATGGCGGCCCAGGCCGAGATCTTCCGCATGTCGTCGTTCTGCCGCACGCTCATCTGCGCCAGATGCGCGGACAGGATGTCCGACACCAGCCGGTCCAGGCCCTCCACGGACTCGTTGACGCGCGTCAGGTGGTCGTTGACGTCCCGGAAGAACGGCCGCGCCGTCTCGTCCACGAAGGGCACGGAGGGGCTGAAGGGGCCCGTTCCGGAGAGGCGCGCCACGGGCAGCGCCAACGGCCCGGTGGCCCGGCGGAACTCCAGGATCTGCCGCTTGAAGGTGTAGATCCGCGACGCCGTGGGGCGCGAACGGCCGCCCTCCGGAGAGAAGACCTCCGCCTCCAGGACCTCCAGGTCGGCCTGCAACTCGTCGGCGACCTCCAGATAGTGGTCCACGGAGGCGTCCGCGATGGAGTACAGCACCGACGTCGGGCCGTGCTTCAGGACGTCCGGGTCGGCCTCCAGACGGTGGCGCACGGCACCGAGGGGCGCGCCCTCGCCGTGCCGGACGGTCACCACGAACGAGTCACCCACGAAGATCATGACCTCGCCGGAGGAGACCCGGTCGCTGTCCGGCTCGTACACGACCGGCTTGAGGACCATGAACAGCGAGTCGTCGTAGACCTCCAGCTTGGGCCGCTGGTGCGCCTTGAGGGCGTCCTCCACGGCCAGAGGATGCAGCCCGAACTCCTGGCTGACCTCCTCGAACTCCTCCGCCGTCGGCTCGTGCAGCCCGATCCACACGAACGCGTCACCCGCCGCCCGCGCCTCGTCCAGGGCATCGGAGAAGTCCTGGGGGCCTTCCTTCCGGCGGCCCCCGCGATAAATGGCGCAGTCGACAATCACACTGCGCATTGTTCCCAGCCACCCCACTTGATGCACCTTGATGCACCTTCGCTTGCGCTTACGCTGAACCGCATGCCCACGCTGATCCTCGTCCGGCACGGACGCTCCACCGCCAATACCGCCGGTCTGCTCGCCGGGTGGACCCCCGGCGTGGCCCTCGACGAGCGGGGCGCCGCGCAGGCCGCCGCGCTGCCCGGACGGCTCGCGGCGCTGCGGATGGCCGAGGTCGTCACCAGCCCCCTGCAGCGCTGTCAGGAGACCGTGGCGCCGCTCCTCGCCGCCCGGCCCGGGCTCCGGGTGCACACGGAGGACCGCATCGGGGAGTGCGACTACGGCGACTGGTCCGGTCGCAAGCTCGCCGAGCTCGCCGACGAGCCGCTGATGGAGGTCGTCCAGCAGCATCCCTCCGCGGCCGCGTTCCCCGGCGGCGAATCGATGCGGGCCATGCAGACGAGGGCGGCCGAGGCGGTCCGCGAGTGGAACGCGCGCGTGGAGCGCGAGCACGGCGAGGACGCCGTGTATCTGATGTGCTCGCACGGCGACATCATCAAGTCCCTCGTCGCCGAAGCCATCGGACTCCACCTCGACCTCTTCCAGCGAATCTCCGTAGAGCCCTGTTCCGTCACCGTCATCCGCTACACCCGGCTGCGCCCCTTCCTCGTACGCCTCGGGGACACCGGTGACTTCGCCTCGCTGGCGCCGCGCGAGGAGCCGCCGAGCGGCGACGCGACGGTCGGGGGCGGTGCGGGCGCACCGTGATCGACGCCCGCAGTAGGGTGAAGCGGTTGAAGCCGCCCTCTCGCGGCGGAAGCAGCCCTCTTGAAGCAGCCCTCTTGCAGTCGATCCAATGGAGACAGGTCGTGTCCCGTCAGGTGTTCCTCTACGACCCCCCGGAGCGTTTCGTCGCGGGAACGGTCGGGCTGCCCGGACGGCGTACGTTCTTCCTCCAGGCCTCCGCCGGGGTCAGGGTGACCAGCGTCGCCCTGGAGAAGACCCAGGTGGCCGCGCTCGCCGAGCGCATGGAGGAACTCCTCGACGAGGTCGTGCGCCGCAGCGGGGGCAGCGCCCCCGTGCCGGCCGTCGCGCCCACCGAGGTCACCGACAGCGCGCCGCTCGACTCCCCCGTGGAGGAGGAGTTCCGGGTCGGCACCATGGCGCTCGCCTGGGACGGCGAGGAGGAGCGGATGGTCGTCGAGGCGCAGGCGCTCGTCGAGCTGGACGCCGAATCCGACGACGACCTCGCCGCCGCGGAGGAAA
This sequence comes from Streptomyces sp. NPDC050732, assembly GCF_040654255.1. Taxonomy (NCBI): domain Bacteria; kingdom Bacillati; phylum Actinomycetota; class Actinomycetes; order Kitasatosporales; family Streptomycetaceae; genus Streptomyces; species Streptomyces sp. NPDC050732. Next base: position 198,622 of record NZ_JBFAHP010000010.1, read on the forward strand.
GGCTTCTGCAGGACGACGAGAACGGCCCGCCGATGCTGCGCGTCCGCCTCACCGGCGCGCAGGCCCGCGCCTTCGCCAAGAGAGCCCTCGACGTCGTGAACGCGGGACGCCCGCCGTGCCCGCTGTGCAGCCTCCCGCTCGACCCGGAAGGACACGTATGCCCGCGCCAGAACGGATACCGGCGGGGAGCGTGAGCGTCGACCCCGTCACGCTCCTCACCCACGGCGAGCTGACCGTGCGCGGCCGCATCCGTGAGGCCTCGAACGCGGTGCTGTACTGCACGGTCGCGTACGAGGGCCAGGAGGCCGCCTGCGTCTACAAGCCGGTCGCCGGGGAGCGCCCCCTGTGGGACTTCCCCGACGGCACGCTCGCGCAGCGCGAGGTCGCCGCGTACGAGGTGTCGCGGGCCACCGGCTGGGACCTGGTGCCGCCGACGGTCCTGCGAACGGGCCCGCACGGCGAAGGCATGTGCCAGCTGTGGATCGAGACCTCGGGCGACGCGGAACTGCTCGCCCTGGTCGACGGCGACGAACCGGGCGAGGGCTGGAAGGCGGTCGGCTTCGCGCAGGTCGACGAGGAGCGGACGGCGCTCCTCGTGCACGCCGACGACGTACGCCTGCGACGCCTCGCGGTCCTCGACGCCGTGATCAACAACAGCGACCGCAAGGGCGGTCACCTGCTGCCCGCCGACGGCCGTCTCTACGGCATCGACCACGGCGTCACCTTCCACGCCGAGAACAAGCTGCGGACGCTGCTGTGGGGGTGGGCGGGGGAGCCCCTGAGCGACGAGGCGGTCGAAGCCCTCCAGGCCCTGCAGGACGGCCTCAAGGAGGGTGCCGCGCTCGCCGAGCGGCTGAGCGGGCTGATCACCGCCGCGGAGACCGAGGCGCTGCGCGCGCGGGTCGCGGCCCTGCTGGAGTCGGGACGCCACCCGGAACCGACGGGCGACTGGCCCGCGATTCCCTGGCCACCGGTCTGATCCGCACCAAGAGCACCAAGAGCACCGTGAGTACCACCCGCACCGCACCCCCGCACACACCGGCCGATCGCGCAAGAGTGCGGGACCGGCCACCGTTCCGATGATCCCCACTCGTATGCGGACGCCCCGTCCGGTTAGGCTCAGGGCATGCATGCCTGGCCCGCTTCTGAGGTCCCCGCCCTTCCTGGCAAGGGCCGCGACCTCCGGATCCACGACACCGCGACCGGTGGACTCGTCACCCTCGACCCCGGTCCCGTCGCCCGTATCTACGTCTGCGGCATCACTCCGTACGACGCCACCCACATGGGTCACGCGGCGACCTACAACGCGTTCGACCTCGTGCAGCGCGTGTGGCTCGACACCAAGCGGCAGGTTCACTACGTCCAGAACGTGACCGACGTGGACGACCCGCTCCTGGAACGCGCCAACCGCGACGGCAAGGACTGGGTCGAACTCGCCGAGGGCGAGACCGCCCTCTTCCGCGAGGACATGACCGCGCTGCGCCTCCTGCCGCCGAAGCACTACATCGGAGCCGTCGAGGCGATACCCGGCATCGTGCCGCTCGTCGAACGTCTCCGGGACATGGGTGCCGCCTACGACCTGGAGGGCGACGTCTACTTCTCCGTCGAGTCGGACCCCCACTTCGGGGAGGTGTCCGGGCTCGACGCCGCCGCCATGAAGCTGCTCTCCGCCGAGCGCGGCGGCGACCCGGAGCGGCCGGGCAAGAAGAACCCGCTCGACCCGATGCTCTGGATGGCGGCCCGCGACGGCGAGCCGAGCTGGGACGGCGGCTCGCTGGGCCGCGGCCGGCCCGGCTGGCACATCGAGTGCGTGGCCATCGCCCTGGACCACCTGGGCATGGGCTTCGACATCCAGGGCGGGGGCTCGGACCTCGCGTTCCCGCACCACGAGATGGGCGCGTCCCACGCCCAGGCCCTGACCGGCGAGCACCCCTTCGCCAAGGCTTACGTCCACGCCGGCATGGTCGCCCTGGACGGCGCGAAGATGTCCAAGTCCAAGGGCAACCTCGTCTTCGTGTCGAAGCTGCGCCGCGACGGCGTCGACCCCGCCGCCATCCGCCTCGCCCTCCTCGCGCACCACTACCGCGCGGACTGGGAGTGGACGGACGGCGTCCTCGAAGAGGCCGTCGAGCGGCTCGGCCGCTGGCGTGCCGCGGTGTCCCGCCCCGACGCGCCCGCCGCCGAGGCGCTCGTCGAGGAGATCCGCGAGGCCCTCGCGAACGACCTGGACGCCCCGACGGCGCTCGCCGCCGTCGACCGCTGGGCCGCCCGCCAGGACGCGGAGGGCGGTACGGACGAGGGCGCGCCCGGCATCGTGTCGCGTGCCGTGGACGCGCTCCTCGGAGTGGCCCTCTAGCGGGGTGGCCCTTTACCGGTGGTCCTCAGCGACACCGAACGCCGGACGGGCAGGGATCCTCCGCCCGTCCGGCGCAACGGCGAGATGCTGTCAGCGGGTCACTTCGTGACCACGATGGCCAGCAGGTAGCCGGGGTTGTTGGTGTCGTAGTAGCCGATCACCTGCTGTCCGAAGGCGAACGCCTCCTGGACCTCGTCGCGGGTGTGCGGGTTGGGGTTGACGAAGGCCCGCCAGGCGTTGTCGACGTGCAGATAGAGGATGTCCGCCTGGCCGGGAAGCGGCTGGACGACGTCCCAGAACGCCGTCGCGACGTTGGACGCGAGCGCCTGGGTGGAGATCTCCGGTGCGTGCGCCTGCGGGATCTGCTGCTCCTGCTGCTCCTGGCCGAACTGCTGGAGCAGGTGCTGGAAGGGCTGCTGCTGGCCGAGTTGCTGCAGCTGCTGGCGCAACTGCGGCGGGACCTGCTGCATGCCCTGCTGGCCCTGCATGCCCGGCTGGTTCTGGATGCCCTGCTGACCCTGCATGCCGGGCTGGTTCGGGATGCCCTGCTGGGGGCCGTACTGCTGCTGACCCTGTTGGCCCTGCTGCCGCGGCGGGGCCGTGCTCGGGCTCGGCTGCTGGCCGTACTGCTGCTGGCTGTACTGCTGCGGCCCGTACTGCTGCTGGCCTTGGTGCTGACCCAGTTGGCTCATCTGCGGGGTGGTGCTCATGCCTGTGCCACCTTCCCTCACTGATCGACTGATGGAACCGTTCAGCCTGTGACGACGAGGCCGACGACCTCGTCGTCCGAGAACCAGACGCGTACGTCCGGTCGGCCCCCGGCGAAGGCGGCGTGCACCGCCTGCCGCGTCTCGGGGGACGGGTTGTCGAGGTTGCGCCACTGCCCGGCCACGAACAGCCGCAGCCGCGGCGGGAGTTCCGGCGGATACGGGAGCAGCTCGTCCCAGTACCGCTCGGCCTGGCCCGAGCCCACCGCCGACGGCAGCAGGTGCGTGACCGCCGCCTTGATGTCGGGGCGGTTGCCGATGCGCTGCGACGCGGGCCTGCCCGGCGCGTCCTGCTGCGGCGACCCCGTGGAGCGCAGCAGCGCACGCGCCCGGTCGGGCGTCATCGGCTGCTGGCCCGCGGCCTTCAGCATGCCCTGCAGCGCGGCCAGGGCGCCGACGACGATCGGCGACGCGGAGGACGTGCCGGAGAACGTGTCGGTGTACCAGGCGATTTCGTCCGCGCCGCCCTGCAGATCGCCAGGCCCGTTCCAGGAGCCGCCGGTCGTCGTGGTCTCGCGGCCCCAGCCCTGCGCGTCCACCCGGGCCCCGTAGTTGGAGAACGCGAGGCGCGAGCGGTCCGGGCCGTGGTCGCGGCCGTGCGTGCCGGGCGGCGGCGCGCCGGCGCCCACCAGGACCGCGCCGGAGGAGCGGTTGGACGGGTTGAAGGGGTTGCGCCACCAGGACGGGAAGCCGTCGGGCCGGTGCTCGTAGGCCGCGTCGTCCAGGGACTCGGCGCCGTTGCCCGCCGCGCCCACGACGAGCACGCCCTTCGCGGTGGCGTGGCGCACCGCCGCGTAGTCGTCGGGCCACCACTCGATGGCGATGTAGCCCTTCTGGTCGTCGCGCGGCTCGAAGTCGAACTTCGGTCCCGGGCGGTGCAGTTCGAGCAGGATGATGTCGCCGCGGTTCAGCCGCTCGGCCGCCGCGTGGATGGTGGCCGCCGTGCCGAGGGGCTGGAAGGAGGCGGCCGCCGTCACGGCCTCCGGGACGATGCCGGTGATGCCGAGGCTGTTGCGGTCGCCGCCGAGGACGCCGATCACCGCGGTGCCGTGGTTGCGCCAGGCCACGTCCTGGAGGGGCGTGCCGACGACGACGCCCGCGAGCTTCGCCGCGAGGTCCTCGTGGCGCAACTGCCAGGCGCCCTCGACGTCGATGACGGTGACGCCCTCACCGGAGCCGCCGAGCCGCTGCCACGCCCAGCGGGCGTCGATGCCCTCGGGGGCCGGTTTCAGGTAGCCCTGGCGGCTGGTGAAGTCGGGCGTGACGGGCATGCCCTCCTTGCGGCGCCGGGTCGCGTCGTCGAGGTCGTGCGGCTGGGTCGGCGACGGGTCGATGGAGGCCGGGACGGCGCCCGGCTTGACGTACGCCGTGTCGATGCCCGGCAGCGCCGCCATCCGCGCACGCAGTTCCTCGGACCGGTCATCGCCGCCGCGGACGCGGTAGAAGAGGGCCAGGTCGGGCAGGTCGTCGTCGGCCGGGGGCGCCGCGGCCCGCAGCCGTTCCTCGTTGCCGAACAGCGGCTCAAGGGAGAGCTGTTCGTCGGAGAGGAACATGTTCAGGGCCGACACGTCGGAGCCGGAGGCCGAGCGGACGTCCCGCTCCCCGGCGCGCAGCCGGGCCTCGGGCCGGGCGACGACGATCAGCTCCTGCTCGGCTTCTCGGTAGGTGAATCCCATTCCGTCGGGTCCCGGACCGCCGGCTCCTGGGTCCCGCGCCGGGTCTGCCTGCTCGGTCATCGCTTCACCGCTCCCTTCACTTCTTCGGGTGCCGTGCTGTGCGCTGCGCCAGGTTTCCGGGGCACACCCTGCTACGGCCGGGCCGCGACGTCCACCCCTCTTTCGAGCAACAATGTTTGAAGGGAAGTTGAATAGGGAACCCCGTGCAATTCGGCCAAGGGCAGCACAATGGGGCGGCACCCGCGCGGGTGCCGCCCCATGGACGCGCCACGAAACTGACGCGCTGCGAACCCTCAGTCGTCCGAGGAATCCGCCGGACCGGAATCGTCGTTCTCGCTCTCGCCCTCCGCGCCCTGGCCCGGCCGCTGGGTGGGCTTCGGCTTCGGCGGCCGCGTGCGGTCGCTCGGCGTGTCCCGCAGGTACGCCGCGCCGTCGCCGCCGTCGCGGCGCCGCAGATACCGCTCGAACTCGCGGGCGATGGCCTCGCCCGACGCCTCCGGCAGCTCCGCGGTGTCCCGCGCCTCCTCCAGGGACTGGACGTACTCCGCGACCTCGCTGTCCTCGGCGGCCAGCTGGTCCACGCCCACCTGCCAGGCGCGCGCGTCCTCGGCCAGCTCGCCCAGCGGGATGCGCAGCCCGATCAGGTCCTCCAGGCGGTTGAGGAGCGCGAGCGTGGCCTTCGGGTTGGGCGGCTGCGACACGTAGTGCGGGACGGCGGCCCAGAGGCTGACGGCCGGGACGCCCGCGTGCGTGCACGCCTCCTGAAGGATGCCGACGATGCCCGTCGGCCCTTCGTACTTGGTCTCTTCCAGGTCCATGGTGCGCGCGAGGTCCGGGTCGGACGTCACGCCGCTGACCGGAACCGGGCGGGTGTGCGGGGTGTCACCGAGCAGCGCACCCATGATCACGACCAGCTCGACGCCCAGCTCGTGCGCGAAACCCAGGATCTCGTTGCAGAACGAGCGCCACCGCATGGACGGCTCGATGCCCCGCACCAGGACCAGGTCGCGCGGCTTGTCGCCACCGACGCGGACCACCGAGAGCCGCGTCGTCGGCCACGTGATCTTACGCACCCCGCCGTCCAGCCAGACCGTCGGACGGTTGACCTGGAAGTCGTAGTAGTCCTCGGCGTCCAGCGCCGCGAACACCTCGCCCTTCCACTCCTTGTCGAGATGCGCGACCGCGGCGGAGGCGGCGTCACCGGCGTCGTTCCAGCCCTCGAACGCGGCCACCATGACCGGGTCGACCAGCTCGGGAACCCCCTCGAGCTCGATCACCCAGGCCTCCTTCCGATGTTCCCTTGCGTACGCCCCAACCTTACGGCGTCGGCGGGGTCCGTCCGCAGCCCCCTTGCGTGGGGGAGTGCGTGATCACTGCCCACGCTCGGCGCGGGGAAACGGCGGCTTCGCGCCGGGCGGAACGCACCTTCGCGCACGCGTTCACAGCAGTGGGCGGAGTTGCCGGACGACTGGACGATGCCGCGGTGGAACAGGAGTCGGGGAGTCGATCAGGGTAGCGCTCAGGTCAGCCGAAGCGTTCGATCCGGATCCGGTCCACCGGCTGGCCGCCGTCCACCAGCAGCCGCGAAGCGTGTTCGGCGAAACCGTTGGAGCCGCAGATGTATGCCTCCCAGCCGCCCTCGGGCCGCCCCGGACCGGTCAGGAACGGCGCCAGGTGGGTCGCGTTCAGGCGGCCTTCGGAGCGGGTCAGGACGACGGTGGTCTCGTCGCCGTACTCGTTCGCGTAGATCAGGTCCTCCGGCGTGCGTGCCGAGACGATCAGCCGCAGCGGCACGTCGAGCCCCGCGAGGCGGTGGTGGCGGACCATCGACATCAGCGGCACCACGCCCGAGCCGGCCCCGAGCAGCAGCGCCGGACGGTCGCCCGGCCAGGCGAAGAAGCCGGACAGCGGCCCGCGCACCTCCACCGTGTCGCCGACCCGCGCCACGGTGTGCAGATGCCCCGACACCTCGCCGTCCAGGACGTGGTCGAGGGTCAGCTCGATCTCGCCGCTGCCGTCGGGCGCGGAGGCGATCGAGTAGTGCCGCTGGGCGACGTAGCCGTCCTCGGCGGTGAGCCGCAGCATCAGGTGCTGGCCCGGCAGGTGCCCCTGCCACTCGGGCACCTTCAGGCGGAACGTCGAAGCGGCCGGGGTCTCCCGGCGGATCTCCACGACGGTCGCGCGCTGCCACAGGGCGGCGGAGCGATTGCTCACCGCGATGCGGCCGGGCACGGCGAACGCCGTGGGCGGCACGAAGCGCTCCCCGGAAGAGGGAGAGTCGGTGGAAGAGGGAGAGTCAGTCACCGGCGTAACGCTCCTCGGCCCACGGGTCGCCCCGGTGGTGGTAGCCGTTCTGCTCCCAGAAGCCCGGCTCGTCGCGGTCGGAGAGCCGCAGCCCCGCGACCCACTTGGCGCTCTTCCAGAAGTAGAGGTGGGGGACGATCAGGCGGGCGGGGCCGCCGTGCTCGGCGGGCAGCGGCTCGTCGCCGTACTCCCAGACGATCCACGCCCGGCCGCCGGTCACGTCGGCCAGCGGCAGGTTCGTGGTGTAGCCGGTGTGGGAGTACGCGATGACGTGCGATGCGGCGGGGAGCGGGCGGGCCGCGGCCAGGAACGTGTCCAGGCTCACGCCGCCGAAGCGCACGCCGAACTTGGACCAGCTCGTCACGCAGTGGATGTCGCCCCGGTACTCGGAGGCGGGCAGGGCGTGCGCCTCGTCCCAGGTCCAGGTGCGCGGGGCCGCGACCAGGCCGTCGACGCGGAACGTCCAGTCGGCGGCGGCGAGGCGCGGAGTGACCTCGGCGGACAGGACGGGCCAGCCGTCGCCCGCGTCGTACTGCCCCGGGGGCAGCCGCGGGTCCCGGTCGGCGGCGCGGGCGCGGCCGGTGAAGCCACGGGTGGGTTCGAACGTCATACGGAAGGTGCCACTTCGGAGGTTGTCGCCGCGTCCCGCAGGGCCCGCAGGACGGCCGGCTCGTCGAGGGTGAGCAGGTCGCGGTCGCGCATCAGGACGCGCCCCTCCACCACAGTGTCCCGCACGTCGGAGGCCGACGCCGCGTACGCCAGCATCGACCACGGGTCGTGCCGGGGCGTGAGGTGCGGCCGCTCCAGGTCGAGGACGATCAGGTCCGCGCGCTTGCCGGCCTCCAGCGAACCCAGCTGGTCGCCGAGGCCCAGCGCCCGCGCCGACTCGACGGTCGCCATCCGCACGGCCTGCTCGGCGCCGACCGCCGTCGGGTCGCCGCCCGCCTTGTGCACGAGCGCGGCGACGTTCACCGCGCCGAGCAGGTCCAGCGTGTTGGAGCTCACGGCGCCGTCGGTGCCGAGGCCCACCGTGACGCCCGCGGCGAGCAGCTCGGGCACGCGCGCGATGCCGCAGCCCAGCTTCAGGTTCGACACCGGGCAGTGCGCGACGCCCGTGCCCGTGCGGGCCAGTGTCGCGATCTCCGCGTCGGTCAGGTCGACGGCGTGCGCGAGCAGCGTGTCGGGGCCGAGCACGCCCAGCGAGTCCAGCAGCTCCACCGGGCGCATGCCGTGCTGCTCGGCGACGGTCGCCACCTCGCCCGCGTTCTCCGCGGCGTGCAGGTGCAGCAGCGCGCCGTGCTCCCGCGCGAGCGCCGCGATCGCCGTGAGCTGCTCCGGGTTCAGGGTGTACGCGGAGTGCGCGAAGACGACCGGGCGGGTGCCCGGCGCCGGGGTGTGCGCCTTGAGGTGCGCGGCCGCCCAGCCGAGCCGTTCACCGTAGGGACGGCCGTCGGGCGGCTCCGGCACGTCCATGAACGTCGGCCCGGTGAGCAGCCGCCACCCGGCGTCGCGGGCCGCGTCCGCGGCGGCCTCGTGGAACCAGTACATGTCGAGCGCGGTGGTGACGCCGCCGCGCACGGACTCGGCGATGGCGCCGCGGATCCCCGCTGTCACCGTGTCCGGCGAGAGCAGCTCGGCCTCACGGGGAATCACCCGGGCGAGGAAACCCTGGAGCGTGACGTCGTCGGCTATGCCGCGCAGCAGCGTCATCGCGAGATGGGTGTGCGTGTTGACGAGGCCGGGCAGGACGAGGCAGCCGCGCGCGTCGATCTCCTCGGCCGCCTCGTACGCGGCGCGCAGCCGGTCGGCGGGGCCGACCTCCACGATGCGGCCGCCGCGCACGGCGACCGCGCCGTCCGTCACGAGGGTGCCCGCCGCGTCGACGGTCAGCACGTCGCCGCCGTGCACCAGCAGGTCTATGGAGCCGCCGCGGTCCTGGGCCGGCAGATCAGTGGGGTGCATCGGTTCCGTTCTCCGTGGTTCAGTGTTCGGCCGTGGCCAGCAGGCGCAGCGCGTCCAAGGTTATCCGGGCGCCCCGGGCGACCCCGTCGGCGACCACGTCGCGGTGCGGGTCGTAGGCCCCGGTCGAGAAGGGCGCCTCCTCGTCGACCAGTTCGTCGGCGTTCGCGCCGTCCACGACCAGCGCGCCGCCCGCGGTCAGGCCGTGCGTCGAGGCGAAGACGAGGAGCGCGGAGAGCTCCATCTCGATGGCGGCGATCCCGGCCGCCGCGTACGCCTCGCCGGGCAGCGGCAGGAACCCCGGCTGGAACGCGGCCCGCGTCCACACCACGCCCCGGTGGTGCGGCGCACCGGCCGCCCGCGCCGCACGCTGCAGGGCGATGACCGCCTCCGGCGCGGAGAACGCCGGGTACTCGGCGGGAATCAGCTGCTGGGTCACCCCGTCGTCCCGCACCGCCGCGTCCGCGATCACCAGGTCGCCGTCGCGGATGCCGGGACGGATCGCGCCCGCCGTGCCGAGCCGCAGAATCGTCGTGACACCCGCCTCGGCGAGCTCCTGGAAGAGGAGGATCGCGCCGGGCGCCCCCACGCCGTGCGAGGCGACGACCACCGGAGTGCCCTGCCAGGAACCGGTGAAGGTGCGGTACTCGCGGTGGTACGACACCTCCTTCGCGTCGGACAGGAGGTCGGCGACGGCGGCCGCGCGGCCCGGGTCGCCGACGACGACCGCCTGCGCGGGCAGGCCGGCACGGGGCACACGGGTGACGGGCAGTGCGTCGATGAACGACGTCATGAGGATGCTCCTAGGAGGGACTCGGGTTGCTTGCGGCGCCTGCGGCGTGCCGTGGAAAGGAAGAGGGCGACCAGGGTCACCACGTAGGGGGCGGCGTCGGTGGCCTGCGGCGGAAGACCGTTGCCCTGCAGCCGGAACCCGACCGCCTCCGCGACCCCGAAGAGCAACCCGGCGAGCAACACCCCGAGGGGCAGCGCCCGGCCCAGCATCACGGCGACGACGGCGATCCAGCCGCGCCCCGCCGTCATGTTCTCCGAGAACAACGTGACGTTGCCGAGGGCGAGTTGAGCCCCGGCGAGGCCGCAGAGCAGCCCTCCGGTGAGGACGGCGGCGTACTGGTACTTCGCCGGACTCACCCCCAGCGTCGCCGCCGCGTCCGGCGCCTCACCGACCCCGCGCAGCCGCAACCCCCACGGATGGCGCGCGAGGAACACGGCGGCGACGGCGACGGCCGCCCACGACACGTACACGAGAGGCGAGTGCCCGGACAGGACGGGACCGAGGAAGGCAAGGTCGACGGTGCCGAGCCCCGCCAGGTCCGGGTCGGAGAACGTGCCCTGCACGCCGAAGACGGTCCGCAGCAGAAAACCGGTCAGGCCGACCGCGAGCAGGTTGAGCGCGACACCGAGCACGACGGCGTCGCCCCGCAGACTGATGGTCCCCACGGCGAGGATCATCGCGTACGCGGCGGAGGAGAAGGCCGCGAACAGGACACCGAGCCAGGCGCTGCCCGTGAACCAGCTGCCCGCGACCGCGCTGAAGCAGCCGATCAGCATCATGCCTTCGAGCCCGATGTTGAACACGCCCGCGCGTTCACAGATCGCGCCGCCGAGCGCGGCGAGCAGGATCGGGGTGAGCGCGAGGAGCGCCGAGTGAAACAGCGCGGAGTCGACGGACATCAGACCTGCCCCTTGTTCTCGGCGTGCTCGGTGTTCTCGGCGTGCTCGATGTGCTTGGCGTTCTCGGTGCGCCGCGCACGCCGCCAGGTGAACCGGAACCGCGCGGCCAGGAAGACGATGACGACGGCCTGGAGCACCTGCGTCAGCTCGCGCGGCACCTCCGTGGCCCGCTCCATGGCGAGACCGCCGACGTCGAGCGCCGCGAAGAACAGCGCGGCGACCGCGGTCCCCACCGGCGCCGCCGAGGCGAGGAGCGCGGCCGTCAGACCGGTCCAAGTGTGCCCGCCGGCGGTCAGCGAACCGTCGATGAAGCGGTACGGGAAGCTGAGCACACCGATCGCGCCGACGAGCCCGGCGACGGCTCCGGACACCGCCATGAGCCGCAGCGTGAGACGGGGACCGTCGACGCCCGCGTACGCCGCGAAGCGCGGGTTGAGGCCCGTCATGCGGATCTCGTACCCGGTGGCCGTGCGGGCGTCCATGAAGACGAAGACACCCGCGGCGACCACGACGAGCACGAGCCCCACCGTGACCGTCGACGAACCGAAGGCCGGCAGCTGCACACCCTCCGGCAGCCGCCGGGTCTGCGGCAGGCTCGACCCCTCCTCCTTGAGCGGGAAACGCGCCAGGTACGAGGCGAACGACATCGCCGGATAGCTGAGCAGCAGACTGCTCACCAGCAGCGGCACGCCGAACCGGTTCTGGCAGAGCGCGGCGAGCGCGGCGTAGCCGGCGCCCGCCAGCATGCCGGCGAGCAGCGCGGCGACCACGGCCAGCGGCGCGGGCAGCGGGACGTGGAGACCGGTGGCCGCGGCGGCGATCCCGCCCAGCACCAGCTGCCCGTCGCCGCCCAGGTTCAGCAGGCCCGCCCGCATCGGCACGGCCAGCGCGACGGCGAGGCCGAGGATGCTGGTCCCGGTCGTCAGCGTCGACCCGATCCCGTCGGGCCCGAGCGAGCCGCTGACGACGGACTCGTACGCCCCCAACGGATCGGCCCCGGTCCCGACGAGGAAGAGCGCCCCGACGAGGACGGCGGCGACGACGGAGTGCAGGGCGGGGGAGCGCAGGGCACGCCCCGCGACGGAGCGCCCCGGGGAGAGGCTCTCGACGGCCATGTCAGGGGGCCTCCTTGAGGGGAGCGGGGGGCGCGGGCGCGGGCGAGGCGGGTGCCTCACCAGGGGAGTCGGGCGAACCCGTCGGGGCGGGTGCCCCGGCAGGGGAGGCGGGCGGTTCCGTCGGCGCGCCGCCCGCCATCGCGAGGCCCAGGCGCCGCTCGTCCGCCTCCTCGCGGGTGAACTCCGCCGCGATCCCGCCCTCGTACATCACGAGGACCCGGTCCGCGAGGCCGCGGATCTCGCTGAGCTCGGCGGAGACGAGGAGGATCGCGTGGCCCGCGTCGCGGTGCGCGACCAGGTGGTCGTGGATGGTCTGGACGGCGCCGATGTCCACACCCCGGGTGGGCTGCTCCACGATCAACAGCGGGGATTCGTGGGCAAGTTCGCGCCCGATGACGAGCTTCTGCAGATTGCCGCCGGAGAGCGAGCCCGCCGCGTGCCCCGGCGACGCCGCCTTGATGCCGAACCGTTCGACGAGCACGCGCGCGTGCTCACGGAGCAGGGCGGGGCGCAGCAGGCCGTGCCCCCGGTGGTGGCCCATGGCGAGGTTCTCCGCGACCGTCGCGGCCGGCGCCGTGCCGACCGCCGCGCGGTCCTCGGGAACGTACGCGAGCCCCGCCGCACGGCGCTCCGCGGCCGACGCGTGCGTGACGTCGTGCCCGGCGAGCGTGACACGGCCCGCCAGGGCCGGCCGCAACCCCGTGACGGCCTCGACCAGTTGGGACTGGCCGTTGCCCGCGACGCCCGCGATGCCGACGATCTCCCCGGCGCGGACGGTGAGCGACACGTCGCGCACGCCGTCCGCCGTCAGACCGTCCACGGCGAGGACCGTGCCGCCCGGCGAGCCCGCCGGATGCACCCGGTCCAGCTCCACCGCGCGCCCCGTCATGGCCGCCGCGATGCCGTCCGCGCTCGTCTCGCTCGTCCGCAGGCGCGCCGCGACCCGCCCGTCGCGCAGCACCGTCACCGCGTCGCTGCCCTCCATGACCTCACGCAGCTTGTGCGTGACAAGGAGAACCGTGCGGCCCTCGTCCGCGAGGGAGCGGAGCACACCGAACAGCGCGTCCGCCTCCGCGGGCGTCAGGACGGCGGTCGGCTCGTCGAGGATGAGGGTGCGGGCGCCGCGGTGGAGGAGCTTGAGGATCTCCACGCGCTGGCGCACGCCCACCGGCAGGTCGCCGACCTTCGCCGCCGGGTCGACGGCGAGCCCGTGCTCCACGGCGAGCGCACCCACCTGCCGGACCGCGTCCGCCCGGTCCACGAGGCCGAAACGCCGCGGTTCGGCGGCGTACACGACGTTCTCGGCGACCGTGAAGGAGGGGAACAGCTTGAAGCTCTGGTGCACCATCCCCAGGCCCGCGGCGATCGCCTCGCTCGGGCTCGCGAAGGACACCTCGCGCCCGTCGAGCAGGATCTGCCCGGCGTCCGGACGCGACAGCCCGTACAGGACGGACATCAGCGTCGACTTGCCCGCGCCGTTCTCACCCATCAGGGCGTGGATCTCGCCGCGCCGCACGGTCAGGTCGACGCGGTCGTTGGCGAGCGTGCCCGGGAACTCCTTGGTGATGCCCCGCAGTTCGACGGCGAACGGGGCGCCGGCGCCCTCGGGCGGCGCGTCAGGCGGCGGGGTCATCGACGGTCAGCTTCCCGGCGGCGATGTCGTCGCGCAGCTTCTCGACGCGCTTCAGCACGTCGCTGTTGGCGGGCTCCGCGATCAGGCACTTGGAGGCGGCGAGCCCCGGCTCCAGGCCGGTCAGCGACATGCCGCCCTCCTTGAGGCCGTACGACACGGTGGTGCCGCCCTTGCCGTCGAGGATCTGGCCGATGCCCTTCTCCACGGCGACATCGGTCTTCTTGAGCACGTTGTCGACGACGACACCGGGGCTGGTCAGGCACTGGTTGGCGTCCACGCCGTATGCCTCGAACCCCTTGTCCCGCGCCGCCTGGAAGACGCCCGTGTTGCCCGCGGCCGCGGCCGCCATCACCTGGTCGACGCCGCCCGAGGCGAGCGTCGCCGCCTGGTCCTTGGCGCGCGCCGCGTCGTTGAACGGCGACTGCCCGCCGACGAACAGCGTCCGCGAACCGACGCCCGCCCGCACCTTCCTCGCGCCCGCCGCGAAGGGCTCGCTGTACCGCCGGAACTGCGGGGTGTCGAGCACGTCGACGGCGCCGACCTTCTTGCTCTTCGTCAGCAGACCGGCCTCGGCACCGGCGAGGAAGACGGCCTCGTGCTCGCGGAAGACGGCACAGGTGACGTTGTCGTACGTCTTCTTCGTGCACGCGTCGACAAGCAGGAACTGCTGCTTCGGGTGGGCCTCGGCCTGCTGCGCCACGATGTCCGCGAACTCGAAGCCGACCAGCGCGACGACGTCGGGCGCCGAGTCCACGGCGGAGGCGACGTTCTGCTGCCGCGAGTCGGTGTCGCTGCTCTGGAAGACCTTCTGCGAGCCGTCGTGCGCCTTCGCCGCCGCCTTCACCCCGGAGACGGCGAGCTTGAGGAACTCGTTCTGGGCGACGGGGTCGGGCGTGACGAGCGTGAAGCTCTTGCCGCCGCCCTTGCCCTGATCTCCGCCCTTGGCGGCGGCGTTGCAGCCGGTGGCGAGGAGGACGGCACCGACGGTGGCCGCGGTGATCCTCAGGGACGTACGCGTACGCAGGGACATGGGATCGCCTTCGTGGAGGTGCCCGGGAACGGTCCGGGCGGTGACAGGAGAGTCGTACGTGCTGGAGCGGTGCCGCTCAGCGACAACAGCGGTGACAGCACATGCGGCGACAGCGCGTTCGGCGGCCGCAGGACACGGCGGGGCAGCCGCACATCGCGCCGGCTTTCGCGGCCATGGCTGTCCTCCTCGCACCGTGGATCGGATCGATCTGTCCTGGGTGGCGGTGAGGGTAACACCGGATTTCGGACAGCCGCACGAACGTCTCGGAATGTGGTTCGAGCACGTCAGGTACGGTGACGGCGCCCCTCCTCCCGTGGCCGAATCGCCCCCTTTCCCTCGGAGTTGAGCCCATGAAGAGCCAGGACCTGCGCGCCGTGACGTGGACGGAGGCGGAGGGCGACTCCGCCCCGGCCCTCTCCCTCATCGACCAGACGGCGCTCCCGCACGCCCTGGAGCGCCTCGCCGTCACGACGGTCGACGGCCTGGTCGACGCGATCGTCCGGCTCGTCGTGCGCGGCGCCCCCGCGATCGGCGCCGCGGGCGCGTACGGCGTCGCCCTGGCGATGGCGCAGGCCGAACGCGAGGGCTGGGACCGCCCACGCCTCGACGCCGAGGTGGCCCGGGTCCGGGAGGCCAGGCCCACCGCGGTGAACCTCATGGTGTGCGTGGACCGCGTGCGGCCCTGCATCGACAAGGGGATGGCAGCGGTGCTCGCCGAGGCCGACGCGATCGTCCAGGAGGACCTCGCGGCCAACCACGCGATGGGCGCGCACGGCGCCGACTGGCTCCTGAAGCAGGTGCCGGGCGCCGCCGACCGGCCGCTGCGCATCCTCACCCACTGCAACACCGGCGCCCTCGCCACGGCGGGCTGGGGCACGGCGCTCGGCGTCATCCGCGAACTGCACGCCAGGGGACGGCTCGAAACGGTGTACGCCGACGAGACGCGCCCGCTCCTGCAGGGGGCCCGTCTGACGGCCTGGGAACTCGCCCAGGAAGGCATCCCGCACTACGTCCAGGCGGACGGCGCGGCCGCGGGCACGATCCTGCGCGGCGAGGTTGACGCGGCGATCGTCGGCGCGGACCGCGTCGCGGCCAACGGCGACACGGCCAACAAGGTCGGCACGGTCGGCATCGCCCTCGCGTGCGCGCACGCGGGCATCCCCTTCATGGTGGCGGCGCCGACCACGACGGTGGACCTCGCGACGGCCACGGGCGACGACATCCACATCGAACTCCGCAGCGAGGACGAGGTCCTGGAGTGGGCGGGTGTCCGCACGGCCCCGGCGGCCTCGCGCGGCCACAATCCCGCGTTCGACGTGACACCGGGGTCACTGGTGTCGGCGCTGGTCACGGAGCGGGGCGTGCTGGAGGTGGCGGCGGGGGAGTGGCCGAAGCACGCACTGAGGCAGTAGCTCAGCCCCGCGCCGCCGCCAACTCCAGCAGCCACTCCACGACCTCGGCCCGATGCCGTGCCTCACGCGGGTCAGCGCCCCACACATAGATCCCGTGCCCGGCGACGACCACCGCGGGCATCCCCGGCTGGAGCGCCGCCTCCAGCCGGTCCCCGAGCTCGGTCATGTCCTGGCTGTTCGCGATCACGGGCAGCGTCACCGACACCTCGTGCGTCGGATGCCCGAGCCCCTTCAGCATCTCCAGGCCCTCGAAGGGAATTCCCTGCGGGGCCCGCTGCCCCATGAGGACCGACGCCACCGTGTGGACGTGCACCACGGCACCCGCCCCGGTGAGCCGCACCACGCGCGCGTGGAGGGCGGCCTCGGCGGAGGGCCGCCCCGGCCCGACAGCCGCACCCTCGCCGTCCGTCACCACCACGTCCGACGGCGTGAGTTCGCCCTTGTCCCGCCCGCTCGCGGTGACGGCGAGCCGGAGCGGTTCCCGGGAGAGGACCAGGGACAGGTTCCCGGACGTCCCCCGCATCCACCCGAAGGAGGCGAACCGCGCCGCCTCCGCGGCCAGCACGGCCCCGGCCTCCGCCAGGTCCGCGGCGGTGACGTCGGCGGTGGTCTCGGTCATGAACTGCTCCCAGCGTCAGGAGTGGCGGCAAGGGGACTGATCCCGGAGAAGGCTGAAACCTGCGGATGATCGCCGAAGTCGGCGTCGGCGTACGGCTCCCCGGCCCGGCGCACACCGACCGTCCGCCAGCCCGCGGCCCGCGCCGCGTCCAGCTCGCCGGGCCGGTCGGAGAGGAAGAGCAGCCGCCCCGGGGCGAACCCGGTCGACGCCGCGATGGCACGGTAGGAGTCCGCCTCCTGCTTCGGCCCCGCGTTCTCGGTGTCGTACAGGCCGCTGACCAGGCCCAGCAGATCGCCCTCCGCGGAGTGCGCGAACCACGCCCGCTGCGCCGCCACCGAACCGGACGAGTACACATACAGCCGCACCCCGTCCGCGTGCCAGCGGCGCAGCACCGCGATGACGTCCGGGTAGAAGTGCGAGACGAGCTCGCCGCGCGCGAAGCCCTCCGCCCACAGGACGCCCTGGAGCGTCTTCAGGGGCGTCGCCTTGCGGTCGGCGTCGACCCACTCCCCGAGCACCTCCTCCACACGCCCGGCGTCGGCGTCCGGCTCGCCGATCTCGGCCCGCACCTGTGCCACGGCCCGCGCCACCTCGGGCTCGTCACCCCGCGCGGCGAGCAGTTCACCGAACCGCTCGCGCGCGTACGGGTACAGCACGTCCACCACGAACCCGGTGGCGCTGGTGGTGCCCTCGATGTCGAGGACGACGGCGTCCACGCCGGGCAGGTTCTGATCCGTCACGCGGCGTACCCCGCGTGGATCTCGTCGAAGTCGGGGAAGCGGTCCGCGATCGGGCTGCCGGTGAAGTTCCCGATCCAGCCGTCCTCCTCGTGGAAGAAGCGGATCGCCGTGAACGCGGGGGAGGTGCCCATGTCGAACCAGTGCGTGGTGCCGCGCGGCACGCCGAGCAGGTCGCCCTTCTCGCAGTACACGGCGTGCACCTCACCGCCCACGTGGAGGTAGAAGATCCCGGCGCCCGCGACGAAGAAACGCACCTCGTCATCGTCGTCGTGCGTGTGCTCGGCCAGGAACTTCTGCCGGGCCGCCCGCGCCTTCCCCGGCCACTCGGGGTCGTCGCCGGCCGGCGGGTGCAGGGCCACCACGTCGACGGTCCTGAAGCCTTCCTCGGCGTTCAGCTTGTCGATCTCCGTGCGGTACGCGGCGAAGACGGTGTCGCTGTCGGCGTCGGCCGGCACGTCCTCGCGCACCGGCCACTGCTCGTAGCGCACGCCTGTCGGAGCGAGCGCGGCGGCGATCTCCGCCGGATCCGACGTACGGCGGACGACGGTCTCGGGCCCGGCCTCCGGCCAGGTCGTCAGGAGAGTCATGGTCACTCCAGGGCAGGTCGGCGGGTGTTCTCGGGATCGTAGCTCCCGTCCCCGGCCCGCCACAGGGTGTCCCAGTGCGTGGACGCGTAAGGGGCGGCCTCCAGGGAGACCGCCCCTTACCCACTGTCGATGAACCGTCAGTACCTACTGCCGATGAACCGTCAGTCCTTCTTCTTCAGCAGGTCCTCGACCTTGCCGCGCACCTCGTCCGTGGCCAGGCCGCGGATCGTCAGCGTCGTCCGGCGGCGCAGCACGTCGTCCGCCGTCTCGGCCCACTCGTTGTCACGGGCGTAGACGACCTGGGCCCAGATCTCCGGGGCGTCCGGGTGGACGCGCTCGGCCAGCTCCGGGTTGTCGTTCGCCAGCCGGGCGATGTCGAAGGAGAGCGAGCCGTAGTGCGTCGCCAGGTGCTTGGCGGTGTCGGCGGCCATGCGCGGGCCGGGCGCCGGACCGTCCACGAGGAGACGGTGGGCGACGGCACGCGGGTTGGCGATGCCGGGCAGCGGCAGCTTCTTCGGCAGCTCGGAGATCGGCTCGTAGTCGTCGCCGAGCGGGTGCCCCGGCAGGGACTCCAGCTTCTTCATCACCGTACGACCGATGTGGCGGAACGTCGTCCACTTGCCGCCGGCCACCGACAGCATGCCGCCGCGGCCCTCGGTGACGACCGTCTCGCGCTTGGCCTTCGACGTGTCGCCGGGACCGCCGGGCAGCACCCGCAGACCCGCGAAGGAGTACGTGATCAGGTCGCGCGACAGCTGCTGGTCGCGGATGGAGAACGCGGCCTCGTCCAGGATCTGGGCGGTGTCCGCCTCCGTGACCTTGACGTCCGCCGGGTCGCCCTCGAACTCCTCGTCCGTGGTGCCGAGCAGCAGCATGTCCTCCCAGGGGAGGGCGAACGTGATGCGGTACTTGTCGATCGGGGTGGCCAGCGCGGCCTTCCAGGGGGCGGTGCGCTTGAGGACCAGGTGCGCGCCCTTGGAGAGGCGGATGGAGGGCGCCGCGTCCGGGTTCTCCATCTTGCGCAGGTGGTCGACCCACGGCCCGGTCGCGTTCAGCACGAGGCGCGCGTTGACGCCGAACTCGTCGCCGCTCATGCGGTCCTTGAGCTCCGCGCCCGTGACCCGGCCCTTGGTGAAGCGCAGCCCGGTGACCTCGGCGTGGTTGAGGACGGCGGCACCGGCCTCGACGGCCGCGCGGACCGTCATGAGGGCCATGCGGGAGTCGTTCATCTGGTCGTCGCCGTAGACCGCGACGGCCTTCAGGTTGTCCGTGCGCAGCTCCGGCACGTCCTGCGCGGCCTTCGACGGCGAGAGCAGGTGGCCGACGCCGTCGCCGAACGCGGAGAGCGCGCTGTACGCGAACACGCCCGCGCCCAGCTTGGCCGCGCCGTGCGGGCCGCCCTTGTAGACGGGCAGGTAGAAGGTGAGCGGGTTCGCCAGGTGGGGGGCCACCTGACGGGACACCGCGCGACGCTCGAAGTGGTTCTCCGCGACCAGCTTCACCGCACCGGTCTGCAGGTAGCGCAGACCGCCGTGGAGCAGCTTGGAGGAGGCGGAGGAGGTGGCGCCGGCGAAGTCACCGGCGTCCACCAGGGCCACCCGCAGTCCCGACTGCGCGGCATGCCAGGCGGTGGAGATGCCCAGAATTCCGCCGCCGATCACCAGGAGGTCGTACGTCGCCTTGGAAAGCTGCTCCCGGGTCTCGGCGCGGCTCGCCACTCCAAAAGCAGCACGTGAACCGGCAGCCGGATGCGTCCCGAGGGCAGGGACGCTCTGCAGGGTGGTCATGTCTTACTCCTCGCCACTCTCATCGAGCCAACCCATGGACCGCTCGACGGCCTTGAGCCAGCTCTTGTACTCACGGTCGCGGGTGCCCGCGTCCATGTGGGGGGTCCACTCCGCGGCCCGCCGCCAGTTGGCGCGCAGCTCGTCGGTCGAGGACCAGAAGCCGACGGCGAGACCGGCGGCGTAGGCGGCACCGAGGCAGGTCGTCTCGGCCACCATCGGGCGCACCACCGGCGCGTCGAGGAAGTCCGAGAGGGTCTGCATCAGCAGGTTGTTGGAGGTCATGCCGCCGTCGACCTTGAGGGCCGCGAGCTCGACGCCGGAGTCCTTCGTCATGGCGTCGGTGATCTCACGGGTCTGCCAGGCCGTGGCCTCCAGGACGGCGCGCGCGATGTGCGCCTTGGTGACGTACCGGGTCAGACCGGCGATCACACCGCGGGCGTCGGAGCGCCAGTACGGGGCGAACAGGCCGGAGAAGGCCGGTACGAAGTAGGCGCCGCCGTTGTCCTCGACCGACGACGCGAGCGTCTCGATCTCGGCGGCGGAGTTGATCAGGCCCATCTGGTCCCGCATCCACTGCACCAGCGAACCGGTGACGGCGATGGAGCCCTCCAGGGCGTAGACCGGCTTCTGGTCGCCGATCTGGTAGCCGACCGTGGTCAGCAGCCCGGAGTAGGAGTTGATGGCCTTGTCACCGGTGTTCATCAGCATGAAGGTGCCGGTGCCGTACGTGGACTTCGCCTCGCCCTCGTCGAAGCAGGTCTGGCCGAACAGGGCCGCCTGCTGGTCGCCGAGCGCGGAGGCGACGGGGATGCCGCCGAGCAGGTCGCCGAGCTGTCCGCCGGTGACCTCGCCGTAGACCTCGGCGGAGGAGCGGATCTCGGGGAGCATCTGCGGGGGGACGCCGATGGAGTCGCAGATGCGCTCGTCCCACTGCATCTTGTGCAGGTTCATCAGCATGGTGCGGGAGGCGTTGGTGACGTCGGTGACGTGCTTGCCGCCGTCGACTCCGCCGGTCAGGTTCCAGATGACCCAGGAGTCCATGGTGCCGAAGAGGATGTCGCCCGCCTCGGCGCGCTCGCGCAGGCCCTCGACGTTGTCGAGCAGCCAGCGGGCCTTGGGCCCGGCGAAGTAGGAGGCCAGCGGGAGGCCGGTCTCGCGGCGGAAGCGGTCCTTGCCGACGTTGCGCCCGAGCTCTCTGCAGAGCGCGTCGGTGCGGGTGTCCTGCCAGACGATGGCGTTGTGGACCGGCTCGCCGGTGTTCTTGTCCCACAGCAGCGTGGTCTCACGCTGGTTGGTGATGCCGATCGCCTTGATGTCGTCGCGGGTGATGCCGGCCTTGGCGACGGCCCCGGCGACGACCTCCTGGACGTTGGTCCAGATCTCGGTCGCGTCGTGCTCGACCCAGCCCGGCTTCGGGAAGATCTGCTCGTGCTCCTTCTGGTCGACGGAGACGATCCGGCCGTCCTTGTCGAAGACGATGCAGCGGCTGGACGTGGTGCCCTGGTCGATGGCCGCGATGAAGGGGCCTGCGGTGTGTGCGTCGGTCACGGTGTGCTCCAGAATTCTTTTCTGACGGCTCTCAAGCGTCTTTGGCGGTCATCCGTCTCAGGCGGTCATCGGTCGCTGTCGCGGGTCTACTTGAACGCGACGTTGTAGAGACCGCCGGCGATGGCGCCGCCGATCAGCGGACCGACGATCGGCACCCAGGCGTACGACCAGTCCGAGCTGCCCTTGTTCGGCAGCGGGAGCACGGCGTGGACTATGCGCGGGCCGAGGTCACGGACCGGGTTGATCGCGTAGCCCGTGGGGCCGCCGAGCGAGAGGCCGATGCCGACCACGACGAGCGCGGTGATCAGGGCGCCGAGGGTGCCGAGGCCGTTGCCGCCGTCGTTGAGGCCCTGCGTCAGGATGGCGAGAACCAGGACGACCGTGGCGATGATCTCCGTGAGCACGTTCTGGACGTAGTTACGGATCTCGGGTCCTGTCGAGAAGACGCCGAGCACCGGGCCCGCCGACGGGGCGGCCTTCTGGTCGACCATGCCCTCTGCCACCGGCTGCGCCGCCAGGACCTCGGGGTCGGTCAGGTGGGCCTTGAACTGGCCCATGTAGGTGACCCACACCAGGAAGGCGCCGATCATCGCGCCGAGCAGCTGCGAGCCCAGGTAGAGCGGTACGTCGCTCCACTTGGTGCCGCCCTCGACGGCGAGGCCGAGCGTGACCGCCGGGTTGAGGTGGGCGCCGGAGACGCCACCCGCGAGGTAGGCGCCGGTCAGTACGGCGAAGCCCCACCCGAAGGTGATGGCGAGCCAGCCGGCGTCCTTGGCCTTCGAGCGCTTGAGCGTGACGGCGGCACACACGCCACCGCCGAGCAGGATGAGCACGGCGGTACCGATGGTCTCGCCGATGAAGATGTCGGAGCTGGACACCCGCGACTCCTTTGTCCTTCGTCCAGGGGAAGGCGAACCCCGGGTCCCTCCGGTGGTCCGCGACCTCAGGTGAGGTCGTTGCCGGCCCTTGGCCTTGTCACACTCTAGCGCGTAATGCCGGTAGGTGTTCGACAATGCCGACCGATGGACGCGAGTCTCACCCCGGGGTTACTCGCCCGTCAAGGGTTCTGTTATTGAAAACACGATCGTTATTGATCGTTTCGCGTTATCGGTGATTCCGCAGCCAGAAGGGGTGCGGCGCGGCTCAGAAGCGCCCGGCGCCCAGGTCCCTGGACACGGCGCGGGCGCAGTCCCGCACGGCCGCGATCAGCTCGGGACGCAGCTCCCCGTCCTTGCAGACACGCTCCACGGCCCCGGTGACACCGACAGCGCCGACCGGCATGCGCCGCCGGTCGTGAATGGGGGCGGCGACGGAGGCGATGCCCTCCCAGGTCTCCTCGATATCCGCCGCGTACCCACGCGCGCGCGTGAGATCAAGGACGCTCTCGAAGCCCTCGGAGTCGGCCACCGTGCGCACGGTGAAGGTCTGGCGCTCCGCCTCGACGGCTTCGTTGTGCGCGACCGGGTCGTACGCGGAGAGCACCTTGCCCAGCGCCGTGGAGTGCAGCGGCTGCATGGCCCCCACCTCCAGGACCTGGCGGCTGTCGTCGGGCCGGAAGACGTGGTGGACGATGAGCACGCCCTGCTGGTGCAGCACCCCGAGGTGCACGCTCTCACCGCTGGAACGGGCCAGGTCGTCCGTCCACACCAGGGCGCGGGCCCGCAGCTCGTGCACGTCCAGATAGCTGTTGCCCAGGCGCAGCAGCTCGGCGCCCAGCTGATAGCGGCCCGACGCGGAGTCCTGCTCGACGAAACCCTCCGCCTGAAGGGTGCGCAGAATGCCGTGCGCCGTACCCTTGGCCAGGTCGAGGGCGGAGGCGATCTCGGAGAGGCCGAGCCGTCGCTCGCCGCCCGCGAGCAGCCGCAGCATCGCCGCGGCCCTTTCGAGCGACTGGATGTTGCGTGCCATCGCAGCCCCGACCTCCGTCCCCTTGCACCAACTCGACGTTCGACAATGCTGAACACTATCGGTCGTTGTCGACCTCTCGCTAATGCGCGGACAGCACGTGTTGCCCCCGCTCACCCTGTCAAGCCCCCGAACCGGCCAAGCCCGCCCCGCCCGTCCGTCTCGTGGACTCCTTCCCAAAGGGACCTTGGTCCCGGCTACCCTGACCGAGTGCGCCCTCCAACCAGAAGGCGCAAAGCCGACAGCCGTCGCACTCCAGGGAGCTCTTTCATGGCCTCGTCGCCAACCCCGTCGTCGCAGCCCACGCCTGTTTCGTCCGAGAGCAGGACCCGAGCCGACGCCCTCCGCGAGGCCCTGGCCACCCGCGTGGTGGTGGCCGACGGCGCGATGGGCACCATGCTCCAGGCCCAGGACCCCACGCTCGACGACTTCCAGCAGCTCGAAGGCTGCAACGAGATCCTGAACGTCACCCGCCCCGACATCGTGCGCTCCGTGCATGAGGAGTACTTCGCCGTCGGCGTGGACTGCGTGGAGACCAACACCTTCGGCGCGAACTACGCGGCCCTGAGCGAGTACGACATCGCCGACCGCAACTTCGAGCTGTCCGAGGCGGGCGTCCGCATCGCCCGCGAGGTCGCCGACGAGTTCACCGCCTCCACCGGACAGCAGCGCTGGGTGCTCGGCTCCATGGGCCCCGGCACCAAGCTGCCCACCCTCGGCCACGCCCCGTACACCGTCCTGCGCGACGCCTACCAGACGAACGCCGAAGGCATGATCACCGGCGGCGCCGACGCGCTCCTGGTGGAGACCACCCAGGACCTGCTGCAGACCAAGGCCGCCATCCTCGGCGCCCGCCGCGCCATGGACGCCACCGGCGCGAACCTCCCCCTGATCTGCTCGGTCACCGTCGAGACGACCGGCACCATGCTGCTCGGCTCGGAGATCGGCGCCGCGCTGACCGCCCTGGAGCCGCTGGGCATCGACATGATCGGCCTGAACTGCGCCACGGGCCCGGCCGAGATGAGCGAACACCTGCGCTACCTCGCCCGCCACTCCCGCGTCCCGATCTCCTGCATGCCCAACGCGGGCCTGCCGGTCCTCGGCAAGGACGGCGCCCACTACCCGCTGACGGCACCCGAGCTGGCCGACGCGCAGGAGAGTTTCGTGCGCGAGTACGGCCTGTCCCTGGTGGGTGGCTGCTGCGGTACGACGCCGGAGCATCTGCGTCAGGTGGTGGAGCGGGTGCGCGGTGTTGAGGCGCCGGCGCGTGATCCGCGTCCGGAGCCGGGTGCCGCCTCGCTCTATCAGACGGTGCCGTTCCGTCAGGACACCGCCTATATGGCGATCGGGGAGCGCACGAACGCGAATGGGTCGAAGAAGTTCCGGGAGGCGATGCTGGAGGGCCGCTGGGACGACTGTGTGGAGATGGCCCGCGAGCAGATCCGCGAGGGCGCGCACATGCTGGACCTGTGTGTGGACTATGTGGGCCGGGACGGGGTGGCCGACATGGCCGAGCTGGCGGGCCGCTTCGCGACCGCCTCCACGCTGCCCATCGTGCTGGACTCCACCGAACTGCCCGTGCTGCAGGCGGGGTTGGAGAAGCTGGGCGGGCGGGCGGTCATCAACTCCGTCAACTACGAGGACGGGGACGGCCCCGAGTCGCGGTTCGCGAAGGTGACCGCGCTGGCCAAGGAGCACGGGGCGGCGCTGATCGCGCTGACCATCGACGAGGAGGGCCAGGCCCGCACCGTCGAGCACAAGGTCGCCATCGCCGAGCGCCTGATCACCGATCTGACCGGCAACTGGGGCATCCATGAGGCGGACATCCTCATCGACACCCTGACCTTCACCATCTGCACCGGCCAGGAAGA